>CAMDQC010000004.1 GCA_945905735.1 Prosthecobacter debontii | reverse complement strand
CACCGCTGAACTGGAAGTCCGCCGCCAACCAATTCGCCATCCAATTCGGCCCGCGCTTCTGCCAGGCTGCCTCGCCCACAACGCAGGCTCCCTAGCAAATCCATCAACACATCAACCGCCCTTAAACACAAACTTTTAGACAGGTCCAGCGCTGCGGGTGCGCGGGGTCGCCGATGGGGTAAAGGTCGCGCACTTCCACGGTGAGCAGCGGGCCAGCGCCGGTCTCCGTCACCGTCACCCCGCCGAGCAGCGCCACCATCGCCGACTGCGGAGGGAGTTTACAGCCTCACCGCTTTCAGCCCAAACGAGGGGGCGGCGGCGATCATGTGGCGGTCGCTCGTGTGAACAGCCGCGCATCCCTCCGCTGCAGCACACATCAGGTGGAGAGCATCTGCAGCGCGGAGGAAAATCGTCGCCGGGAGCGTGCTGATTTTTCGACGCACCGACTGCACAAGAGCTTCCGACATCGGCAACCAGCTCCAAATCCCCGCCTCACAGTCCGCCTCAAATTGAGCGCACACGAACTCAAAGTCCTCCTGCGGGATATGCCCCTCCCTCAGCTTGCGGTGAAAAACGCACGCCACCTCCGCCATCGCGTGAATACAGCTCGTCGCAGAAGGAGCCCCGTCGAGGAACGCGCGCACGCGCTCCGAATCCTCCTCCTCCACGTAAAACTTCGCGATGTAAGCAGCGTCCAAGTAAATCATTTGCCGTCGCGCATGTCGGACACGATTTCCGTCGAGTCCGGCCCACCATACCGCTTGTGCATGATCGCCTCATACCCCGGAATCAGCTTCCGAGAGCGGAATGGAGTTGCCTCTCGCTCGGCAGAAATCGGCACGATCTTCGCGACAGCCTTCCCCTCATCCGTCACCACCACAGGCTCCTGCTCGGTCGCCTTGCGCACCCACAGATCAGTGTTCTCGTGCAGTTCATGGATAGAAATTGCGGTCATGCCCGCAAAATGCCCGATGCCCGGCAGGGCGTCAACTCACCGCTGCGGATGTTCACAGCCCCCTCACGCCTGAGCTTGTCGCCGTCTTGCGAATGGCTCCGTGGATTTCGCAGGATGATCCCCTCGAAAGCACAGTGGATTTCCGCATTTTTACAAAACCAGTGGAGCAAACATCTCCCGGCTAATAATTGAGCCAAGGGTGGAGATGTCGGATTCGCCCCACAAATACTCGGACTTGTTCTTGAAGGGAAAGGGATTGCGTTCGCCTTTGAGTTCACGGGCGAACCGCGTGTAACCACTATATTGTGCCGGGGTGAAGTCGTTGACTTCGGCATCGGGAAGAATTTTGAAGGTCGAGTTTTTGAAATTGATCATCTGCCGTTTATCGGAAGTTACAAAGAGCAGCTTAAAGTATCTTGGCCCTCCGACACTTTTGAGTTGCGCGACAACTCGATCTCCAGGATTCAGACTCACCTCATCAGATTTTGACGGCACTGAGCCGCCCTTATGAACCTTGATGCCGTTGACATATAAAACACAGACATCATCCACCTCCATGTGAAACGTGCCTTTGGTCGTATCCGCTTTTCCGACGGCGGGCATCGGCTGAATTTGGGCGGGTGCCAGTTTGATAAACGCCGTCTGCTTAGCTGCTGGGAGGGACATGTAGTGCCGGATCGCTTTTTCGTAGGTAAGGTCGGGAATACGCCCCTTCAAAGTCTCCATATAAACCTTCACGTCGAAATTCTCACTGCCTTGACGCCCCTCACCGATACCGGTTTTTATCCAATGCTCAACAACGGCTCGGTGTTTGCCCGTTGCAGAGATTGCCGCGACATCTGGATATGCCTTTTTGTAGTAACCAATATTGAAAACTGGGGAGCTTTCCCGCCCCTCTCTCATCCCTTGAGTGATCCAGTGGACGCGCACACTTTCGACATTTCCGCCGTAAAATCGGGCGATGTCAGGGTGTTTGAGCATATAATAATTCACGTCGAATACGAGTTCGCCGCGAAGGGCAAGCTCCAACGCTGTGGCTGTTGGGGCAGCGGGAGCTTGGGCGTATGCGGGGGCGCTGAGGAGCGCAAGGATGAGGAAGAAAGTTTTCATAGATTTGGTGCTTACAAATTGATCGTCCCGCTCACCGCCGCACTCTCGCCTGCGTCGTTGATGGCGGTGACTTCCACGCGCAGCGGGGTGCCGGTGGGCAGGCCGCTGAAATTTGCGTCGCTGTCTTGCACCATACGCTCTTGCAGCTTTGCGCCGGTCGTCGCGTGGAACACGGTGGCGCGGTAGCTCTCGGCGCGGCGGGCGTTGTCCCAATCGGCGAATAAATGGCCGCCTGGGCTGGCGGTGAGCACGAGGTTTTCGGGCGTCTCGGGCGTCTCCGGGTCGTCCGGGCGCTCGAAGCCGAAGGCATACCAGCGGGCGTCGTCGCCTTTGATGAGGCGGGCCAGCTCTTCGCGCAGGCCGCTGAGACGGTTGCGCCCGGCCTTGATTCCCTCTTCCAGCGCGGCCTTTGCGATGCCGGCATTGGTGTTTGCCTCGTTGCTCGCGGTGCTGGCGGCGGCGATGGCGTCGGCAGCGGCTTCGCAAGCGGCGGCGGTGGCGTTGAGGCCACCGCCGATGTCGAGGCGCTCGTGCGTGGGATTGGCGGCGAAATAGGCGCGCAACTGCTGGAGCAAAGTGAGCGGGTTCTCCGGGATGGCGAGCGAGCCGGTGGTGAAGCCTGCGGTCTGCCAGTCATTGCTCCAAGCATCGCCGAGCCGCGGCTTGAGCACATTCACACACGCCTTCGCCAGCGTGCGCCCGTTGCTTTTCGCGGAGCGAAAGAGTCCGCTCGTGGTGGTTTTCGCCGCCTTCGCGAGATTCCACTCCGCCTTCAATCCGGGGACGGCAGGCGGGACGCCACCGGGCCCGGCGGGTTTGCCCGTGAGCGCCTCTAGGTCGGTGGTGATTGCGTCGGTGTCGTTTTGCTTCAGCCCGATGTCGTCGCCGTGCTCGGCAGCCCCGCCTTTGGCGTCTTCGAGGTGTTCGACGAGTGGATCGTAGCTTTCTGGAGTATTATTGGTGGCCATTTTATGTGTTAGTTGCTGGTTTTGTGTTGGTTAGACGTGAAAGATGCCGTGCTCGGGCTTCCCGAGAATGCCGTCGAAGTGTTCGACGATTGGGCCGGGTTCCCGCGTGACCCCGTCGAAGGCTTCGACGCCCGCCGCGAGCACCCCAGCAAAGCCATCGAAGGCTTCGACGCCTCCGCGCGGCTCCCTCGGGAGAGTGTCGAAGTCTTCGACACCGTTAGCGGGCTCCCCAGCACCCCGGTCGAAGGCTTCGACAGGGATTTTTGGCTCCCAGCCAGAGGCGTCGAACACTTCGAGGGAAGTTTCGGGCTCCCCGAAATACCCGTCGAACACGCCTGTGCGGAAATCTGTCCCGATTCTATCGGGACGAAATCTGCGGATAAAAAAGCGGGCGTTGTTGTCCGCAGATTGCGCAGATTTTCTATGCAGGCACTTTGCGAGTGCTACCCTTCTTCCACGGGGGTGTCGTTCTCCCGACTGTCGGGACTGACTACTTTTGCGGCTCGCAGCTCCGAAACTATCCGGGCCCCGACACTCACCGCCCTGCCGCCCGACGCGCAACTCGCAGCGATTACAATGCTGTGCGTTGTGTTGGTTGTGGCGTGGGCGAGATTCATCGGACGCAGGATGACGAATCGGTATTTCCCCGCTTTGTTGGTGGCAAGCGATTATTTACCCATGTTTCATATCTGAAGTTTAGCGCACCGCGAAACGGACGACTCTACGACTTGAAATCTCGCCGACTAAACACCGCGTATCCCACGATTAGAAACGTCGCATTTAACCCAAAGAGATACAGGTAATCGCCCGCGATGCGCTCCCACGGGATCGGGTCGCGGAAGATGTTCGTCCACGTCGCCATGTGCGTGGTCATGAACCAATGCTTGTAGCTCTCGAACTGCGGCATGAACGAAAGAATGCGGTCGGCGAGGAAGAGCGTGAGCGTGATGACGGTGGCAGCGGCGGGCTTTGCATTAAAGCACGAGAACATGAAGCCGAGCGTGGTGATCGTGAGCAAGCTGGCAGTCAAAAATAGCAGCGCCGAGCCGAAGCGGATGAGCCCCTCCGTTTGCGTAAAGAGCACGAGCAGACGCTCCTCCGGCACATACGCGAAGAGTCCGCCGACGCCGCGCCACGCCATGCCGGTGAGGAGCGCGGTGACGCCGATGAAGACGACGAGCACCAGCGTATAGACGACGCACGAGAGATACTTCACGAGCAACACACGGAAGCGGCTGACGGGCCGGCAGAGCGTCATGCGCATCGTGCCGTCTTCGACTTCCTTGCTCACGACATCGCCGCCCACGAGCGCGAGGAAGACGCTGCCGAGCAGGAACATGGTGAGCCCCATGACCATGAACGCCATCGTGAGCCCGCGAAAGTAGTCGCCGAAGATCAGCTCCATCCCGCCGGTATTGCGTGTGAAGTCGCGCTGGAAGAAGCGCTCGGCCTCGCTCGTCTGGAGCTTCAGCAGGATGATCAGCTCCAGCACGAAGAACGCGCCGAAGCCCATCCATGTGCGTTTGCGGGCAAACATCTTCAGCAGCTCGGCGCGGAATTGTCGGAGAAAGAGCATCATACGTTCAGGACTTTTTCGAGATAGAGTTGCTCCAGCGTCTGCCGCTCGGGCTCTACGACGCGGACTTTTATCCCAGCGCCCACCAAGCGAGCGACGAGGTCGGCGACATCACTGCCGGGCGGCACTTCCACGATGCCGGGGCGAACGAGCTGCACATCGCCGAGCAACTCTGGCGACCACGGCTCCATCTCGATGCGGTAGCGCGTGCCTTTGGGCATGAGGTCGTGCCAGCGGCCGGTGTAGAGCAGGTTGCCTTTGTTCAAAATAGCGACGCGCTCGCAGAGCACTTCCACTTCGCTGAGGAGGTGCGAGCAGAAGAGCACCGTCAGTCCGCGCTCGCGGTGGAGCCGCTGGATGAGCACGCGCATCTCGGCGATGCCTTCCGGGTCGAGGCCGTTCGTCGGCTCGTCGAGGAAGATGACTTCCGGTGCGGGAAGCAGCGCCTGCGCGAGGCCGAGCCGTTGGCGCATTCCTTGGCTGTAAGTGCCCACATTATCGCGGATGCGCGCCGTGAGGCCGACAAACTCGATGGCGTCGTCCAGCTCCGCGCGAGAAACTGCGGCGCTGTAGCTGGTGAAGATTTCCAGATTCCGCCACCCGCTCAGGTAGTCGTAGAAACGCGGCTGCTCGAAGATTGCGCCCACTTTTGACAGCGCACGCGCTCGCTCGCGCTGGACGCTGATGCCGCCGACAAACGCCTCGCCTTCGTCCGGGTACACTTGGCCGAGCAGGATGCCGAGCGCCGTGCTTTTCCCCGCGCCGTTGTGGCCGAGTAGCCCGAAGATTTCGCCACGCTGGACCTCGAAGGAGATGCCGTGCAGCGCGGGTTTTCCGGCGAAGGATTTGCGGAGATTGTCGAGTCGGATAGCGGCGCTCATTTCGTGGGTGTGTCGTCGAGGAAGGTGAGTTCGTTGGACGTGTGTCCGTCGGCGTAGAGGACGTTCACGTTGTTCGTGAGGTGCGGGTGAAAGCCTTCTTTGTCGCCCATGACCATGATGCGGGAGGCCTCATCTATGATGCCTTTTGCCACGAACGAGACGCGCAGGGCGGCGAGCTTTTGGCCGTTGAGTTTCCAGTTCCACAAGTAGCTCGTGCCGCTCGTCTGCCACAGCTTGCGGTCGTCGGCGGGACAGGCGAAGACGCGCAGGTCGGTGATGTAGGAAGCGAGCACGGTATCGAGCGCGGGCTCTGGGTCGGTCTTCTTTTCGCGGGCGAGGGACATGGTGGGGAAAGTGCCGTCGTTGTCGCCCACATAATTCACCAACGCGGTGCCGAGTTGGCGGAGATTACTCATGCAGGCGGCAGCCTTCGAGGTGCGCTGCGTGCGCTGCCAGACAAGCGATGAGAGTGTCGCGAGTATGGCGATGACGGCCATGACGACGAGCAGCTCCAGCAGGGTGAATGCACGATTCAACGCCGCCATCGGAGTGACTTCTCCATTTCCTCCAGCAGCGGGACGGCGTCCATCTTCGCCTCGATGGTGGCGTCGCTGTAAAACGCCTTGAGCCCTTCGTTCACGAACTTCTCGGCGACGGCTGGATCGAAGTCTTCGGGCATTTCGTCTTCGGCGTGTTCGCGGAGATTCTTGATCGCTTTCTCCACTTCGCGCTTCCGGCGGGCGGGTTCCATTTGGTTGAAGCTCTCGATCATCTGCTTCATTCCTTTCGGCACGACGAGGGAGAAATAGTGCGCCTTTTCTGCGGCGGAAAGTTGCTTCCAAAACAGCTCTAGCTTTTCGTTCTTTTTCGTCGGGCGCACCTTCTGGCGCTGCTCGGCGTCGAGACTGTTCACTTGCTTGGCGATGTCGTCTATGAGCTTGAGCCGGTCGGCTTCGGACTTTCCTTCGAGCGGGTTGCTGTCGAGAAACGCCATGATGCGCTCGGGCGTGGGACGCCGCGATTTCAGCCAGTAGATGCTGCCGCCTACGACGGCCCACACGACTGCGAGGATGAGGATGATTTTAAGCCAGTTGGGACGCATACCAGAGAACCGTTTCGGTGAGCCCGGAATCTACGCTGACGGCGGGCTCGAAGCCGAGATCGCGCCGCGCTTTGGTGATGTCCGCCGACGCATGGCGGATGTCGCCCGCCCGCTCTGGGCCGTAGCGCGGTGGGCGGCGAGAAATGGCAGCGTCGAGCTTGCTGGCGATGAGGCGGTGCAGCTCGTTCAGCGTCTTGCTGCCGCCGAGGCCGATGTTGTAGGCTTGGCCCGCGCACGCCGCGTTTTCCGTGGTCGCGGCGAGGATGTTCGCCTGCACGATGTTGGCGACGTGGCAGAAGTCGCGCGTCTGTTCGCCGTCGCCATTCACCACGCATTCTTCGCCCGCAACTTGGGCGACGATCCACGCGGGGATGACTGCTGCGTAGCCGCCTTTCGGGTTTTGCCGTGGGCCGAAAACATTGAAGTAGCGGAGCCCGACGCACTGCATCCCGAAGTGCATCGCGAAGAGCCCGGCGTAGTGCTCGTCCATGAGCTTCGACGCGCCATACGGCGACAACGCGCGACCGATGCGGTCCTCGCGCATCGGCATCGTCGTCTCGTCGCCATACACCGCGCAACTGCTGGCATAGGCAATACGCTTCACGCCCGCATCGCGAGCAGCGGTGAGAAGGTTCAGCGTGCCGGTGACATTCGTGGAGTGGCACGCCAGCGGGTCTTCGAGGCTCTGCGGCACGGAAATGAATCCGGCCTGATGCGACACCGCATCCACGCCCGCGCAAGCCTCGCGACACGCCGCGAGGTCCGCCACGCTGCCCTCGATAAAGCGGAAGCGCGCCCACGCTTCCTCGCCCACTGCGGCACGGACGAGTTCCAAGTTGCGCGGGAAGCCCGTAGCAAAATCATCCAGCCCCACCGCGCTCTGTCCGAGCGCGAGCAGCGTCTGCAAAATGTGCGAGCCGATGAAGCCCGCACAGCCCGTCACCAGCCAACGCCGTGGTGTGGCGCGGAGTGCGGATAGCGTTGTTTCGTAAGTGGTCATGGTCTTGGGGGCAGAAACGAGATGGCGGAAGCGCGCATGGAGAACAAGCACGCAAACAGTAGTGGTGCAGGCGCGGGTGTGATTAAAAGTGGAATGCTGCTGGTAGTAGGACAGGCATCCTGCCTGTCGGAGTGGGATGGGCTTCCAGCCCGTCCAGTGCGACGTGCAGGAGCCTTTGCGGCGGCCTTCGCGACGGGACGAGGAGGAAACTGGACAGGCTGGAAGCCCGTCCCACTCCGACAGCCTAGAAGGCTGTCCTACTACCGTCGCGCTTCGCGCGCTTCCATTCCACTTTTAATCACACCCTGCAGGCGCCCTCGCCTGCAATGAGTCTGCGCGGGCGCCCTCGCCCGAGTAGGTAGTCCCTGCGGGACTTCCGGCGGGGCGCCGGGAGAGACTATTGCAGGCGGAGCGCCTGCACCACTACTCCATCAGCGCGATGTTCCCGGACTCCTGGCGGGCACGACTCACCATAGAACCGTTCGTAAAACGCCACGCGTCGCGCCTTTTCATCGAGCTCGGGCGGCAGCGACGCCATCACCATCGCTCGCGCCGTCGTCATCATATCCATCCCCATCATGAACCGCTCGGCAGGCGTCCGCTCCATCATCAGGCGGAAGAGCATCGCGTTCACTTCCGGCGACGTATCCTTCACGGAGAAACCCGTGTCAGCATATCTATCAGGCTCAATTTTACTGACCATTCCCGCAGGTATTCCATATCGCAGCCAGTGGCAACGAGGTTCTGCACATCGGAAAGTTGACGCTCGGAAAGCGAGTCACGCGCCCAGTCGAGTTTGGAGAGGATCAAGTCCTCTTTGCTGACCACCCAAACCTCGAAATCTTCCAGGCGCACCCGCACGCGACGGCTGAACTCATGCA
The DNA here is from genome assembly GCA_945905735.1 of Prosthecobacter debontii. Classification (GTDB taxonomy): domain Bacteria; phylum Verrucomicrobiota; class Verrucomicrobiia; order Chthoniobacterales; family Chthoniobacteraceae; genus SXWH01. The sequence goes on along the minus strand of CAMDQC010000004.1, from coordinate 61,894 downwards.
GCCGAAACTCCTCATTTTTCCGCACCATGAAGTCCACTTTCATCAAGTTGCGCTGGTGAATGGCGTTGAAGCTACTTTGGTGCAGCACCGCATCGCGCGCTGCCTCCGGCGAGACGTAGTAATCAGGACCGAGCACCTCTTCAATGCGAGCGGCGTCCTTCAAAAAGAACGCCGCAACCAGATCGATGTCGCGAGTCATGCGGGGCTGCGCGTAGCAGTTCAGCGCGAGCGAACCCGTGAGCATGTAGTCAATGCCCGCAGCGTCGAGCCGCATGGTGATGTCGCGGAGCGTTTGGAGTTCTTCGGTCATGGTGCAGAACATCTCGGCCACAGCGAAACGAGTAGAGCAAGGCGGAATGGACAATGGCCCGCAGAGCGCCCATGAACGGCGCGTATGGCCCTTCAGCTTCATAGGCCCGCCGCCGAGCGCGAAAGGGCAGCGTTACTACGGCTGCGGCTTCTCCGTCCGCCGTGCGGATGATGGCGCGCGGATGGGCAGACGTGGGCGGTGTTTTTCAATCAACGCTCCGAGGGGAAACGCGACGGTGCAATCGTGGAAGCGATGCTGAAGGCGCTATAGACCGGGCACGCGGGCGTAGCCGACGAAGACGGAGCGGCTGTCCGCTTTCGGGAGGACGAAATCGAACACGCTCACGCCGTTGCGTTTGATGCCTCGATACCTCCGCCCATCGCTCGCGCCCACCATGACGCGAGCGCCGGTTGCCTTTTCCCTGCCGAGATAAATCATCACATGGGAGATGGGCGGGCAGCGGTTTACATCATAGGTGCCTTCCCAAAAAAGCAGGTCGCCAGGGCGAAGTTCTTTCAGGCGCGGGTCGTCCAAGCTGCCCGTCCGCACTTCGCGCAGCGTGCCGAAAGTCTGCGCCCAGAGGTAGATGGAACTGGCGTCGCGAGGCGGCTCCTTGAGGCCCATGTAGCGGAGGAGAAAATGAATCGTCCCACTGCAATCCATGCCGCCCGCAGCCGGGTCGCTGGAGCCGAACTTGTAGGAAAGGCGGCACTTCGTGAGGTGCAGCGCACCCTTGATGAGCTTCTGCGTGACGGGGGAGAGCGTGGAGAACTCGGCGAGGTCCGTGGCATCGAGTGTGGCCTGCGAGTCAATCTGCACGGGCGGGCCGTCGCCGTCGTCGTCGTAGGTTTTCTTTGCGGGAGTTGGCGTGCTCTTTTTCGGCGCAGCCGTGGCGATGGACGCCGTGGCGAGGATGAAAAGGAGCGTCTTGAAGTTCACAGCGACCACCTTCGCGACGAAGTCACAGGAAGCAAGGTCTCAATGTTTTTTAACGTATCTTGCGCGGCGCAAAACGGGCGTGTATGAGCCGTGCCCGAATGCGCGCAGCGAATCCTAAATTCAAGTTTCAAATCCCGGCTGGGTTCAGGCCGAGTCAAGGTCTAGAGAAGCTCACTCACAGCCAGATCACTGCGGAGGAGTACAAAAGGACGCTGAAGGCTTCGCAGCTCGAACTGCTCGGCTGGCAGCGCAAACTCGCCGAGACCAAGAGCAACATCATCGTCGTGCTCGAAGGTCCGGACGCAGCGGGAAAGGGCGGCGCGATCAAGCGCATCGTGGAAAAACTCGACCCACGGCTGCTCAAAGTTCACTCCATCGTGAAGCCGACCGCAGAGGAGAATCAGCGGCATTATCTATGGCGGTTTTGGACGAAGCTGCCGCCGAGCGGCCAGATCGTCATTTTCGACCGCTCGTGGTATGGGCGCGTGCTCGTGGAGCGCGTGGAGGGCTTTTGCCAAGAGGCGGACTGGCAGCGGGCTTACCGCGAGATCAATGAGTTCGAGCGACAGCTCATGGACGACGGTGCGCTGCTCGTGAAGCTCTTCCTTTTCATCAGCAAAGAGGAGCAACTCAAACGGTTCAAAGCCCGTGAAGCCGACCCATACAAGCACTGGAAAATCTCCGACGAAGACTGGCGCAATCGCCGTCACTGGAATGAGAACGTCACCGCCGCCGAGGAGATGCTCGTGCGCACATCCACCGAGCGCGCACCGTGGCACGTCATCGGCGCGAATTTCAAATGGCACACTCGCGTGAAAGCTCTGGAAGCCCTCCTCGCCACTATCGCCAAAGGCCCGTTCCGAGATTCTGCACTATGAGATTTCACTGGCTCATCCTCATCGCCGCTGTGCTGTGCGTCGCTGGCTGCGAGAAGAAGACGGACACGCAAAAAGAAACCCTCGAAAGCGCAGAACGCAGCGCCAAGCTGGGCAAGTTCAACGAAGCCGTTCGCCTCTACGAAGCCTCGCTCGACGGCACGGCAAAAACCGCCGATCTGCACTACCGCATCGCGATGATCTACGACGATAAGCTCAAGGCTCATCTGGACGCCATCCACCACTACGACCGCTACATCGAGCTCGCCCCATCCGGCCCGCGCGTCGCCGATGCAAAAAAGGCTCGCGCAGAATGCAACAAGGAGCTCCAGACCAAGCTCAACCGCGACGGCTTCATGCCGCAAAGCCAAGCCGTCGCAATGCGTCGGCAAAACGAAGAACTGCGCGCCGATGTCGTGCGCCTCGAAGGGATCCTTGGCGACCACAAAATCCCCTTCAAAAAAATCCCACTCCCTCCACCAGTCTCCGCCGAGCAGATCGCGAAAGGCGCACTTCCGCCCGGCACGAGGGAATACACCGTGAAATCCGGCGACACCCTCGCCTCCATCGCCCGCGCCTTTTACAAAAACGCCGCACTTTCCGACCACATCAAGGACGCCAACCATGTCCAGCTCAAGGGCACCGATAGAATCAACATCGGCATGGTCCTCATCATCCCCGACCGTCCGGGGCGGTAAAAGCGGCTTGCCGTTGCGCATTCGCGCTCTAACGTCTGGGCATGATTAAAAACATCATCCTCGCAGTCACCGCACTCACTTTCACCGTCTCCGCCTTTGCCAAGGACGAGGACGACAAGCGCGTCGTCATCACTAAAGCCAACTTCGCCGCCGAGGTGGAGAAAAGTAAAAAGCCCGTCCTCGTGGACTTCTGGGCACCGTGGTGCGGACCCTGCCGCGCGATTGACCCGCATCTCAAAGCGATCTCGAACACGAACAAAGACGTGACGATCGCGAAGCTGAACGTGGACGACAATAAAGAGCTGTCGGAGAAGTTTAATATCACCGGCATCCCTTGCATGATCATTTTCAAGGACGGCAAAGAAGTCGGGCGTCTCGTCGGTGGCGTGCCAAAAGAGAAGATCGAAGAGTTCATCGCGAAGAACAAGTAATGCGCCCGGTGCCGCTCCGACGACGGCCCAACCAACGATGACAGAAACCCCGCGCAAAGCGTTTGTTTCCAGCCCGCACCACGCCACGCTCGGCCTCGCCGCGCTGGCTTCGATGGTAGTCTGGGGGCCGCTCGGAGTGGTGGGTGGCGTGGTCGCCTACGTGCTCGGCTGGGTGTATCTGCCGGATATGCCGTTCTTCACGCGCTGGCGGGAAAATAAAGTGGCGGCGGCTCTGGAGGCGCAGCGGCAATCGGAGCTTGGCGAGTTTGCCGTGCAACGGGATGCGATGCTCTCCCAACTCGCCAACAGCCGCACGCAGCGGCACAGCGCTTTTGTGAAAACTTGCCAGCAAGTCGCGATGGGGCAGGACCCGCGAGCGCGCAAGGTGGAGGAGATGCAATGGACGTATCTTCGCCTGCTCTCCATCGAGCAATCGCTGGAGGTTTTTCTCGAAGGTGACCGCCGCGACGGAGTGCCGCTACTCCTCCGCGAAGCCACGGAAGAAATCACCGCGATGGAAGAAGAACTCGCGAACCTCAAAGCGCAAAACTCCCCTTCCCTCGCGGCGAAAGAGAGACTGCTGGAGAGCCGCAAGAGCCGCCTCGACGTGCTCCGACAGCGTGCGGAGCGCATCCAAGAAGCCCACTCCAACTACGAACTCGCCAGCGCCGAACTGGACCGACTGGACGAGCAGATCAAACTCATCCGCGCCGACGCCGTGGCCTCCCGCCACACTGGCAATATCAGCGACCGCATTGATGCGACTTTTGAAAACCTCGCGCAAACCAACCGCTGGATTTCCGACATGGATCGCTTCCGCGACCAGCTCGGCGAAATCCCCGAAGGCGGCATGGGCGTCCGCTCGCCCCTCGCCGCTCAGCCATCCCAATCGCGCAGCGCGTCAGGCAAACAGGCGCAGGGGTGAAGGGGTTATGTCGTCCCCGGATAGACGCTGCGATTTCGCCAAAGGAAGAGGATGCGGCGAGAGGGGCTGGGGTGGGTGGAGTCTCGGTCGTCTATTTCTAGGGCGGCGCGGACGAGGACAGCGGTGGGGACGTTTTCTATGGTCGTGGCGAGGCGTTCGGCTAGTTCCAGCGACCATTTTTGGCTGCCTTGCAGGAATGGCGCGTAGTCGATCGGCAGCAGCGGGAGGGACTCGATGAGGTTGAGTTTGTCGATTTCTTGCTGCGCCCATTCGTCAGCTTGTACGGTGTCACTTCCTTGCAGGTGACGCAGGAATCCGCCGAGGGAAATGCCCTGCCGGGCGCGTTGTTGCTGCACGGTGAGCTTCTGAAAATCACTCGCAAAAGTTTCGGGGTCCACTTTGCCGTAAGGCACGGCTTCGTCGTAGGCTTCGATGATGTCACCGAGACTGACGTTAGTGCCATCGCGGCGGGCTTCCAGCGTGCGAAGGAGAAGGCGTTGCCGGGTTTCCTGCTCGGCGGCGATTTTGAGTTCGCCGCTCAGTGCCGGAAGGAGCCCGGCTGCTTGTGCGCCGTAGTCGTCGCACAGAAATTCGATGCCGCGCGAGAGTCGGTGATGCGGAAAGGAAATGGCTAAATCGAGGAGCCAGAGAACGGCAAAAGGGACGACGAGGGCGACTCCGGGCAGCGGATACGCGGCAGCAGCCGCCATCGAGACGAGTCCCGCAAAGAGCGCGTGGACGGCGTAACAGCGCGAAAGGAGCGGGGCGTAGGGGAAGACGTGCCCAAGTTCATGCCCGACCACGCTGGCGAGTTCACGTTCGTCGAGAAGATGGATGATGGAGCGGTTGAGAAAGACTCCGTTAAATAAGTGCCAACCGGGCCAGAGTTCGCAGCGCAGGGCGTGAGCGTTTACATCCTTGGTGCCCGTGAGAAATACCGGCGCTGCCTGGCGCTTAAGACCGAACCGCCGGAAGACGTCATTCACGACCCGGAGCAGCGATTCGCGAGTGTGATCTCCAAAGCGGGCATCGGGCCGGATATCTTCAAGCCGCTTTTTATTCAGGAAGACATACTGAAGGAACCAGCGGAAGACGCCAATCGCTCCGAGCCCAAACGCCAACCAAGCGAGCGGCCCAAGCGGACGTGACGCGACCCACGCGAGGGCCACCAAGCCCACTGCAGACTCCGCCACGAGAATGACTTTTGAGCACACCTCAGCGTTCGCGTAGTGGGCGAGGAGGTTCTCGCGCTTCGGCGTCTCCAGTCGGCGCTCTGGCTCTGCGGCGGCCATTATGTCGCGATGTTAAGCATCGAGCGAAGGAACCCACGACTAGGCCGTGCCCGCGTCTGATAAAGCAAAGTGCCGGGACCGGTAAAACGATTTACCAGCCCCTCGCCGGAGAAATAGGAGTGCCGGAGGGACGTTGTTACTTTTACCGTCTCGAAGCGCATCGTGTCGGAAAATGCGACAATGTAGCGATTATCCAGAACCAAGCGCTCGCCCTCCGCAAGCGTCTGCTCCACCAGCGAGCCGTAGCTGGAGACGAAGACATTCCCCTCACCCTCGGTCCGCATGAGGAAGAGCCCCTGCGTGGCCAGCCAACCCTTCAATCCCGCATATTTGAGGCTGACTTGCACGCCGCTCGTGCAGGCCAGAAATGCACCGCTTGCGATGAAGTGGTTCGTCCCCGGCTTTACTTCGATGCTGCGGATTTCGCCGCTTTCGCTCGGGGCGAGGATCAGCCGCTCGCCATCGCGCTTCGCCGTATAGACCGCGGTGAAAAAGCTTTCCCCAGCAAGCAAGCTCCGCGCGGCCCTGCGAATCCCCGAACTCCCGCTCATGTGCGAGCCAGCGCCCGCTTTCAGGTCCAGCCCCGTCGTCATAGCCAACATACAACCCGGCTGGACGGCGATCGACTCCCCCTCGGAAAACCGAAACTCCAGCGTGGTAAATGTCGGCGCGTGCGCGATGACGTGCTCCATTTCGCGCAGATTACTGGTCCGCCGGCGGACTCATCCTCTGGCGCAGAATGTATCCGGCAAAGCTGATGAGCATCAGGACACCAAGAAAGATGAAGCACGCCACGATACGCGACACTCCAAAGACGCTGGCGATCGTGCCGATACAGATGTCGTAGATGGCGACCATGATGAACCAGCGAATCATGTCGGAGACGAATCCGCCGGCGCGGCCTGCGAGTGGGAGTGAGAGTTGAGCGATCATAGTATGGTTGATTTCAGTGCCCGGATGTATTCAGGAGTGCCACCCGTGACAAGTTAGAATCTCAGACATCACACGCCTGAAAATTGCGTCGGGGATTGGGACATTTCTCAACGAGCAACGGAAACCGCCTCTCTCTACACCCTCGACCTCCGCCACTTCCGCTCCTTGGCTCCCGGAGACACGATCATCGCGAATCCTTAGAAGACGCGCCTACTGCCCGGACCCGCTGATTGACGAACGGGTAACTGGTGACGACTTCGGTGATGAGCGTCTGCATGTGGTAGCCGTCTTTGCCGATGGCCTCCATGAGATGATCCACGACGATTTCGTCGTAGCCTTCGAGCTGGCGGCATAGGGCGTAGGCCAGCAGTTTCTCGGTGAGGTTTCGCGCAAGGTCGGCGGCGCGCGCGGCGATGATGACTTTGAGTTCTTTGGGCGATGAAAAGCGCTTCCCGCCGGGAAGCTCACCGGCGGCGTCAATCGCGCCGCCGGTATCGTCGCGGTCGCGCCAGCGTCCGATGGCGTCGAAGTTCTCCAGCCCAAAGCCGATGGGGTCGAGAATCTTGTGGCAGTTGGCGCAGACGGAGTTTGTGCGGTGGAGCTCGGTGCGCTGACGGAGCGTTAGGTTCCCGACCGATTTTTTGTCCTGTTTTTCCAAAGGCGGGACGTTTGGCGGTGCGGGTGGGACGTGTTCGCCGAGGACTTGTTCGAGCACCCACACGCCGCGTTTGACTGCGCTGGTGCGGTTCGGGAACGAGGTTGTGGCGAGGATGGCGGGCATTCCGAGGATGCCGCCGCGGTTGGCGTCCGTGAGCTTCACTTTGCGCATCTCAGGACCGATGACGGTTTTTTCCATGCCGTAAAGTGCGGCGAGGGTGCCGTTGAGGAACGTGTAATCACTATCGACGAAGCCAACGACGCTGCGGTTTTCGCGCACGATGCTCTCGAAAAACAGGCGCGCTTCGTCTGCCATCGCGGCCCGCATTTCGCGGGTCATTTGGGGAAACTTGGCGGTGTCGAATGTTTTGCTCTGCAAGCTCCCGACGCCGAGCCACTGCGCGCCGAATCCATCGAACAATGCCCTCGAACGCGGGTCCGCGAGAAGTCGCCGCACTTGCGCTTTAAGAATCGCGGGCTCGTGCAATTTCCCGGTATCGGCAAGGGCCGAGAGTTCGGCATCAGGCATCGTCGCCCACAGGAGATACGACAAACGAGATGCGAGTTGGTGGTCATCGAGCGGGGCAATGTCGCGTCCCGATTCAATCTCCTTGGCGGGCGTAATGAAAAGAAACTGCGGAGAGACAAGGACGGCTTTGAGCATCAGCCGCAGGGCATCTGCGTGGGCGAGTTTGTTTCCGCGCGCGAGATCGAAGACGGCGAGCAGGACATCCACTTCCGCTTCCGACGGCGGGCGACGGTATGCTTTTCGGGCGAAGGAACGGGCGATGTTTTTCGCTGCTGCGCGGGGATCGCTCCCCGGCAGCAGCGGTTCGCCGAAGAGTCGCTTTTGCACATCTTTGGATGCCAGTGCGCGATCGAGCACTTCATTGGCAATCGCCAGATACTGCTCCGACTGGAGCGGCGAGAGCGTATTCAGAAACCCTTCGCCGGATACTTCATCCGGCAATTCGCGGGCGACCGTGGGGTCCACGCCGAATAGATCACGGAGCGTGTTGCCGTATTCCATTTTGGTCAGCCGCCGGATCACAAACGTGCCGGGATCCTTCGAACTGAGAAACTTCAGCTTACCGATACCGGCCATGAACTTCTGCCGCTCCTCTTCCGTCGGCTGCTTGTCCACATCGTCCGGCGGCATGTCGTGGGCCTTCACATTTGCGAGCGCCTGCTTCCAGCGTTTGCCGGATGCGGACTCGCCGGGAGCCTTGAGCGCTGGCTCGAAGTTGATCCCGCCTTTCTGTTTTTTGATACCGTGACAGCTCGAACAGTAATTCTTTACGAATGGCGTGACGTCTTCGCCAAACGACTTTTTGGCGTCGGCGTGCAGCGCGGCAAAATCTTCGCTGTCTGCTTTGCACGGGGCCGCGAGGGCCAAGGCAATCGCGGCGATGGTGAAAATTCCCGAAACCCTCATCCGGCGCTGCAAACTGTATTTTGATCGATCATCCTTTGCTCTAGCCGAATCGGAGCGAGGCCTTTGCAGGAATCTACTTGGCAACGCAAGGCGACCGCCGATGATCCGCACATGATCGCCGCCCTTCGCCGCACACTTTCCGACCTACTGAGCCCGCGCCTGACGTGGATGCTCATCAAAGCTGTGGCGCTGAGTGCGCTGGCGTACGGGGCCGTGTGGGGCGCAGCGTGGTGGCTCATCATGCGCTCGCAGTGGGCAAATTCCGAATGGCTAAATCAATCGCTGCACGTGCTCGGCGGGCTCGGCGTGATGGTCCTTTCGCTGATCCTTTTCCCATCGATCTTCGGCGTCGTGCAGGCGCTCTTTCTCGACGGCGTGGCAGACCGAATCGAATCAAAGCACTACCCGGAACTGGGCGCAGCGCGGGGTGCAGCGGTTTGGGACGGCATGGTGGTCGCGCTGAACGTGCTGGCGCTCATGGTCGTGGTGAATTTGGCAATGCTGCCCGTCTATATCGTCGGGAGCCTCTTTCTCGGCGCGGGAATGATCCTCTTTTACGCCGTGAACGGCTGGCTCTGCGGGCGGGAGTATTTCGTGCAAGTCGCATTGCGCCGCATGACTCGCGCGGAAACCAAGCTCTGGACGCGCGCAAACCGCGGCACACTCTGGCTGGCCGGCATCGCCATCACGCTGCTGGGGACCGTGCCGCTGCTGAACCTCGCGGCACCGGTCGTGGGCTGCGTCTTCATGGTGCATATCGCCCGCACCCTGCGTCCGCCGACAGGACAGAAGAGCGACAAAGTCGCGCCATCAACGCCTTCAAACCAGTAAGTTGACGCCCCGCAGGGCTTCGGGCATTTTCCGCGCATGAGCACACTTCTCGAAATCGAAACTGCGGTGGATTCCCTGCCTGTTGATGAGCAGCAGGAGTTGATGCTTTATCTTGCCACGCGGTTGCACGCGGTGGGTGGGGCCTTGCCGCCGCCTCGCGATATTCCAAAGGAGCAAATGGACCAATGGATCGCGGATGATGAGGCAGGCTATCGGAAGTTTCTCGCCGGGGCGTGAAGTTGTTCCTCGATACCAGTGTACTGCTCGCCGCAAGCGGCTCCCGTACAGGTGCTTCGTGGGCGATTTTTCAAATGGCTGCTGCGCAAGGGTGGAGCCTGCTCGCAAGCCCGTGGGTTATCGGAGAGGTCACGCGGAACTTACCGAAGTTTCCTGCTGCCGTGACTTCGGAATGGCTACGGCTGCGGCCACAACTGGTGGTCATGGATGATGTGGTGAGTTTGGACCGCGTGCTGGTGTTTCCGGTGAGTAAAGATCGCCCGGTTCTGCTCACGGCCTTGGCCTCTGCAAATGTCCTTCTCACGCTGGACCGCGCGGATTTTATGGGGGCACTTGGTTCGCAGTGCTATGGGATGCCGATTTTGCTGCCCTTCGATTTTCTTTGGAGCGAGCGTGCTGTGGGGCGGTTGCCGACGCGATAGGCGAGCTGAGGGCCGATTTGCCGAGAGCAATAACTGATAAGGGATGATGATTACGGGGGACGGTGCGCAACTATCCCCACAGCCGCTCGCGCAGGCCGCTGAAGCGCTGGACGGCTCGGGTGAGGCAGGGGGCGAGGGCTGCTTCGTTCCACCAAAGCTCCACATTTTCCCGCGCGCGGGTGACGGCGGTGTAGAGGAGTTCGCGCGAGAGGATGGGCACGTCGCGCGGGGGGAGGACGACGAGGACGCGGCGGAATTCACTGCCTTGCGATTTGTGGACGGTCATGGCGAAGGCCGTCTCGTGCTCGGGGAGGCGCGTGGGGGCTAGTGCGCGAAGGGTGCCGTCTTCCCCGGCGAAGAATGCGCGGAGTGCGCCGCCGGAGTCGGGGTCGGGGAGGATGATGCCGATGTCTCCGTTGAAGAGGCGGAGGTTGTAGTCGTTGCGGCGGATGAGGATGGGGCGACCTGCGTAGTTGCGGTCGGTGGGGGCGATGAGGCCGGCGGCTTCGAGGGCGCGCTCGGTGAGGCGGTTGAGCTGCTCGGCGCTACCGTCGCCGGTGCGCGTGGCGGTGAGGATGCGGTAGTGGGCGAATTGCGCGAGGGCTTCGGCGGGCGTGGGCGCGGTGAGGTAGGGGCGGAATCCTTCGACGACTCGGGGCGCGAGGGGAGTGGCGAAAGCGGACGAGATCTCCAAGGAGGTGAGGTCGGTGCGCGGGACTTTGAGGAGTGCGCGGACGGAGCCTTCGTTGCCGGTGCGGATGGCGCGGCTGAGCCGATGGATGCTGCTTTCATCGCCAAAGCGGTGGTTGCGAGTCAGCTCGGTGATGCAGTCGCGCATGGGGCCGGTGGTGCCGTCGTGAAGGCCCGCGCAGATGTCGCCGAGGATGTGCCCGGCATCTACGCTGGCAAGCTGGTCTTTATCGCCGAGGAGGATGACGCGCGTGGTGGGCCGCAGGGCATCGAAGAGCCGCGCCATGAGCGGGAGGTCCACCATCGTGGCTTCATCAATGACGACAACTTCGGCGGGGAGCGGATTGCTGGCGCTAAACTTGAATTCCGGCGAGCCGGGGCGACTGCCGAGGAGGCGATGCACGGTGCTGGCTTCCGCTGGTAAAAGGGCGCGGACTTCGGGCGGGAGCGCGAACTTTTCTAGCGTGGCCTTGAGCGATTCGCCGATGCGCGCCGCCGCTTTGCCCGTGGGCGCGGCGATGGCGATACGTCCGCGATTTCCGCTGGCGGCAAACTGCGTGGCGAGCTGCGCCAGCGCGACGGTGGCGGTGTAGGTCTTGCCCGTCCCCGGCCCACCAGTAATGACGCTGAAGCTGCGAGTGAGCGCGTTCTGCACGGCTGCGCGCTGGAGCGGGTCGGCGAGCGCGATGCTCGGCTCGCTGGCGGCGCTGGCGGGCGCGGCGCAGCGGGCGAGGAGGTTGAGCGCGAGGCGATTCTCGTGGTCCCAATACCGCTGGAGATACAGCCGCCCTGCCGCATCGAGGATGAGCGGGCGGAAGTCCCCCGGCACGCCCACGACCCCGCACGCGCGGAGCTGGCGGATGCCGACGACTTGCTCCGGCGGGAGGCAGACGTGGCCTTGCTCCAGCGCCTCGCAGAGCGCGGTGACGCTGACCTCCAGCTCCGGGACGTTGGAGCCGTGGAGCCGCGTGAGCAGGCGGATGAGATGTGGCGCGATGGCTTTGCTCATGGTGTGGAAAAGAGGGCGTCGAGCCGTGCGAGTGCGGGCAAATCCGGCTCTGCGCGGTGAATGCCGAGCGCAGGCTGGAAGGTCTCCACGCCGCGCAGGAACACGTAGAAGACGGTGCCGAGGTGCCTCGCTGGGTCGTAGTCTTTGAGGCGCAGCCGCAAGTAGCGGTGCAGCGCGAGGAGATAGAGTTGCCACTGCAAGTCGTAGCGATGGTGGGCGATCTCCGCTTTCATCGCATCCGCCGTGTAGCTCTCGCTCGTTGGGCCGAGCCCGTTCGATTTCCAGTCGAGGATGTGGAAGCGCCCGTCGTGCTCGAAAACGAGGTCCATGAACCCCTTCAGCACGCCGCGCCGTGGCTCGAAGGAAAGCCCCGCTTCCACAAACGCCGATAGCTCCTGCGGCGTGATGAGCCCGGCGGGCAAATGAAACTCCAGCTCGCGCAAGGTGCGCTGCATGGAGATGGCGGAGAGCCGGAGCCCGCTGGCCTCCATCGGCAGCTCCAGCGCGGAGTCGTCGTGTTTGCGGGATTTCTTGGGCGGCGGCGGCGGTGGGGAAATGAGCAGCGGGACTTCGAGGAGCTTGCGCACGGTCTGCACGACGGAGAGCGTGTGGTCTATCGAGTGCATCCCGTGCAGGCGCAGCTTGCTCTCCACGAGCGCGTGGATGGTGCTCGGGCGGGTGAAGTCGAGGTGCTCCAAGATGTCGTGCAGGCAGACTCCCTCCTTCATCCCGCCGGGGAAAGCGTGAATGCCGCGCCGCTCGCCCGTGACGACGGGGCGCACGTCGCGGTCGTGGTCCGCCGCATCGGAATCGCGCGCGGCGGTGAACGCGGTGAAGCTCGACACCCGCCACGAGCGGTCAATGCGCCCGTGGAATCTGCGCGCATCGCCGGGCGTGGCCTCGCTCGTAGTCGGCGAGTACCGCGCATCGGAAACTTCCGGGATGTCCACAAGCGCGAACTGCTCTGGCGCTGATGCGGCGAGCGTGGCAAGCGTGTTGCGGAGCATCTCTTTGGTGAGGCTCTCGCTGTGTGCGCGCAGTGCGGCGGGCGCGTCAGCTCCGGCGCTCGCGGGAGACTCCAGCAGCCACATGAGCGCGCTATTTTCGCTCTTGTGAAACTCGCCCCACACGACGTGGCACTCGTGCTTGGCCCGCGTGAGGGCGACGTAGAGCAGGCGCATCCGCTCAGCGAGTTGCTCGTGCTCGGCGCGGGTGATGGCCTCGGCGTGTTCTGGCGATCCGAGGTCGAGGATGGCGTGGTCTTTGTCGTCGTGAAAGAGCGGGTCTTGGTTCTTGAAGAGGTCCGCTTTGGTCCACAGGAACGGGCAGAACACAACGGGCCATTCGAGCCCCTTGCTTTTGTGAATGGTGAGGATTTTCACCGCGTCGTCGTCGCGCTCCAGCCGCAGTTCTTTGTCTTCGCCGGAGCCGGGCTCGCGCACTTGCTCGGAGAACCAGCGGAGCAGTCCGCTCGGCCCGACTTGGAATTCTTGCGCGGTGGAATGCAGCAGCTCGGCGAGGTGAAGGAGGTTCGTGAGACTGCGCTCGCCCTGCGGCTGGGTGAGGATTCGCGGGCGAAGCTGCTCCGCATGAATCAACTCGCGGAACATCTGGATGAACCCGCCTTCGCGCCAGCGGAGGTGGTAGCCGTGGAAGCGCGCCAGCACCGCCTCCCACTCGTGCGACTCCGCGCTCAAACGGTCGAGCCCCACGGCATCGTAGCCGAAAATGCGCGTGGCAAGTGCGGCGCGGATGCCCGGTTCTCGCGAGGGCGCGGACAGCGCGGCGGCGACGATGAGCAGCTCGCGCGCTTCGTCGGAGGCGAAGACGTTCGCTTTGCTCAGCACCACGGAGGGAACGCCGCGCGCGCCGAGGGCGGCCTGCATTTGCTGGCACTGCGAATTGTTCGCGCAGAGGACTGCGCAGTCTCGCGGGAGCAGCGAGCCGCCGAGCATCCGCACGATTTCGCTGGCGACGATGTGGGGCAGTTCGTCGTTCGCCTTAGCCGCGGTGATGGGCTCTTCGGACTCCCAAAACCAAAAGCGCATCGGCGGGCGGGAGGAAGGCTGCTGCTTGGCTGCGAGCACGGGAGCGAAAGGGATGCGCTCATCAATGAACGGCGCAGGCGGACGGCTGAAAAGCGTGTTCACGGACGCGACGAGCTGCGCGTCGGAGCGGTAATTCGTATCGAGCCAAAACTTCCGCCCCGCCTGCTGCGTGACGCGAAGGTAGGTGAAAAGGTCCGCGCCGCGAAAGCCGTAGATGGCCTGCTTCGGGTCGCCGATGAGGAAGAGCCGCTGCGGGCTTTCGGCGAAGAGGCGCTCGAAAATCCCCGCCTGAATCGGGTCGGTATCCTGGAACTCATCCACGAGCGCGGCGTCGAACTTTCCACGCACAGCGGCGATCAAATGCTCTGCGCCGGGGCGATGCAGCGCGGCGTGGAAGATGGAGAGCAAATCGCCAAACGCCACGAGCCCGAGCCGCTCCTTGCGTGCAGCCAAGTCGCCGCGCGCCCAGTCCAGAAACGCCGAGCGCGTGCCCGCCGCATACTCCGCGCACGCCGTCTCAAACTCCTCACACCACGTCAAAAACGGATGCGACGGCAGCGGCTTCTTTTTCCCAACGCCTTTCTTTTTCTGAATGTAGGACGGGCGGAAATACTCCAGCGCCTCATACGCGCCGAGCGGTGCGCGTTCGTTGGTGGCCAGCAAGTCGGCGAGGTCGAACTGCGGCTGGATGATGTCCGCTTTCCCCCAATCGCTGATGGCCCAATCGGCATCGGTGATGAAGATGCGCTCCACTGCATCGCGCCAAGTCGGCCAGGCAGTGCGGAGGTCGGCGAGCATCGTGCGGATGCTTTCGGCTGCACGTTGCGCGTCAGCGGCGGGCGGACGGATGCTGGCGAGCGGGTGGTTTGCGGCGTTCGCGTAGAGCTTCGCGAGGTGCTCGGGCGTGAGCCCTTTGAGCATGGCGATGGGCGTGAGGCCGGCCTCGGGCTGGCTGTAGTGCTTTCGCCAAAAGTCCTCCGCCGTCTCCCGCACCAGCGCGCTCTCATCCGGTACCAACTCAAGCGCGGGGCGTGTGCCGCTCTCGAACGTGCGCTCGGAAAGCATCCGGTGGCAGAAGCCGTGAATCGTGGAAATGCTGGCCTGATCAAAGTCCCGCAGCGCCGCAGCCAAGCGTGGACGTTTGTCCGCGTGGCGGCTGAGAAACTCGGCGATAAAGGGCGTCGGTTTTGCGCGGGGAGAATCCTCCAGTGCTTCGGCGAGGAGGTCGCGAATGCGGCTGCGCAGTTCCGCAGTCGCGGGGATGGTGTAAGTCGTGATGACGATCCTGCCGATGGGGATGCCCTCCTCCGCGATGAGCCGCAGCACGAGGGCCGCGAGCGCGTAGGTCTTGCCCGTGCCCGCGCTGGCTTCGAGGAGCGTCACGCCCGGCGGGAGCGGTGTATCGAGCAGGAGAAAAGGCGGGTTCATTTCAGCGGGGTGCGGTGGTTTAAGAGCGGCGTGAATACTGCGAGCGCGAGCTGGGCAAAATCCTCGCCGAGCGGCTCCGGCGCGTCGCGCCAGACGAGGGCGTTCCACGGGTCTCGGGATTCGGGCCAGTCCCCGTCGAGCCACCTTCCCTTTGCAGCGACCAAAGGGTCCTTCTTTTTCCTGCCGCCAATGTTCAGCGAATATTCCGCGAACACCAGCGAGGTTTCGGGGAAGAGTGGGAGCGGCGTTGCGTGTAGCGTGGCGTAGAGCGCGAGGAGGTCTTGCAGCGCGGTCGTGGCTTCGGCGGGAGTGAGCCTAGTGTAGGTGAATGCGTCCTCTTTCCCGATGAGGAACGAGCAGATCTCGATACCCGACGGCACGGCGATGCACAGCGCGAGGTGGGCGATCCATGCGCGGAGGAAGTCGTGGCCTTTCAGCGAAGCGGGGCGGATGCTCAGCAAGCCGGAGGCGGTGGCGATTCGCAACGAGCCGGTGATCCGCCATTCGCCGATGCCGATGGCCACGGGAACGGGCTCTTTCGCTGGGCCGGGCGCGAGAGCGGTGAGTCGCTCTACATCGAGCGCGGTATCGCGGAAGAAGCTCTCGCCCGCGTAGCCGTGTGGCAGCGCGCCGGTGCCGGTCGTCGCGGGGAGCAGCGTGTCGGCGTCCACTCCGCTGAAGTATGCGGCGGTGAGCTGGCTGGCGATGCGGTATTCGTCAAGGCGCGTCGTTTTCAGAGGCTCGACGTCTTCGGGCTGCGGATCGTCAAACGGGAGCTGGATGCCAAGTCGCTCGCGGGCGAAAAACTGCGCGGGCTTGATGAGCGCGTCCGTGAGGCGGTCGAGCGTCACGTCGTGCGAAACTTCGGCTGCGGCGAGCGGAGCGGCGAACGGCAGCGGATTACTGCGGGCGCGCGACGATGCGGCACCGCGTGCATTTTCTGCGGAGTAGCTGAAGAGCGGACCGCCCTCGAAGTAGCGCGGGCTGAAGGGTTGCAGCCGGTGCTTCGTGATGAGCGCATCCGCCGCGACGCCGTAGTTGCGCGCCAGCACGTCGAGCAATTCGGAGACGACGACGCTCGGCGGCAGCGGGCTGTTATCCTGCGCGGACTGGCCGCACCACGAGAGGATGAGGCGGTCGCGGGCGCTGATGATTGCTTCGAGAAACAGGTAGCGGTCGTCGTCGCGAGTCGAGCGGTCGCCGGGGCGCGGGTGAGCGGCGGTGAGGTCGAAAGCGGGGGCGCGATCTTGGCGAGGAAACGCGCCGTCGTTCATCCCGAGCAGACAAATCACGCGATGCGGAATCGCTCGCATAGGCCGCAGCGAGCAGAACGTCACGCCGCCGCGCAGGAAGGAGTTGGCGCGCTGTGGGCCTGCGATCAGCTCGCGCACGCAATCGCGGATGACGCTGAACGGCACGGGCTCGCGGTGCTGCGCGAGTTCGGCGTTTACGGCAAGGGAGGCGAGGGCTTGTGCCACGTCGCGCCATTGCTCGGCGAAGTCGTGGTCGCTTTCGCATAAGGTGAGGAGTGCCGCGTGCAGCGAGGTGCTCCACTCGGCAGCGGGGCGCGGTTCGCGCAGCGCGGCGGTCTGCTCGAACAGCGCGTGGGTAAATGCGGCGAAGTGACCGAGCGCATCGGCGAGGCTCCCTTCCACGGCGGGCTCGGGCAGGATCCCCTCGAAAAGATGCGCGCCATCGCCGGGGAGCGCGAAGCCGAGGATGAGCCGATCCAGCCCGAACTGCCATGTGTGCTCGGTGGTTTGCGGGAGGTTTAGCTCCGCACGGTGCGCTGCGTCGCGACCCCAGCGGATGCCGCTTTCGACGACCCATTGGCGGACGAGCGGGAGGTCGGATTCGGTGAAGCCGAACTTCGTGTGCATCGCCGGGCAGTCGAGCAGCGAGAGCACGGAAGTCGCCGTGAAACGCGAGTCGGCCAGCTCCAGCGCAGAGAGGAAGGCGTCGGCCACGCCGCTCTCCGCGCGCACTTCGCGGTCGGCGATGGAGAATGGAAAGCGCACCGCGTCGCTCTCCGGCGCACCGAAGACGCCCTCGATATAAGGCGCGTAGTCTTCGATGTTCGGCACGGCGACGAGCACGTCACGCGGGGTAAGCGTCGGGTCGTCATCAAAAAGCGCGAGCAACTGATCGTGGAGAACCTCCAGCTCGCGGACGGGCGAATGGCAGTTGTGCAGGCGGATGCTGTCGTCGGGCTGCACCTTCTCAATGTCGGGCGTAAGCTCCAAAATATCGTCCTGCACGCGAGCGAGCAGCGTGGTGCGCTCCGTGGGGATGAAAGCCTCGAACTCCTCACCCGCAGATAGTCCGACGAGCGACTCGTGGAAATCGCGCCCGACTTTCCCGAGGCTCCCGAGCAGCGGATGGCCGGGCTCCGCGAACTCCGCGCCGACGATCTTCTTGTGGCGAGCGGCCCATTGCGCGAGGCGAGCGATTTCTCGCTCGCTCATCGTGTCTCCCCAGTAGTGCCGCGTCGGCGCGAGGAGGAAGAGATGCACCTCGCGATGCGCCGCGACCATCGTGAGAAACTCCACGTAAGTCGGCGCAAGCGAACTCAGCCCGAAGATGGCGCAGCGCGGAGCCGCAATGCTGGCGATGCTCGCCGCCTTTGCCACGAGTGCGGCGGGGTGTGTCGCGCCATCGGCGAGCGCCAGCCAGAGCCGCGCTTGCCAGCGTTCCTCGGGCGTGGAGCGGCCCGCATCCCACTCGCCGAGCATCTGCGGGCGATGCGCAACGTAGCGATCAAAAGTGGCGGCGAGTTGTTGGCAGAGCTGCCACAGTTTCGCCGGGTCTTGGCCTGCGTAGTGGGCGAGCTGCGCAAACTCCGGCTCGCCGAGTAGCGATGGCAAAACGGTGTGGATGCGCCACGGCAGCACCTCGCGCCGATACACCGCCGAGACCGCCGCAGACGGCAGAAGACGCGCAATTTCCTCCTCCGCAAACTTCGCGGGAAAGGGGAACTCGATATGCGCAGCCACGCCGAGACGTTGCGCCAGCGAGAGGCTCAGCCAGCGGCTCATGCCGGTGCTCTGCGTCACCACTGTCTCCGCGATGAATGGCGAAAGCGGGTCGCGCTCGAGCATCGCCGCCAGCATGTCTGCGAGGGCTTCGAGGCGGTTGCTGGTGTGGATGATCAGCATTGCCCGACTACAGCCATTTTCTCTTTTTGAAGAAATAGACCTGGCCGATGGCCACGAGGGCCATGACGGAGATCACGGAGACGTATCCATATTTCCAGGAGAGTTCTGGCATGTTCGTCGGTGCGGGTGCCCCGTCTGGCGTCTTGTCCTGAAAGTTCATCCCGTAGAGTCCCACGATGAACGTCAGCGGGATGAAGATGGCGGAGATGACGGTGAGGACGCGCATCGTCTCGTTGGTGCGCATACTCACGCTGCTGAGGTACATTTCAAAAAGCCCCATCGCCACTTCGCGGTAGGCTTCGATGAGGTCCATGATCTGCACCGTGTGGTCATAGAGGTCGCGGAGGAAGACCTTCGTCTCTTCGTGGATGAACGGGCTGTCGCTGTGCAGCATCGCGCTCACGACATCGCGCTCAGGCCATACGAAACGGCGGAGCTGCATGAGCATCCGCTTGAGGTTGTGAATCTGCCCCACGGTGTTCGGGCTGGGCTTGTCGAGCACCGCATCCTCCAGCTCTTCGAGTGCCTCGCCGATCTCCTCCAGCACGGGGAAGCAGTGGTCCACGATGGCGTCTATCAGCGCGTAGGCGAGATAGTCGGAGTTCATCTTCCGAATGTAGCCGCCGCCCGTGCGGATGCGCTGGCGCACGGGCTCGAAGACATCCGTCTCGGAATCTTCCTGCACGCTGATGAGCATATTTTCGGAAATGAAAAGGCTGACTTGCTCGGCGCACATCGTCTGGTCCGGCTCGTTGTAAATCATCTGGGCGACGATGAAGAGGTGGTTTTCGTAGCTCTCGAATTTTGGGCGCTGCCCGATATTGAGCACGTCTTCTAGGGCCAGCGGATGCAGGTTATACCTTTCACCGAGCAGCCGCAGAGCTTCCACATCACCGAGCCCGTTCATTTCGATCCAGCGGATTTTTCCATCATCCGCTGGCAGCGGGAGGTCTGCGACGCTTTGGACGGTCGTCTCCGTCACGGTGTCGTGGTCGTATTCGATGACGCGCAGCACCGGCTTGCCGTGTCCTTGAGGAAATGGGTTCAGGGTTGCCGGAGGCGTGCCGGGACGTGAGTAGCGCTTTTTGAACATGATGGGTGAAGGTAAATCTTGGCGTTGAGTATTGGCGATTGCGGAGTTTAGAACCAACCCGCAGGTGCATCTTTCATCGTCGCGCGGAGGACAGCGCGGATGGTGCGCTTCTCCTGCACGGGAAGATATGCGAATGCTTTATCTGGCTGCACTTCGCCTAGCGCTAGAGCGAGTTGACGATAGACGCGGAGCTTCATCTCACGAGGCATCGCGGTGAAGACGGCACCTTGGATCATATAGCTGCACCGATTTTTGAAGAGGCGCGTCTTGAGATCGAACTCGCGCAGCGGTGAGGCGTTCGCTTTCTGAAAGTCGGCCTTGAAAGCAGCGTCGCCATCCACGCCGGGCAGCGGCACCTCGTCGGCGAAGAGAATGTAGCGAACGAGGGCGCGGGCTTTTTCATCCAGCGCGGCGCTGTCTGCTGGGCTCGGCTTCGCGCCGACCTCGCGCGCTTTGTAAGTCGCCTCCAGCACGCGGTTCACAAAGCCGGTCTGATGCTCGTGCAAGAGCTGGGGCAGGATGTCGCTGCTCGCCACCGGATAGCGCGCGTAGTCGAAGCTCTTGCCGGGCTCCAGCGGGAGCTTCTGCAAGACGCCCTCCGGCGAGTTGCGCCCGAGTGCGTTGCCCCAGTGCTCGGCGATGCCGTGCTTCCCCGTCACGTACCAGCCGCCAAACCGCTCTGCGAAAGGGATGGCGTGCCCGCTCTGCCCTTGCCGAAACGCCTGCAAATTCCCGCCCGTGGCGAGCGGCACGACGGACTTGATGAAGAGCCCCGGCACGTAAAACGTCTCCTCTTTTGCATGGCAATTCATGCACCGGTCCGAGCGTTCTGCGCGGAAGGGGCCGCCATCGCGCGGGATGTCGAAGATGTAGAAAATCCCGCCCGCTTGCGGGTCGAGCGAGACGATCTCGATGCGCCCGCCGGGGATGAAGCCGATGTACACATCCTCATTGAAAAAGAGCGCGCGTGGATTGCGCGGCGAGATGAGCCGGAGCTGGAGGCTCGTATTGGAAAAGACGAGCATCTGCGAGGAGACGGGCACATTCAGCGCCTTCAAAAGCGAGCGCAGATACGGCAGCTCGCCGCTGCCATCCAGCTTCACGCGGCCCGCTTCCACTTCGCCGATGAATTTCGTGAACGGATCGTGGAGCGGGCGCTTCCAGTAGTCGTGCTGCGGCGCGGCGAGATCATAGTCCGCGGCGCGTAGCGAAGCAGCGAAGCAGACGGCGATGAGTAGAGCGAGGCGAGGCATGACGGCTCCGCGTGTATCCGCGTGGCGCAAGAACAGCAAGGCCGCTGGAGCGTTAGCGCCCACCGGCCTGCTGGTAGAGCTTCAGCGCCTCGGGCATCATGTCGGTGAGTCGCTTGATTCGCGTCTCGTGGGAAGGATGGGTGCTGGTAAATTCCGGCGGGTTCTTTCCACCGCCAACTCTGCCCATGCGCTGCCAAAAGGCCAGCGCCTCGCGTGGGTCGTAGCCCGCGCGAGCCATGTAGCGGAGGCCCACAGCGTCGGCCTCGCTCTCGTGGTCGCGGCCAAATGGGAGGAGGTAGCCGTATTGCGCGCCCGCGCCGATCGCGCCCATGATCGCACGGCGCTGACTATAGCTCATGTCGCCGAGCGAAAAGCTCACGCCCGAGAGAAGCGTCTGCGTCTGCTTTTGCTGGAAGACGCGCTCGCTGCCGTGGCGCAGCGTTGCGTGGGCCATTTCGTGTCCCATCACCACGGCGAGGCCCGTCTCGCTCCCAGCGACGGTGAGGATGCCGGTGAAGACACAGATTTTCCCGCCGGGCAGGCAGAAGGCATTTATCTGCGGGCTATCGACCAACGAAACGGCCCAAGTGAACGTCTTCCCTTGCTCCCCGGTCTGCTGCGCGAGGCGCGCGGCGCAACGGCGGACCATCTCATATTGCGGCCCCGAGGTGATGGTGCGGCTCTGGTTCACCACTTCGCGATAGCTTTGCAAACCGAGCGCCGATTCTTGCTCGCGGGAGAGGCCGAGGCGCGCGGAACGTCCTGCTTCGTTTTGGAACGTCTCCGAGGAGCACCGCTGGAAAATCATGATGACCACCGCGATAATCACGGGAATAAAGCGAATGATGAGGCTGCTGCGTTGTTGCACGCCGCGACCGTAGTAAAAGGCGCGGGCTTATCCAGAGCGAAGAACATCCCGAAGCGAGGGACCGGACCACTCGCCGTGACGTGGCCCGGCGTTGCTGGGAAACTTTACCGCATCCAGACGAGCAGTGTTCTAGCGACATTGGCAAACATCGCCCCGTCTTCCGCGCTCCGCCAACGCTGCGCCTCGGGAAGTCCGCGAGGTTCTTCGAGTGCGGTGGGAGGCGTAATCGCCCCTCCGGTCGCAGCTACGGCTGGGAGAAGTAATCCGAGCCTTGGTAGTTCCCGTCGCTGAGCTTGGCGATTTGCATCACCACATCGTTGCCCAGCGTGCTCGCGCCGAAGCGGAAGAGGTCGGGGGTGAGCCAGTCGTCGCCGAGCGTTTCGGAGAGCATGACTAGGTAGGCGAGCGCTTCTTTCGCCGTGCGGATGCCGCCTGCGGGCTTCATGCCGATGCGGCGTCCGGTGGCGAAAAAGAAATCGCGAATCGCTTCGAGCATGATGAGCGTGACGGGGAGCGTGGCGGCGGGCTGCACTTTACCGGTGCTGGTCTTGATGAAGTCGGCCCCGGCGTTCATCGCGAGGTCGCTGGCAAAGCGGACGTTGTCATACGTGACCAGCTCGCCGGTTTCTAAAATGACCTTCAGATGCGCCACGCCGCACGCTTCTTTCACCGCAGCGATTTCGTCAGCGACGCGCGCAAATTCCCCGGCGTGAAACGCACCACGGTCAATGACCATATCAATTTCATCCGCGCCCTCGCCCACGGCAGCGCGCACGTCGGCGAGCTTCACACGGAGGGGCATCGCGCCGCTGGGGAAAGCGGTGGCTACGGCGGCGACTTTCACCCCGCTGTCGCCCACGAACGTCTTCGCCGCACGCACGAGATTCGGATAGACGCAGACGGCTGCGCAGCTCGGGACGCCGAGGCGCGGCTCGGCGGGCTGGATGGCTTTGCGGCAGAGATACGCGACTTTGCCGGGGGTGTCTTTGCCCTCCAGGGTGGTGAGGTCCATCATGGAGACAACCATTTTGAGCCCGGCGAGTTTGGCGCTGGTTTTGATGCTGCGTTTGGTGAACGACGCGGCGCGTTCCTCGGCCATGATTTGGTCTATCGGATGCGCGGCTGGTAGGGTGATGCTCATAGTGTGAATCTAGGAAAGTCGGACGAAGTCTCGCAAGAGCTGAACCCAGATAAACCACAGCCCGCGCCATGTGTAGCGGATGGCCCCATCCGGGTCGCGGCGCAGGATTCCCGCCGTGACGTTATGCGCGATCTGGCTGCTCTGTTCGCCTTGTAGTTGCTGGTGAAGCTGGTCGGGGTTCGTCTCGTCGAGGTCTTCCTCGTGGACGGCGTTGCCGGCGAGAAAAAGGCGGTGGCTCTCGATGAGTTCGAGGAACGATTTGTCGCCGCTCTCGCGGTTGATGCGCCAGTCGGGCGACAGCTTGAGGTTCAGCGAAAAGGGGTAGTTCCACGTCGTCCACACCGTCCCATCCGTCGCGCGGGAAAGGATGCGCAAGTAGTAAAAAGCGAACTGCTCCTGCTCCACGAGGCAGATGACCGCCTGCACGCGCTCGCCCTTTTTGTGGTAGATGCGGAAGAACTGCTGCGCCTCGTCCCACTCGCGCCCGAGGTCTTCCAAATGCTCAAAACCCTCCTGCTCCATCTCATCGCTCAACTCGCCGAGCGCGGGGAAAAACTCCGGGTGCGGCGGCGACTTGTGGCGGAGCGGATTCTCCACCGGCATCGCGATCTTTTTCACCCGCGTGATGAGTTCATACCACGGCCACACGAGCCAAAAACTCACGAACACCAGACCCATCGGCCACCAGTCGCTCACAAACCAACCGATGAGAAACGACGTGGCTAAAAAGCCGAGCACGCCGAGCTTGCGCGTGATGATCCCGCCGAGGCTCCGCAGCGCCAAGCTGAGGACGAAGACGCCCGCGATGAGCAGAAATTTCCCGGTCGGCGTCACGGGCGGAGGTTGTGCTTCGCGACAAACGCGGCCAGCTCATCCGGCCCGAAGTCCGGCAGCACCGTGCCGTCCGCGAGCACGAGCGTCGGCGTCTTTTTCTGGCCCGAGAGCTGGATCATCGTGTCGTAGTCCGCACGGTTCGCCTCCACATCGATGAGTTGATATTTGTAGCCGCGCGAATCGAGCCATTCGCGGGCAGAGACGCACCACGGGCACCAGACTTTGACGTAGAGTTTCATTGAGCAGGTTTTCCTTCTTGAGCGTTTTTTTTCCAGCGGTCCGAGTAGCCGTTGATGTAGTTGGTCACGTTCTCGCGATATTTCGCCATCGCCTCGGGCAGCTCTTTGTCGGGCACGATGTCGGTCTTTTCCACAGGCACGATAAACTGCGCACCGGCAAGCTGGAGGATGACCATCGTGTGCGATTCCTTGTAGGCAATCACCGGGAAGGCGTCGCCTTTATCCATGCGCCACTTCGCGCCCGTCGTCAGCTCCACCACCGTGACATCTTTGAGGCGCGCAAACAGGACCACCTTCTCCCCCGCGCCCGCCGTCAGCAGCAGCAAGGAAAGGAAGGCAAAAATTGAGCAAACCGTTTTCACAGCCGCGAGGATGGATGAGGAACGGCGAGCCGTCAACGCACACACGCCAACTGCCGCATCACCTCATAGACGACCACGCCCGCCGCCGTGGAGAGATTCAGCGAACGCGCGGAGTTATCCAGCATCGGGATCGTCAGGCAGCGGTCCGCATTTGCCGCCAGCAGCGCCTCGGGCAGACCCTTGCTTTCCTTCCCGAAAACCACCGCATCGCCATCACGGAACTCCGCGTCCCAGTAGGCGCGTTTTGTTTTCGTCGTGAGAAAAAAGAACCGCATCTCCGCAGGCTGCGCGGCCCGCATCTCCTCGAAGTTCTCCCACACCGTGACCTTCACATCCTTCCAGTAATCCAACCCCGCGCGCTTCAGTTCGCGGTCGTCCAGCGAGTAGCCGAGCGGCTTCACGAGATGCAGGTGCGAGCCCGTCGCCAGACAAAGGCGACCGATGTTTCCGGTATTCGGCGGGATTTCAGGCTCGATGAGGACGACGTGCAGCATAGTGCCCGGAGCCTGCCCGCCCGCGCCAAAGATTCCAACGCTGAAAGACACCCTGCGGACGGCACCGTCTCTGCTAACCCAAGGGGAAATGCTCGATAGTCCAGTCACCAAAGCCGCCGCCGCAATCATCGCACTCCCTGTGCTCGTTACGCTGTGCCTGCTTGTCGTCTTCTTGGTGCTCGATACCTCGCGCCGCAAGCTGGGAGAATCCGGCGTAAGCTACCGACCTTTTCGCCATCGAATCGCTGACTTTCTGCTCATCTTGAAGCTCTGGTGGAGGAAGTGATCACGGCACGTTGCGGTAGATAAACACACCCTCCTGGATGACGCGGTAGTGGATCGTCTTCGTCGCGGGAGGTGTGTAAATAAGGCCGTCGGGAACCACGAATACGCCCCACTCCGTCGAGCCCGCATCGCCCCCCAGCGCCAGCGCCGCACCATCGCGATAGATCGTCACACGCAACGGCTGGAGCGCGGAAAAAGTCTTCGGCCAAAGCGGCTGCTTCAGCGTGATGAACTCTTTGCCCGGCGCACCGAAATAGTCGCGATTCAAGCGCCCAGAATCTTTCCGCAACGGCCCGATGCCCACCTTCTGCACACGCTCTCGTGCCACCGCCTCGGGCTCGCGACACCCTACGAGCACCAGCGCCAGCGCACAAAAGACCAATGAGCGTTTCCGTTCCATCCGTATTACCGCTTGAGGGGAATCACCCGATCAACCGCCCCGCTTTTTAACCATCCTTTTTGTCCCGAGGGCAGCGCCACAAAAGTCCACTCGCCCTGCTCCGACACGATGCGAACGCGGCTCCCCGCTCCGAGCGACTCCGCCAGCGACGCACGATCCGCAGGTTCGCGGCGAGCGTCCACTTTCTCCAGCACGATAGCGTCACTCGCTCGCTGCTCATTGCGCCAAAGTTGCCCCGCTCCATACGCTGCGCCCAGCAGCACGAGCATCGCGCCGCCCACCACGCCCGCCGCGCCGGAGCGCCGCCACAGCGCCGCACCCGCCCACAGCCAGCCGAGCCACGCCACGCCAATCGCCAGCCCCGCCGCCACGCGCGGCGACATGGCATCGAGCACCACTTCATACCACGCAAGCTCCGCAACACGCCCGCCCACTTGCTCACGCACGAACTTCAAATTCGCCCGCGCATCCGGCTGCCCCGGCGACAAAGCGAGCACACGCTCGTAGTTCAAAACCGCGTGCCCTGGATGGTCGAGACGGTAGTGCGCGTTGCCGAGATTGAAGAGCACCCCACTCTGCCAGCCACCCGCCAGCGCCCGCTCGTAGCCGCGCCGCGCATCCTCGAACTTTCCCTCCGCAAACGCCGCGTTCGCACTCTCGAAGTCGCCCGCATTTGCCAAGCTCACAAACGCGCAAAGGAACACGAGCACGAGCTTGCACCGCTCCCAAATCGAAACCGCCTCCATCACCCGGTCGCGCTCGACGGACGCCACCTTTTCCCCACGCCCGCCGCCCGCAAACAGAAGCTCCGTTCTCGACGCAAGCAACTCGCGCATCGCCGCCATCGCCGGCTCATCCAGCGAGCGCGTCGCCAGCACCGCCGCATCGTCGAAACTCTCCCCCGGCGCACGCCGCGCCACCGCCGCATCAATCTGCAAAATCCGCCCGACCACCTCAAACAACTCCGCACGGTCCTCCGTCTTCCGCATCCGCGAAACAAGCTGCGCCCTCTCGCTCGCCAACGCCGCCAGAGCGCCGGCCAGCGGGTCCGCTTTCCGTGAACGCCACGCGAAAAGACCAAACAAAACAGGCAGCGGCGCAAGGATAGCCCCGAAGAAAAGTGACGGCGTAAGCGACTGCCCCAGCTTCCCCACCACGCCCGGCGCGGGCATATTTGGTAAAAGGTCCGGCTTCACCTCCGGCGCAGGCGTCGCAGCGGTCACAGCAGGCGCAACTACCGCAGGCGTGCCCTCGACGACGAGCGGCGTCGCCAAGTTTTTCAGCGTCACATATTTCTCCGCGCTCGGGTCGAAAAAGGTGAACGCAAACACCGGAATCGTCGTCTTCGCCGCAGTCGGCGAGACGGGCAGTTTGAACGTCTTCACGCCCGACATTTGCAGTTGGTCCGTCGGGGTGAAATTGTCCTCGCTGTCGTAAGCGTTCCACCCATCCGCCTCCGCCAGCGGCGGCACGGTGATTCGAGCAAAGTTCCCCTGCCCTTTGACGATCAAGTTCATCGTAATCGGCTCGCCAATTTTCACCTTCGCCGGAGAGCCCGTGCCCTCGAAAGTGAACTGCCCAATCGCCCCGGCAAAGTCTTTGGGCCGTCCGTCGATCGGCAGCGGCTTCACGTCCAACTCTATCGCAGGCGCGACGACTTCCATCTCCTGCATCCGGCCAAATCCAGGAAACGGGTCATAGCGATTGTTCTGCCGAGGGCTAGAATACTGCGCGCGCAATTTCACCTCACCGAGCTTGAGCTTTCCCGCCTTCGTCGGCGTTACAACGGTGCGATAGACGACCGTCACATAGCGTTTCCCAGACAATTCCTGCTCACTCTGCTTCCCCACGAGAATCTCGCGCATATTGAAGCCATCTGCCGTGAATTGCGGCTTATCCAGAGCGTTCCAGCGCACCGAAGCATCAAGATACCCACGAATCTCGACGCCGACATCCTCGCCGACAAACAGCGTCTTCTTCACCGGCTCGATCACGGCAAAAGCAATATCGCCCGCGCTCTTCACCGCCGCGCCAGCATTCACCGTCAGCGCCAACGGCTCTGTATTCACCTGCTGCCCGCCGACATTCACAGCAATCGCCGGAATGGAAAACTTGCCCTCTTTCCGCCCTATGTAGCGAAACGTGTAAGTCGTCCGATGCGTCACATCCGCTCCGATGATGCTCATCTGGGTGCTCTGACTCGTGCCATTATACTGGAGCCCTTCGACCGAGGGAGCCGCAGGCTGCTCCGCTCGCGCATCGCCTTGGATCGTCACCTCAAGGTCCACCGACTCGCCGACAGAAATCGTCGCCGAGGAAATCGTCGCGCTCACCTTCGGTGCAGCCCAAGCAGGGACGGTGAGCGACAGAACGATAAGCAAAATGATGCGAAAAAACCTCCTGACTTCCATATCTACCAGTTCTTCTCCGGCCTCGGCTTGTTCTGCATGTTAGTTTCCTGCCGCGGGTCTAAAAGGCGGACGCGGCGCTCCGTATTGCGCATCGAGTCGAGCAACTGCTTGGCGTCCTTCTGCGTCATGCGGCCTTCTTTGGCTGCGGCCATTTCCTCGGCGGCTTCGGCGGCGTCCTGCTCATTCTCTTCGCCCTTCTCGCCGGGGTTCGCGGCCTTTAGCTCGCCCTGTTTTTTCTCGCCGTCCTTTTGCGGTTCAGCCTGCTCGGGCTTCTCGCCGGGCTTGTCAGATTTCTCCTTCTGCTCACCGGACTTTTCCTCGCCCTTGTCGCCGTCCTTCTGCTCTCCATCTTTCTTCTCCCCATCCTTTCCGTCCTTTTTTTCGCCTTCCTGCTTCTCCTGCTCAGACTTCTTTTCACCATCCTTGCCTTGCTCCTCTTTCTTCTCCCCGTCCTTCTTTTCATCCGGCTTGCCGTCGCCTGACTTCTCTTTGTCTTCCTTCTTTTCCTGATCGTTTTTCTCCTCGTCCTTTTTGTCGTCTTTCTTGTCTTCGTCCTTCTTCTGCTCGTCGTCTTTCTTTTCGAGGTCAGCGATGAGCTTCTTCAGCAAGTCACGGTTGTGAGCAGCGTCGGGGTGCGTGGCATTGAGAGCGAGTGTGCGGTCGTAGTGCTGGATGGCGTTTTTCCAGTCGCTCAGTTTGTCCTCCTTTTTCTCCTGCTTCACGCCGCGACGCGCCAGCACGTTGGCCAATCCGAATGCCGCCTTCGTTTGCAGCGCCGCCTCGCCGCCGCCGAGCGCACCGCTCAGTGCCTCCGCAGCCTTGTCGAGGTCTCCCGCTTTGTAGGCGCTGACGCCGAGATTGTAGTCTAACTCCGGCGCGTTTCGCTTCGCCCGCTGCTCCTCGAAAACCTTCGCTGCGCCTGCGTAATCCGACTTCGCGAAGAGACTCTGCCCTTCATCTTTCGCCTGAGCCGACTGCGCTAAAAGGAGCGCCAGCGCAGCCGCGACACGCTTCCGCTCGCCCACGAGCAAGGCGGCCACCCAGCAGGCCACCGCCGCTGCGAGCGGCCACTGATACCATTCGTTTGGGCGTTTTGAAAAATGAGATTCTGTCGTGCTGGTTTCCTTCATGGCGCCGAGGCCCTCCGTTGCGATTTGCCGCATTTCGGCGGGACCGTTCTGGAGATGAACATAGAAGCCGCCGCCTGCTTCCGCAACCTCTCGTAGCCGTTTCTCGTCAAGTTTGGATTTAACGTATTCACCGCGCTCATCTCTGACAAACTGCGTGCCGCCGCGTTCATTCGGCATCGGGATCAGCGCGCCTTCCGCAGAGCCGAGACCCACGGTAAAAATGCGGAACTTGTCCTTGTGATCCCGCGCCGCCTTCACCGCGTCATCTTCGAGTTCCTCGCCGTCGGTGAAAATAATGAGCGCCCGGTGCTCGCTCTCGCCTTTTCCAAAGGCATCGTCCGCCGCCGTAATTGCCTCCGTGAGATTCGTCCCGCCGCGCGGGATGATGTCCGTATCCAGCTCCGCCAGCGTATCAATCGTCGCCGCAAAATCCGCCGTCAGCGGAGCCTGCAAGAACGACGAGCCCGCAAACGCAATCACGCCCACGCGGTCGCCCTTGATGTGCGTAAGTAAATCCTGCGCCGCCAGCTTCGCACGCTTCAGCCGACTCGGCTGAAGGTCCGCCGCCAGCATCGAGCGCGACGTATCCACCGCGATGATCACATCGCGCCCCATATCGCGCCGCTCATCCCAGGAAAAGCCCCACTGCGGACGCGCCAGCGCCAAAATTCCGAACGCCACGCCCAGCATCATCAGCGCAAAAACCACGCGCCGCCTGCCCACGCTCACGCCCCCCGCCAGTCGCGATTGCAGCCGCGCCGCGATGAGCCGATTCAGCGCCGCACGCCGCGCACTTTCTCCCCGCAAATACAGCGCGATGAGAAACGGAAAAGCCGCCAACGCCCAAAGCCAAACTGGAGCCGCAAAAGTCATCATGGAATCGTCCTCCAAATCGTCTGACTCAAAAGCCAGTGCAATAGCGCCAGAGCCAGCCCTGCGCCGAGGAAGGCGTGGTAGAAGTCGCGCCAATCCACCTTCTTGTTCAGCTTCACCTCCGTCTTCTCCAGCTTGTCGATCTGCGCGAAAATTTCGTTCAGCGAAGCGGTATCAGTCGCCCGGAAAAACTGCCCGCCGCCAATCTCCGCAATCTTCCGCAGCGCACCCTCATCCACCGACACCTGCACCTGCCGATACACCTTCCGCCCAAACATGTCCTGCGCCGGATACGGAGCGAGCCCGTTCGTCCCTGCCGCGATGGTGTAAATCTTGATACCCATCGCTTTCGCCGCCTCCGCCGCTGTGTTCGGCGGCACGGTTTTGATCGTCTCATCGCCATCCGTCAGCAGCACGAGAATCTTACTTTTTGAAGGCTTGTCCTTGAGCCGATTCGCCGCGCTGGAGAGCGCCGCGCCGACGGATGTTCCATCCTCCACGAGCCCCGTGCGCAGTCGCTCCAGATTCTTCTCCAGCCAAGCATGGTCCAGCGTCAGCGGGCTCACGAGATACGGACGCCCCGCAAACGCCACGATGCCGATTCGGTCGTTGGGCCGACCTCCGATGAAGCGCCGCGTTACATCCTTCACCGCCTCCAGCCGATTCGCCCGCTGCCCGCCGAGCGTGAAATCCTCAGCCAACATCGAGGTTGAGACGTCTAGCGCCAGCACGATGTCCACGCCCGACGACTCGATGGTTTCGTTCGAGCTACCGAGCTGCGGACGCGACAGCGCGACAAAGCAAAGCGCCAGCGCCAGCATCATCAGCCCCGCGCCAAATCCTCGCCAGCCAGAAGGCTTCACACGACCCACGCCGCGCATCCCCAAAAGCGATGAAAACCGAATCGCCGCCGTCGGCCCGCGCCCTCCCAGCATCCACGAGAGCGCGAGCAGCAGCGGAATCCCCAGCAGCCACCATGGCGCGGCGAAATTGAGCACATCGCCGAATCTCATCTTCCTCCTCCTTGCACAAACGCCTCCGCCTCGCGCAGCAGCTCCATATTTTCCCCCGAGCCCGCCTCCACTCGTGCGAACTTCAGCAAATCGCACCGCTCCAAAAACGTAGCCAGCGCCTCACGGTCTTGCGGCGAAAATCGCGGCGACGACGCGATGCTCGCCAGAAACTCCGGCGAAGTCTGCTGCGTCGCAAACAGCGCGTAATGCGCGCTGATAAACGTCCGCAGCACATCCGACACCTCCACGCTGAACGCATAAGGCTCCGCATCCAGCATCTTCCCACGCAGCGTATTGAGCGCCCGCATCGCCAACTCGCGCGGAGTCGGCGGCAGAGGTTTCGGGCGGCTCTTTATAAAGCGAACAGTGCCCCAAACGATGAGCGCCACAACGAGCAGCGAGCCCGCCCCAATCGCCCACCAAACCCACTCCGGCCAAGGCACCTCGACCAGCCGCGCATTGTCGCGCAGCTCGGCGAGCGGATCGGGAGCTTCGGGCGTTTGCGGTGCTCCTTGGATAGCGGCGTGCGCGGATGCCGCAAGGCTTTGGAGTGCTACAGCCTGCTGTAGCTTTCCCCCCGCCAGCCTGCTGGCGAGACTCCGCAGCAGGCTGCGGGGGGGGAAGGCGGCAGCAGGCTGCCGCAGTCCAAAGCCTGTCGGCTCGTAGTTTGGCGTCGTTCTTTTCATCCGTGCAAAAGCCGACTCGTCCGCTGCTTAAAAAACCGCCGCAGCGCGGGGACGTAATCTTGGTCCGTCCGCAGCGTGATGGATTCCACGCCATACCGCCGGAAGTATGCGGGCCATTGCTCCAGCGGCCCGCCGATGTTCTCCGCAAACCGCAGCCGCGTGCGCCGATCGCTCGTATTGATGACCATCCGCTCGCCCGTCTCCGCGTCTTCCAGCACGACGCGCCCGACATCCGGCAGCTCCAGCTCGCCGGGGTCCACCACCGGGATCGCCACCATATCGTGCCGCCGCGCCGCGACATTCATCGGCTTTGAAAAGTCCGCCGCCTGAAAATCGCTCACGAGGAAAACCACCGCTCGCCGAGACAGCACGCGGTTCATCGCCTCCAGCGCACACGCCACATTCGTCCCGCGCCCCTTCGGCTCGAAGAACAAAATCTCGCGGATAATGCGCAGCGCGTGAGCCCGCCCTTTCGCGGGCGGAACCATCAGCTCGACGTGATCCGAAAACAAAATGCAGCCCACTTTGTCGTTGTTCCGAATCGCGCTGAACGCGAACAAACAAGCCACTTCCGCCGCCAGCTCGCGCTTGCTCAGATTCACGCTCCCAAACTCCCCCGAAGCCGAGACATCCACCACAAGCATCACCGTCAGCTCCCGCTCCTCCGTGAACTTCTTAATATACGCATCGCCCGTCCGAGCCGTGACATTCCAATCAATCGCCCGCACCTCATCCCCCGGCTGATACTCCCGCACTTCCTCAAAGTTCATCCCGCGTCCTTTGAAAACAGACCGATACTGACCGGAGAAAGCGGCGTCGATCATGCCGCGAGTCTTTAGCTCTAGCTGGCGGATTTTTTTGAGGATGTCGCGGGCGGATTCCATCAGAGCACTTGTGACTTGTGACTTGTGAGCGGTGACTTGTGGGGCTCCCGCACGACCCGTTTTCTGAATTCGGTGATCATGATTCCGCGCGTGGGTCTTTTGTGATGGTTCTGTAGTCGGTGGATGGCGCGTATTTGCAAAAGTCGTCTGCTCTATCAATCATCCGGCTGAGTTTCCCGCCAATGTGCTGGTAGCGAATGTCGAGATCTACAACTTCTGCCTGCGTGATGTAGCCGCATTCGCGTGCATGATCGAGCCATGCTTGCACCTCGTTCGCTTCCCCCATCGCATCATCGAGCTTGTTCACAAAGGAAGCCTTGTAGCGCCTTCGTCCCCAAGCCTCGGCAAGCATTGCCGTCACTGCGCGACTACTCCTGCGAATTTGATCCGTGAGCGAAAACCGCTCATCGGCAGGAAATCGCTTCGTGAGCAAAAACACGCTTTTAGCAGCAGAAAGTCCCATCTGATAGACCTCCAAATCACGAACAGTTTTGGCAAGCGGCATAGGCTACAACAAATCACATCTTACAAGTCACAAGTCACCACTCCCTACGGCACTGGCAGCGTCGCGAAAATCTTCTCCACGATCTTCTCGCTGGTGAGGTCTTCGGCTTCGGCTTCGTAGGTCACGGCTACGCGGTGGCGGAGCACGTCTAGGCCGATGCTTTTTACGTCTTGCGGGGTGACGTAGCCGCGTCCGCTGAGGAAGGCTTTGGCTCGGGCGGCGAGTGTGAGGGCGATGGTGGCGCGGGGGCTGGCTCCGTAGCGGATGAGCCCGCTCATTTGCAGTTTGTAGGCGGCGGGTTCGCGGGTCGCGAAGACGATGTCCACGATGTAGTCCTTCACCCGGTCGTCGATGTAGATGCTGTTCACCAGTTCGCGGGCGCGGAGGATTTGTTCGGGCTCGACGACGGCTGAAACGTCGAGCTTTGGCGCGCTCGTGCCCATGAGGTCGAGGATTTGGCGCTCTTCGACTTTGGTCGGGTAGCCGACTTTGAGTTTGAGCAAAAAGCGGTCGAGTTGCGCTTCGGGGAGCTGGTAGGTGCCTTCTTGCTCCAGCGGGTTTTGGGTCGCGAGGACGAGGAAAGGGTCGGGCAATTTATGCGTCGTGTCGCCGAGGGTGACTTGCCGCTCTTGCATCGCTTCGAGCAAGGCGGACTGCACTTTCGCGGGTGCGCGGTTGATTTCATCGGCGAGGATAAGGTTCGAGAAAATCGGCCCCTTCTTCGTGGTGAAGACGCCCTCGCGGGGATTGTAGATGAGGGTGCCGATGAGGTCGGCGGGCAGCAGGTCGGGCGTGAACTGGATGCGGCTAAAGCCCGTGCGAATCGCCGAGCTGAGCGTCTTCACCGTGAGCGTCTTTGCCAGCCCCGGCACACCTTCTAGCAAGACGTGACCGTTGGTGAGCAAGCCGACGAGCAGCCCTTCGATGAGGTAGCGTTGACCGACGACGACCTTCGCGACTTCGCGTTGTAGCCCTTCGACCCACGCGGAGTGTTCTTTGACCCGGTTGGTGATTTCCTGAGTGTTGTTCGACATGAAATTTGTCCGCGTATAGCGGGGTAAAGTGAGCGTTTTGTCTATGCGGGAAACATTTATTCGCTTCACCCGCCGCGTCTGCTAATCGCCAGCCATGCAAACCGCATCCGACTTTCAGGCATTCCGACTCGCTCGTGCGAAGGCGCTGGATTTGCGGCTGGAGGACTTCGAGGAAAACTTCCACCGCAGCAGCGGGCCCGGCGGGCAGAATGTGAACAAGGTTTCCACCGCCGTCAGCGTCTCGCATTTGCCCACCGGCACCGGCGTCACCGCGCAAGACACGCGCTCGCAGGCGCAGAACCGCGAGCTTGCGTGGGAGAGGATTTTTGACGCCATCGCAGAAGCGCGCGACGCGGCGAAGAAGGCCGCGAAGAGCGCGAAGGAAAAGGTGCGGCGGCAGACGGCGAAGCGCCCGTGGAAGGTGAAGCAGCGGATGCTGGCCTCGAAAAAGAAACGCTCCGATGTGAAGAAGCTGCGCTCGAAGGATTTTTGAGCGCGCTAAATATCGCGCTTCAGGTCATCCAGCATCCGTTTCACATGCGGGAAACGGGCACGTGGTTTGAGGATGTTAAAGCTCTCTTGCGGGGTGCCCCATTCGAGGATTTCGATGTCCACGTTTCGCACGCCCCATGCGTTCATGGCGCTGCGGCTGGGCTTGTAAATGTCTATGGTGTTGCGGCCCGAGAGCGCCCAGCCGATGTCGTCCACGCGGCATATCTCGCCCGTGTCGCAGATGCGGAAGACGGTTCCTTTTGGCCAGCGGGACCAGTCGGCGGCGGCGCTGTTCAGGTGGCCGCATTGGAGCGTGGTGCCGCACGCGGTCTTGCAGCCGTAGGCGAGGTGGTCGGACTCGGTGTGCGTGTAGGCGGTCGTGCGGACGCGCTGGAATTGTGTCTTGGCGATTGGTCGTTCGTATTTCGGCAGCTTGCGGGTGGAGCAAGCGGCGAGGGCGAGTGCGGCGCAGAGGCAGAGAAGGCGGATGAGCATCGGTTATTTCTTCGGCTGGCGGAGGTCCATGCGGCAGCCTTCGTCGTGAGGGACGGGCTTGCCGGTGACTTCGATAGGTTGGTTGAAAAGGTAGCGCCAGACTGCTTCGTGGATCAACTTTCCATCGACCCCCTTCACCGCCGAGCCGCCGGGTGTGACGCAGCCGTGGGCGCGGTTCGCGTTGCCGCCGACATCTGCGCTGGTGGTGAGTCGGCGCGTGTTGCCGAAGGGCGCGGGCTCTTTATCCACATCCACGATGGGCCCAAACTCGCGCAGCCCGAGAAGCTCCCACGAGCGGCAGTAGTGGTCGCCGCTCCAGCCGCCGTCGAGCGTGTGGCTGAAGCCGAAAAAGCGGTTGGCTGGCGTGGCCGACGGGAGCCCTTGCCACGTCTCATATTGGTCGCGTGGGCCGCAGAACATGACGACGCGATCCACGCGCTGTGCTTTCGCAAATCGAGCGGCTGTGGTGGCACCGTGGGATGCGCCGGAGAGGATGACTTTTTCCCAACGCAGATCGTTTTTGTCGGCGGTGAGAAATGTATCCCACTTGCCCTGCGGGTTTTCTTTGGCGAGCCATATCACGAACTGCACGGCGCGCTCGTGGATGCTGTCGGGCTTGGGGATTTCGACGACGTCGCTGGTGTTTTCGCCGGTGGCTGCTTCGAGGCGGATTTTGCCGAGGAACTTGTCGTCGGCAGGCGCGGGCTCTTTGCCGAATTTGCCAAACCAACCGTTCGCGTAATGGACGCGGATGGCGTGGAGTCCGTAGCTATTCAGTCGCTCGAACAGCGCGGGGCTGGGCCCCATGAGCCAGATGACGAGCTTGCCCTGCGGCTTCACACGGGTGTCCACAGAGGCGTTCTCGGTGTCGGTGGGTTTGCCGGCTTTTTCAAAAACGAAATCGATCTCGGGATGCGACTTTGCGCGTGGGTCAATGAGGCTGGCGCGGGCGGTGAGTTCGTAGCGCTTGGGCGCGGAATCGGTGAAGGCGAGCGGTGCGTCGGCTGCGACGGCGACGTGTGCGCAGATGACGAGAAGGAGTGTGCGAATGAACATGGTGAGTTTTATTTGGCGGAGAGTGCTTCTCGCACGTCGGCTTCGGCGAGCGTGCGGTAGGCGACGGCGATGGGCGATTTGTGCTCCATCACGATGGCCTCGATGCTGGTGTTACTGAGCTGCGTCGCGAGGTGTGCGGCGAGGTCGGTGGCCGAAGGCGCGTCCGCCTCACGCTCTTGCGCGAGCGCCATGTGGCCCATCGCCCAAGTGCTCGCGGCGGTCCGCAGCGCATCGGGAAGCGTGGCGGCGGAGGTAGGATTGGCGGCGAGAAAAGTCTCCATTTGCCGCATGGCGAGCGCTTTCCCCGCGATGACTCCGAAGTCCTCGAATGACTTACCAAACGATCCGCCGTTCGTGCGGATCGAGCCGTCGAAATCCACTCGCGCGAAAAGGTTCGGCGTGCCGCGACGGCCAAGCTCTGCGAAGAGCAGGCGGGCTAAAAATGGCGGCCCGTAGATTTGCTCGAACGCTGCCTTCAACGCGGGCGAGAGCGAGAAATTCGCGAGCCTCCGCAGCGACACATCATCGGCGGAACGTGCGAAGCCTTCCGCGCCTGCGACCTCGATGGCTGCAAGACGCAGCCGCTCAATGTCGCCGGGATGCCCGAGCCCGCCGAGGGCGATGCGGTCGTGGATTTCAAACAGCTTTTGCCGCTCGCGGCTGAGGGTGAAAAGCAGCACGCCGTCGCGGTAGCTGAGGCCGACAATCGGGCTGCCCGTGGCCAATTGATCTTCGATGTATTCGCGCCGATTGGCAATCGCCTCGACCCAGCGGAAAGGTTCTTCGTGCATGGCGAGAGCGTTGTCTTTCCCGCGCCCGGCGTCCAATCAGTTTTCTGCGGAACTTTCCACGAGTGCCGCTGCCGCTTGCTGGTTCCAGCCGAGCGCGGGGACCAGCGTGCGCCCGGCGAGCGCGGTGGCGAAGACGACTTGCTGGAGCGCGGATGCACCGATGGCGTCGCCGATGTTCGCTTTTGGCGAAACGCGCCGGTCGCTCGGGCCGCACTGCGCGTATGCGGTGTCGAGCCAAGTGCCGTTTGCGCCATCCACGATGTGGTCGGGCTGCACGTCGCCGAGCTGTGAAATCGTGGCGCGCAGCGCGGCGGTGGCGTGGCGGCGGCTGGGGATTGTTTGGCCGGGGACGGTGGTGAGTTTTGCGGAGCCGCCTTCGAGCGCGAGGACGGCTGCGGCTGCACCTTCGGCGAGCAATGTCCCGCCGCCTGCGTAGGGGCGGCAAGTGCCGGTGCTGCTGGTGAGCCGCCAAAGGTGGTGGCCTTCGGCGAGGATCCAGTCGAGTTCCTCAGCGGCGGCGACGATGACGTGATCGGCGTCGCCCATCGTAAGGAGTTGGTTGGCAAAGTGGAGCGCTTGCAGCCCGACGGTCGCGTCGCCGATGAGCGTGTAAGTCGCGCCGTCGAGCTTCAGCATCGCGGCGAGGTGACTGGCGGGCGCGTTGTGGACGGTCTCGGGGAAGAGCAACGGGCTCGCGGTGTTCGCCCCCGTTTTGACGATCTGTTCGTAAAACCGCCGCGTGTATTGCGCGCAGCCGTTTGACACCCCGAGCACGAGCGCCGTGCGGCTACCGGGCGTGATGCCGCTTTGCAAAATCGCAGCCTGCGCAGCGGTGGCGGCGAGCAGGCTGATCGTACTCGCGCGGCGCAGCCGTGGCTCGCGGCCAAGGTGCGCGCTGCATGCTGCGGGCACCGTCGCGATGAGATGTTTGCGGCCCGTTTCGGGGTTCGTGATCTCGCTGACGGGCGGCGCTTCCTTCCCAAATGCGAGGCTCGTCCCGTGCGGCGTGACGATGCCGGTGCCGAGGATGCGGCTGGTGAGTGCGCTCATCGTGCGACCTCCAAAATGATGGACGCATTCGTGCCGCCAAATCCAAACGAGTTCGACAAAACGGCGCGCAGTTCCGCCTCGCGGGCGGTGTTCGCGACGATGTTCAAATCGAACGCCGGGTCGGCTTCGCGGTAGTTGATATTGGGCGGGAGGAATCGCTCGTTCATCGCCAGCACGCAGAACACCGCCTCGATGGCACCCGCCGCGCCGAGCGAGTGGCCCATCATTCCTTTCGTGGAACTCACGGGCACTCGCGCGCCGAAAACTTTCCCGATCGCCACGCCTTCGCTGCTGTCGTTAAAGGCCGTCGCCGTCCCGTGCGCGTTGATGTAATCAATCTCGCCCGGCCCACGGCGCGCGTCGGCGAGCGCACGAGTCATCGCCAACTCCGGGCCGATCCCGCTGGGGTGCGGCTGAGTGAGGTGGTGGTTGTCGGTGGAGATTCCGTAGCCCGTCACCTCGGCGAGAATCGGAGCGCCGCGACGTTGTGCGGAGGTCCGCTCTTCGAGCGTTAAAAGCGCCGCGCCTTCGCCCAGCACGAGCCCGCTGCGGCCACGATCAAAAGGCCGCACTTTATCCGTCGTCGCCGCTTGCAGAGAATCGAACCCGACATACACCAGCTCGCAAAGCGCATCGTATCCACCCGCAAGCACGCGGTCGTGAATGCCCGCGCGGATGAGGCGAAAAGCATGGCCAATTGCGTTGCTCCCGGACGCGCAAGCATTCGCGATAATCTGCGCCGGAGCCGTGGAGCCGAGAGCGCGCAGAGCATCGAGCACCGGGCGTTGCGCGGGGTAGTTTGCGATGAGCGCACCTTGCCCGCGCTGCCTCGTGCTCTGCGTGCGAAAGTAGCGTTCACCATCCGACATTCCGCCGCTCGTCGTGCCGATGACGGCACACTCCGGCACGAACCCCGCATCACCCGCGCGAGCCTCCAGCGCAGCGGCGATCATCATGCGCGAGGCCGGGTGCAGACGCTCATCGTCCGCCGGGAGCGAAGGCGCGTGCCCCGCCGTTTTCGATCGGCATTTTGAGACATCGAACATCGTCACCGGCGCTACGCAATCGCCGCTTTCGCGCAGCGCACGGGAGGCTTCGCGGCAGCCGATTCCCAGCGGGCTGACGGTGCCCATCGCTGTGATGACCACGCGGCGCGGAGTGTTGGCGGATGCGGCTGGCACTACGCGAGTTGGATGCCGAAGAAGTCGCCGAAGACCTGCGTGTACACATCGATCTTCATCGGCGGCAGCCATGCTTTGCGGAAGTCCGCAGGCGCGATCCACTTCCACCCGCGAAACTCCGGGATCTCCGTCTCCACATTGATCTTCGAGTCATCGGCGAGGAAGTCGCACAGGAAGTAAGTCTGGTCTTTCCCCTCGAAGCCCTTTTTCCGCCCGCCGGGGAACATATACATATAGCCGCTGCGCATTTCGACGATGCGGAAGTCGCCGGGCTCGATGCCGATCTCCTCCCGCAACTCGCGAGTGAGCGCCTGCTCCAGCGTCTCCCCATCGTCCACGCCGCCCTGCGGGAATTGCCACGCATTCCAAATGTGGACGCGCTCGCAGATGAGGATTTTGCCCTCGCGATTGCGAAGGATTGCCGCGACGTTCGCGCGGAGCTTGGGCTCTTTATTACTCATGGGACTTTTTAAGAAATTCGGCGTGTGGATTGGCGTTGTAATCGTGTGTGCGGCCCTCGCGCTGTGGTGGTGGCTCCAGCCAGAACGTCAGGTCCGCCGCGCGCAGACGAGACTCATCGCAGCCATCGAAGGCCGAGACTTTGCCGCGTTCGAGCGACTGCTCGCGGATGATTACCGCGACCGATGGGGGCACGACAAAGCAAATGTGATTTCCCGCACACAAGAAGTCTTCCAGCAGTTCCTTTTCGTCACCGTCGTGCGCGAGGAGAAAGGGCTCGATTCCCGAGGAGCTGAGTGGGTTCTGCGGGAAACAATAAAGCTCACCGGCACCGGCGGCCCCCTCGCCAACTACGCGAAAGACGAGCTAAACCGCCTCACCCAGCCCTTCGAGATCACCTGGCGGCGCACCGGCGGCCCGACCCAATGGAGCCTCACCCGCGTCGAGCAACCCGAGCTTGAGTTGCGCTAAAGCCCGAGCATCTCGCGCTGCCAAGGCATGAGCTTTGGCAGAGTGTCCTCGGGGCGGAAGGCGAGCCCTTCGAGCGTTGCTTTGGCGGAGATTAGCGAGGGGTCGAGGCCAAGCGCGTCGGCGCGGGTGTCGCGGATTTTTTTGAGCTCCAGAAAACGCTGAAACTGCTGCTGGGAGGGCTTGGTGCGGGCGACGCGGATGACTTTGGGCCAGTCGGCTTCGGGGCAGACAATTCCTTTATGGGCTGCGATGAAGAAACGCTGCGCACGGGGGCCGCGAATGTGTTTGAACTCGACCCGCTCGCCGGCGTGGATGCGCTCGGCGGCTTTGATGAGCATTTCGCTGTGGAGGATGTGGAAGGTGGGTTTGTCCACGCGCTTCGCTTCGTCTTCACGCCAGTGCCATAGCTCGCGGAAAATCGCGGCGGCGCGTCCACGGAGGAGGCCGCTGCCGGCGATGCGCCAGATTTGGTCGGGGTCTAGTTCCTTATCAATCTCGGAGGAGCGGATGGCGCGTTCGCAGCACTGGTCGAACCAGGCGCGGCGTCCCATTTTGTCGAGGTCGGCGCTGAGGAGATCGCGGAGCGCGCCGAGGTGCCGTGTGTCGTTGACGGCGTATTCCATCATCTGCTGGGAGAGCGGACGCCGGGCCCAGTTTGCTTTTTGGGAGGCTTTGGCGATGGGGACTTTGAAGAGATTCTCCATCAGCGCGGCGTAGCTGAACTCCTTTACGCCCGTGAGTCGTGCGGCGAGCATGGTGTCGAAGATGCGCGCGGGCGGCGGGCAACCTGCGCGGCGCAGGAGCCGCAGATCGTAGTCGGCTCCGTGAAAGATCAGCTCTTTTCCCGCCCACGCATCCCAGAGGGGCGCGAGGTCCATCGGGGCGAGGGGATCAATGAGGAAGTCGAGCCCAGGAACGGTGATTTGGATGAGGCAGAGCTTCTCGAAATAGCAGTGCAGCGAGTCCGCCTCGGTATCCACGGCGATGCGGTCGTGCGGCGCAAAATGCGGGATTACGTCGGCAAGCGCCGCGCTCGTATCCGTCAGAGGTACGTCTGGCGTGCTGCTGGGTTCGCGCTCGGGATTATTCAGCCTCGTAGCCCTCCCAAGAGAAGTTGTGCGTTCGACTGGGTCGCCTTGAGCGCGTGGATGAGCACCTCCGTAGCCTCCAGCGGCGGCAGTGCCGAGAGCTGGCGGCGGAGGACGGTGATGCGGTTAAACTCGTCCGGGTGATAGAGCAACTCGTCGCGGCGGGTGGCGCTTTGCAGCAAGTCAATCGCTGGGAAAACACGACGGTCGCTGAGGAAGCGGTCGAGCTTCACCTCCATATTGCCGGTGCCTTTGTACTCTTCAAAAATGATGTCGTCCGCCTTGCTGTGCGTCTCCACGAGAGCCGTAGCGAGGATGGTGAGACTGCCCGCCTCCACCGTATTGCGCGCGCTGCCGAAGAACTTCTTCGGTTTCACGAGCGCCTTTGTATCGAGGCCGCCCGTCATGATGCGTCCGCCGCCGGGCCGTGCATTGTTATAGCCGCGCGAGAGTCGCGTGATGGAATCGAGGAAAATGAGGACGTGCTTCCCCTGCTCCACGAGCCGCTTGGCGCGGTCT
Organism: Prosthecobacter debontii; assembly: GCA_945905735.1. GTDB lineage: Bacteria > Verrucomicrobiota > Verrucomicrobiia > Chthoniobacterales > Chthoniobacteraceae > SXWH01. Next base: position 20,472 of record CAMDQC010000004.1, on the reverse strand, counting down.
GCGAGAATCTCGCACACTTGGATATGACGGGTGCTCGGCTCGTCAAACGTGGACGCATAGACTTCCGCGCCCTTGACGCTGCGCTGAAGGTCGGTGACTTCCTCGGGCCGTTCATCCACGAGCAAGAGCATCACTTGCAGCCCTGGATTATTCGCGAGCGCGGCGATGGCCAGCTCTTTCAAAAGGATCGTCTTTCCAGCTCGCGGCGGTGCCACGAGCAGGCCGCGCTGCCCGCGCCCAATCGGTGAGATCAAATCAACCGCCCGAGCCGTGACCGACGTGCGCCCCGTGCCTTCCAGCCGGATACGCGCATCGGGGAAACGCGGCGTGAGCGTCTCGAAATCCGCCGGCGTCACCCATTCGGCAAACGGAATGCCCTCGATGGTGAGGACTTCCTCGACCATGAAATACTTCTCTTTTTGCTCCGCTGGACGGAAGCGCACCTGCACGAGATGCCCCCCGCGCATGTTGATCTTCTTCGCGTGCTGAAACGTGAAGAACGCATCCTGCGGACAAGGCCGGAAGCTGTACCGCGGGAAGCGCACAAAGCCGCATCCATCCGTGGTGATGAACTCCGTGATACCCTCCGCAAGGAGCTTATAGCCAAGCTTGTGATACGCACGGAGAAGGTCGCAAACGAGGTAATGTCGCGTCTTCTCCGGGTTCGGCTTGATGTTGAGCTGTAAGAAACGGTCGTGAAGCTCCTGCACGGTGAGCGCGTGAAGTTCATCGATCCAAATGTCCCGTGCGGCAAGCGCAGGCACAACCGCGCGAGGGTCACCGTTTTCGTTGAGGAGTTCTTCCTCCGGTTGCTGCGCTGGTGCCTCTGCGGCAGGTTTGTTTTCCTGTGGTGTGCCGACTATTATCGGCAACGCCACAGGGACGTAAATTGGCAGGATTTCATTCCCTGCATGTTGAAGTGTTGGGTTCATAATAGACGTTCCTTCATCCACAATGCTGCTTGAGCCAAGCGGCAAGGAGTTCGGACTGTCCGTCGAGGTTGCAGACGGTGCTGTCATTCCAGATAACGTGATCGGCTTGTTGGGTCTTTACGCCGATAGCCAGTTGAGAGGCCATTATCCTCTCCGCGAGCTCCAGCGCAAGCCCTCGCTCGATATTTAATCGTTTTAATTGTGTCGCCCTCGGACATCCGACCACAATTACGCGGTGAAACTCCGACTGGACGCCCGTTTCATAGAGAAGCGGAATATCCACCAGAAGCCAAGAGCCGTCCGCCCGAGCAGTGGCGGCTTTCATTCGCCAACTCGCCCGAACAACCGGATGCAAAATAGCCTCCAGCGCCCTCCGCCGACTTTCATCAGCGAATACCGCTTCCCGAAGTTTTGGTCGGCTCGGCCATCCGTCCTCACCCATCACAGCAGATCCAAACGCATCAAGGATTGCTCCTCGTATGGCTTCATCTCCTCCAAGAAGGTTGTGAACGCAATTGTCCGAATCAAAGTGCTGCATCCCCGAAAAGTGTCGGAGCAGCAACGGGGCAAAGGTGGTTTTCCCCGTCGCAATCCCACCTGTCAGGCCGAGAACTGGCACCTATCGCTTATCGAAGCCCGCTGGCGCAGGTAAAGCCGAATACGTTGGCAACGGAGGCGGCGCAATGTCAGGCGTCGCTAGAGTTTCCACCTTCTCCTCTTGTTCGTCGTCGGATGTGATCAAATCACCAGCCGGATTCACGAGCTTCGCTGTGACGAAGATAATGAGGTTCCGCTTGATGTGTTGGTCCACCTTCGAGCGGAACAAGCGGCCCAACAGTGGCACGTCGCCGATGAACGGAGTCTTATCCTCCACGCTCTGCACGTCTTCACGGACCAATCCACCGAGCACCACAGTCGCACCGTCAAACACGGTGACGTTCGTAGTCACCTTCCGAGTCGCGAAGATAGGCTGGTTGATAATGTTCGGCGTGATGACGTTGGTCGACTGGATGCCAAGAGCATTTGTCGAGGTCGTCTGAATCGGGCTGCCGTAGTTGATGAATCCCTCAAACTCAACGACTTGCGGCGCGAGCTGGAGATCGATCGAGTAACCGTCTGGTCCAATTTGTGGCTCGACTTGAAGCGTGACACCCGTGTTCTTCACTTCAAACGTCGTCGGCGTCGTAGGCGTCACAGGGAATGATCCGCTGGATTGCGCCAATGGGTTCAAAAGGCCGCCACCGCCGCCGGGGTTCTGCCCGACCGTTTGTGGAATCTGCGGTGCCTCGAATTCGGTCGCGTAACGGAACTCGCGGATGATTTCGATAACCGCCTGCGTGCCGGGTTTAGCCGTCACGCGAGGTGCAGAGAGAAGGTCCACGCCTTTTTTCTGGTCCAGTCCGCGCATCACGACCTGGAAGTTCGGGTCCGTGTTCGCACCGACGAGAGCAGCGATTCCCGGAGCAAGCGCTGATGAACCGGTGGTGCCGAAGAGCAATGCGTCAATAGCGTTCGCGCTGATTGCCAGCGAGCCGCTGCGATTGCCGCTCGTGATAGGGTTGCCGCCAATGGGAACACCACCCCGAACGAACGGGAAGTCTGCCGCGTTTGTCTGCGGGGTGCTTCCACGAGTTCCTCCTGAAGTGAAAAGGGATGTCGTGGAAATCCCTGGAACGTTAGACTGCCCAAGCATCCAATCGAAGCTCAATTCCTTGAGGTTGTTTTGGGTGATTTCGACGAACTTCGCCTGAATTTCTACCTGCGTGACTCCATTGCTGTTTTCCAATGATTCAACGATTTTTTCGATCAAATCGAGGTTCTCGGAACTATTGCGGACCGTGAGAGTACTAGTGGATTTTGAGTAAATCGCGATGGAGCCAGTAGGAAACTGCACGCCAGCGGCCATCAGGGTATCCTTCGCAGTCATTGCGCTTCCAAGTGCTGGGCCACCTGCACCGGGGTCAGGCGTTGTCGTGCCGATTCCGCCACCAGCGCCCCCGCCACTCGGGATACGCGTGAGGAAGTCAGGACGTACTTTCCACTCCTTGGTGATCATCTCGGTGGTATCCGTTCCGATTGGCACGACCGATACCGCAAACGGCTCGATCTTAAATTTCAGATTTGCCAGCGTGGTGATGTATTTCAGTGCCTCAATCAGAGGCACATTGTTCAGCGACAAGGTGATACGTGTATCGCCGCTTCCGCCAACAACCGGCTGCGGAGCTTGCTCTGTCGGCACGCCCGGCACAGGGTCAATCCCGGGGATCAGTCCAGGAGCCGCAGGGTCCACCGGAGCAGGCGCAGAGATAGCGGGAGCCGAATTCCCGTCGATCTTGAGGACGATGTTCACACCCTCTTTATCAGGATCGAGCTCTGTGCTCTTCTTGACGAGAAATTCGATGGTTTCGCGGACGGTTGAGTCACGGAAGTCAATTTTCGGAACGAGAATCGAATTCAGCTTCTTGCTGATTCCCACCGTGCTCGGCGCGCTGGTCTTGCTCTTTTCCGTGATTTCCACGGTGCGACGGTCAAAGCGGCGGTAAGGGCGCTCCCATTCCTTCGCAACTTCCCACATTGCCTGTGAACGGGCGCTATCGTAGGCGACCTCTCCAAATTGTGTCTTCTTCTCGGCAATTTCAGCGCGACGCTTTTCAGCCGCGATGTTATATTTGTCTTTGTTAAGCGCCTTTTGTGCAGAAATATCCGCGAGGTCATACCGACCAAGGTCCTGATAATGCTGTGCGTCAAGATGGTCCTGTTTTACCTCCTCCACTTTCTGCCGAAAGTTTGGGGTCATCTTCTTGTTGAAGAATTCTGGAGATTCGATGTTCGCCAACAGCTTCAGAACGGGACGTGAATCAGGATTCTGGAGAAGCACTTCCTTCAGCAGTTCCGATGCAGTGACGTAGTATCCTTCTGTGATGCGCTGCTCCGCAAGGCGAAGTCCAGCTTCGGTGAAACCAGCGACAGCCGCTCTACGGTTGGATTGGGTCGCGGGTGCATCAGCGATGTTGTTGCAAGCGTTTTTGTAACGCGCAAAAGCGGTCTCATAGTCTTTGCTACGGAGAGCAGCGCGGCCTTTTTCACCTTCTTCCCGCCCAAGAGTCTCGCGGGCAATGCGGCGCTTGAGCTCCCGGTCTGCTACCGCTTCGGTTTGAGGTTCCTGCCCGTAGCTTGTAAGAGGTTGGACGATAGTGATTCCCGCTACGAGGAGCGAGGCGATTGGCGTGGAGAGAGGAGGTCGTTTCATAGGCGTAGTTTAGTTTGGTTTACGTTAAATTGAGTTACGGTGAGTGGTAAATTGCTGTTCTCGATGACTATTTCGGTGCTTTTGGCGTCGGAGGGACAGTGGGCGGATTCGGCGTGAGCGGAAAGACCTTCTTCTCTCCTGATGGGAGTAGGACTTCGACATCCTTCTCGCGAATCTCGGTGACTTTGTAGGTCTTGTCCGGCTCGGGGTCGAGGGTAAAAGTTTCATCTTTACGCTTCGTGAAGTCTTTCGTTTGCTGCCCGCCGGGAGCAACCCACTTATACGAAAACTGCGCAAAGGACTCTGGTGAGTCACCCATGACATTGTAAACGAGTGCTAGTTTTTGGCCGGTTTTTACGTTGACCATGTTTGCGACGGACTCGTCTTTATCGCCCTTATCCTTGAGGATGAACGATTCAAACTTCCAATCTGTATTCTGAACCTGTTGCCCTAGTTCCACAAATACGGTCCTGCCGCCACGGTCAATTGGGTTGACCTGGATGGTGCATTTTGTCGCGTTACCATCGTACGCCCGGAAAAGCAGACGAAAAGGAACTTTGTGGATTTTAATCAAATAAAGTCGCGTATAATATGGAGGGTGTGATTCGGCTTTATTCGGGTCCGTGGAGTCAGGCTCAAGGTCACGAGGATACGTCGACTGAAACCAGTCCATTCCCGCATACTCGGCTCGTAAATCAAATCCATCTCCATCAGCGTCATCCGTCAATACCGTCGCCGAGGTAATATCAAACCCGTTATCGATAATATACTTGTTGTGAACTGGCGGGTGAAGCGGAACTCCATCGGAACCAGGTTTAACCAGAACTCCATCCTTAATCAGGTGTTTTTCAGACACAAAAAGAGAGCCAGCCTTTGGCGTCCAAGTCGCTGGTTTCTCCAGAGATGCCATCCGATCTGCAACGATTTGAATATCGGTAGGCGGAATTTTGTTATCTTCCGAGGGCGTCCTGTAACCAGCCTCAAACTGCGCGGAAAAACCGTTCGCATTGGAGTAGATGAGGAAAGCCACGGCCAACATCACCAGCGCTGCAATCGCGAGACTTAGTTGAGCGGGATTTTTTTTGAGCCAGTTCATGGTTACTTGGAGGTCTTTGGTTTCTGCTCTAGTGCGATTTTCGCATCGGCGAAGTCGACCATCTCTAACTCTAACTCCACGACAAGGTGTTCTTCCCCTACAACCCAAAGTAACTTTGCACCTTCCTTGGTCGCTGCAGCGGGAGCGGGGGCATCCGGCGTTACGGGCGCAGGGCTTGCAGGGTCTGCGGGTACCGCAGGAGTTGCAGACACTGCCGGTTCACTCGGAGGCACCGCCAAGGAGGCGATCTCTTTCACTGGTCCTTCCTTTTTCTCGTTTTCCACAAAAATCCGGCGAGGAATAATGAACGGCTGCGAGGCAGTGGTAATCCCGTTGAGGATTTTCATCACTGAAGACTGCGGGGCTATAAATTTGACTTCAAACTTGTGATGCGTCACGAGTTTTGGGCCGTCTTCTTTGTCTTTCTTGGGCTTTGTATCGCCGCCGGGGGCTGGCTTTTTGTCATCTTTCTTTTTGTCGTCCTTTTCGCCTTTTTCCGACGCAAGCGGTTCCCGTTTTACTTCCACTAAATGAGTCGCCTTATTCGCCAGAAGAAGCTGCACGACGAAGTCTATAACCTTCAGCTCCCTTGCGAGTTCCGAAGAAGCCTCGTCTTGCGGTAGTTTATCGAGATAGTTGACCGATCCATTTCCGAATCCTAGGTTAAAAGACCCATCCGCAGCGACCGCACTGGCATCGTCCTTTTTCTGCCCAGGGAGCATCATCTTCTGTGCAAGCGCCTCGCCTTTTATCCGGTCAATCGTCTGCTTGAGACGGTCCTGAAATGCGTTAGGGGCGACGTTCTCGATAGGGAACTCCGTGGTGAGGAGTTTTTGGTGCAACTTAGAGACTTCCCCCTCCACACGGCCCAATTCGGCTTTATAAGCTGCAACATTCTTCTCATTAGGGAAAGGTTTGCCGTTTTGCAGCCTGCCAAGCTCGCTAGTCGCGTCTGTAAATTTCGCTTGCGCTGTCTCTAGGTCGCTTTTCGCGCCAAGAACTAGCCATCCGAGCGCCCCGGCCGCGACTGCGGTGATTCCGCCAAAGATGACGGTGAATTTGTTTTCCTGAAACCAGCTCATTTGAGTGAAATAGGTGTTTTGAGCCGAAGGGGGAACGAAAACTTGTCCGCCCAAAGGTCGTTTTTCATTGAGGGGCGAGTAATTTTCTCACTGTCTTTGGGGGGCTCGACGTAAGGTGATTCGGAGAGGTTTTTGATAAAGTCGTCGAACACCTGTGGGCCTCTTGGGTTCTCTAGGACCAAGCCACTCAATGTGATATTCACGGCAGGCGCTTCCTCAATGTCTTTCCTAGGATTCGCGCTGGGTTTCGTTGGCGCCGCTGTAGTGGATTTGACCTTCCCAAGTTCTGCCGCAGTTGGCGGAGAGAACTCGGTGACCCAGATGAAACTTTCCGGCAAACGACTGTTGATGTCATCGATCACCTTTACCCAGTATTCGCGGTCGTTTACTGCGTTGAGCAGCGGGGAGGACTCAGCGACTTTTTTCGCAATGTCGGCTTTCGCCGTCGCGATGGCACCCTCTTTAGGCTTTAAAAGACCGACCTTGTTCTCGACCTTCGCGAGTTCTTCGTTCGTGACGGTAAGAGCCTTACTGTAATACGCATACATCCCGCCGAGTGCTGCAAGAATACTGATTCCCGTAGCCACAATGAAGGGTTTTTGGGCGGCTCGCCCTTCGGCTGCTGTCACGCTCTGCGGGCGAAGGCTCAACTCTAACGGGCAACTGTTTGCGCTACGAAGGGCAAGGCCGACGAGTTCACCGATGGTGTGCGCTTTTCGTCCGATTTCTTCGACATCTAGGTTCGCGGCCACGGAAACGTTGCGGAGGGGATTAAAGAAATCCACGTCCATCCCAACAAATTTCTCTTGGAAAAACTCGCGCATGTAGGGGAACGACGCCGTTCCACCCGCGAGAAGCACGCGCATGGGCTGCGAACCACCGTGCTCGCTGCGGTAAAAGGTGATGCTGCGGGCGATTTCTTGGTGCAGCCGGGTCATCTGGTTACGGATGATCTTCGACACTCGCGCGAGGTCCGCATTGTCCGGTTCGGCGTAGCCTCCGCCGAGGGAGACGAAGCCTTCCTGCACTTTCATCTGGTCGGCTTCGTTAAACGGGAGGTTCAAATCCTTCGCAATCGCAGTCGTGATACTGCTACCTCCGATGTTCAGGCGACGGGGAAAAATCTTGCCCGGCTCGACAAAAATCAGATTCGTCGTGCGGGAGCCAATATCCACCAAGAGCGAACATCCATCGGCATCGGCGTAGTTATAGCGAAAGGCATTGTAGAGCGCCAATGGCCCGATTTCGATGACCCCAGCGCGGACGCCGGAACTCTCGACAGCTTCGTTGATATCATCCAGCAAGTCGCTCTTGATGGCACCCAGAATGACCTCGACAGAGCCGTCGGCTCCATCATCCAGAAGCTGCCAATCCCAAACGACTTGCGCAATCGGGTAGGGTACGTTTTGCGCCGCTTCAAAGCCGACGATTTGCTCCACTTGCGCTTGATCACCGACGCTCGGGAGGGTCACCGGACGGATAAATACCACGTTGGAGGCGATGGCATAATTGACTTTCGCGGCCTTGATTCCGAAACTGCCAACGAGCGACTGGACTTCCAGTTTTGACTGTGCAAGACGAGTCGCATCTACGGCCGGGTCACCCAGAATTTCCCCTTGATGAAAGCGGGACAAAACGAGCCCTCCAGACGAATTCGTCTGAAACTCCGCCAAACTCATCGTCTGAGTCCCGAGGTTAAGTGCGTAAATGCGGTTTGGTGCGGCCATGAAAGTTCGTTAGTGCTCCACTGCTTACCGCGAGGTGTTCTTCACGGCCTCGTAGCGGTCCCACCACAACACTTGGAACGGCGTCTCTGATTTCTTCACGAGTTGATCGGGCATCTGCTGCAAGTTTGGAAGCGGACCTTTTTTCAATTCGATTTGACCGAGAAGCTGACCGGACTTCGATACTTTGACCCATATGTTTTCGACCATCCCGGCATTCAAAGCTTTGCCGCCAGTAATCCGGTCGAGCGAACGCGGCGAGATATACATCACGGAGTACCGGTTGTTGCCCTTGGGGATATTCACATGCGTCACTTCTCCGGGGCAGAGCTTGTTGTTGATCATGACGGTGTACTGGAAAGTCAACTCGTCCACGAGTTCGACTCCGTTCACCTCAAACTCGACCTCGATTTCAAACCACTTCAGCGCTTCCGACCGCTTGTTGGCGATGTTTACGGTGTATTCCGGCGTCGGGAGGACCGAGGGCGAAATCTTGTTGAGCTTGATATTTTTCATGGTCACTGGGGTAGCAAGCGTCTGTGCAGACGCCCCAGCGGCGAGAAAACCGAGTGCAGCAAATGTGATGGCGATGTTTTTCATAAGGGGACAGTTCATTGTGGATATTGTTTCGCAATTCCGTCTCCGGAAAAGCGAGCGGTGTTTTTGTGAATGTGGCGACGTAATGGAAGGAAAATGTGCTCAAATAACGAACATTTTTGATTGGGCGGGGTTAATGAACGGACTCGGAGATCAGCCAATGAGCTTCCTCCAAGCCGAGAGTGCGCCGTCGCGGTGTCCGACGGGGTCGAGGGTTTTTTGTATCTCAGACGGGCTATGACGAATACGGGCGATCCACGCTGCGACGGCTTCGGCGTCACCCGGGGAGATGACGGTGGCGTGGGGAAATTGGCTCAGTTCTTGGGCGATGGCTCCGTTGATTGGGCCGACGAAGAGGATGGGGCGCGGGAGCGTCATCACGAGGCCCAGTTTGCTCGGCCAGAGCTGGCCTTGCACGGCGGGGAGCTGCGTGACGACAAGCGCGTGCCGGGCGAGTAGAGAGATGCGGATTTCGTCTTCGGGGACGTAGTCGCTCCAGCGGCAGCGGCGCAGGCCGAGCTGCTGTGCGCGGGCTTGGGCGAGCGGCCAACTCGGGCCGCCGCCTTGGAAAAGAAGCGTGGCGTCGCACCCGCGCGCTTCGAGCAGGGCTTGCGCGTTGAGGAGCGTCTCCCACTCGTGAGCGCGTCCGAGATTGCCGGAGTAAATCCACGTCCACTCGCCAGCGGGTGGCTCGGGCGGGGTGATGCGGGCGATTACGCTCTTAAAGACCCACGGGCGGATGATTTCTGCCTCTACGCCGTGTCCTCGGAAAAGTGCGGCCATGTCGGCGTCGAGCGCTACGATTTTTGCGGCGCGGCGGTAGGCGCGTCCACTGGCCCAAGCGGTTCCTTTGGCAATCAGTGAGCCGCTTTTGATCTCGCCGAGTGCGACGGCGATTTCGGGATACACGTCCATCGCCCAGTGGAAATGCCGGGCGCGATGAGCGCGAGCGACGCGGTCTGCGATGACGGCGAGGAGCGGCGGCGAAGTGCCGGAGATGACGACATCGGCGCGCTGCCTCGCTTTCCCCTCGCGAAGCATCCGCCATAGCGAAGCAAGCTCGCGTTTCATCCTCCCGCCTTTTTTCTGCGCAGCTCGGTAGTCCAGCCCGGCATCTACGAAATCAACGCTGTGCCCGTGGCTGACAAGGTCGTCCGCAAGTTCGCGGAAAAGGATACCGGTCGGCGCGGGGTCCGGCGGGAAGTATTGGTTGAGGAAAAGGACTCGCACGCTACTCCAGCTTTAACCCGCCTGCGGTGTAGGCGATGGGGAGGCCGGCTTTGCGGATTTCCACGGCCTCGTCGTCGCGGACTTCGATGACGTATTTCCCGGCAGGAAGGCGCATGGGCCGGACACTCGGGTAAAGAAAATCTTCGAAAATAGGGATGGCCCCCGGAGCACTGCGGATGACGATCCACGTCTTTTTAATGGATTCGATTTCAACGGTGTTCGGATCGTTCGCGAGCGGGCTATCGTCGCCATCGAACTCCTCGATAGGCTCCAGCCCGACGAGCGGCGGCGGGGTCTGCGGCGCACTTTCGACTTGGGAAAGAAGCGCCGCGTCATTCGATGCGAGCCGCGCTACGGGCGAGATCACTTTGGCCGTGCGGACTTCGATGCCGTCGATCTGCGTGACAGGCTCCACTCCGCTGCTCGGCGCCTCTTTCGTGACGGTGGGCCGCGAAGCGGGGAGCGGCGGCGGCGCGATCTTCGGGTAAACAGGCAGAGGTGCTTGGCCGGCAGCAACGACCGCAGGCGGCACATCCGGTGCGGGCTCGGGCGGCGGGGTGGCCTGCACGACGGCGGGCGGCTCAGGCTGCGTGGGCGGAGCAGGAGCCACCGAACGGTGTCGGGCAGGGAGTTCGACGTTCACTTTCTCCGGCTGAGTGCCGGCGGTGGCAGGCTCAATGGCTTCTTTGTTCGTGCCCGGCTTTGGCGGCGGGACGCTGGGGCCTCCGCCGATGCGACTCATATTCAGCCAAACCATGAAGGCAAATACCACCACCGCCGTCGTGCCGCCAAGTGCGAGCACCGGCGTCCACGAAGGCAGACTGTGCGGCCTTGCAAAATCGCCGCGCCGCGCCGGGTCTCGCGTCGTTTCCTTGGTGTGCGAAAGGTATTGGTAATCGTCCACGGTGACTTGCATCGCGGTGTCGATTTCGGCCGCTACGGCTTTCACGTCGAGGCTCAGATATTTCCCATAAAGCAACAGAAAGCTCTTGGCATAGGCCGGGTTCGGGAACGCGCCTAAGTCGCCTGCTTCGAGCGCCTCGATCATCGATGCTCGCATTCGCGTGGCGTGGACTGCTTCTTCCAACGAGATACCGCGAGACTCCCTCGCGCGCCGGAGCTGTTTTCCAAATATAGAATTCATCAAATTTCGTCGGGCATCCGCAGGATCTCGCGTGGCTTCGCGCCTTCGCCGGGGCCGACGTAACCGCGTGCTTCTAGGATGTCCAAAATGCGCGCCGCCCTTGTATAGCCAAGCCGCAGTCGGCGCTGAAAGAGCGACGTGCTCGCCTTCTGTTCTTGCTGCATCACTTCGAGGCATTTCTGCACGAGTTCTTCGTCCTCGTCGTTCACTTCCTCTTCCTCGTCGCCGTCGCCCATGGACTCCAGCTTTGAGTGAATGTCGGCCTCGAACGCCTGCTCGCTCTGCTTGCTCACGAAGTCCACGATGCGATGCACCTCATCATCCGTCACCAGCACGCCTTGGCAGCGCAGGAGCTTCGACGTTCCCGGCGGGCGATAGAGAAGATCGCCCATACCCAGCAGCCGCTCCGCGCCGTTCTCGTCCAAAATGACGCGGCTATCCAAGGGTGACGCCACTTGGAATGCGATGCGGCACGGCACGTTCGCCTTGATGACGCCGGTGATGACATCCGCGCGCGGCGTCTGTGTGGCGATGATCATGTGGATGCCAGCCGCCCGCGCCTTCTGCGTGATGCGCGCGATGAGCATTTCCACATCCGCCGGGGCCGTCTGCATGAGGTCTGCCAGCTCGTCCACGATGACGACGATAAAAGGCATCTTCTCCGGGACCGAGATGCCGTCATCTCGTGTCACGGTGATGCCGAGTTCCGCCTGCTCCGCACGGTCCAGCTCATGTTCCGCGACTTCGCCGGTCGGCGTGCCATACATCTCAGCGTCCGCATTCAGCACGGGCTCGCGCTCCAGTTCTTCGCCGAATGATTTGCCGAGAATGTCCGTGCTGCTCGCCGCTTCCGGGTCCGCGTTCGGGTCTTGCACGATCAGCGGCTCTTCACGTTCCGCCTGCTTTGCGTCTGCGATTTCGTCCAGCTCGCGCTGGGACTTCGGCTTGGGCCGCGCGTTGAAGCCACCGATATTCCGCACGCCCACCTTGGCGAAAATCGCGTACCTCTTCTCCATCTCGTTCACCGCCCACTTCAGCGCCAGCAGCGTCTTCTTCGGGTCCGTGACGACGGGCACCACGAGATGCGGCAGCGTGTTGTAAATCTGCATCTCGACCACCTTCGGGTCGATCATGATCAGCCGCAAATCCTCCGGCGAGAAGCGGTAGAGGATACTCGCGAGGATGGCGTTAATGCACACGCTCTTACCCGATCCCGTCGTCCCAGCCACCAGCCCGTGCGGCATGGCTGCAAGGTCTGCGATGATCGTGTGCCCGTACACATCCTTGCCCAACGCGATAGGGATGCGCCCTTTCGCGTTCACGAACTCCTCGCTCTCCAGCAGCTCCCGCAGCGTCACCTTCTGCTTCTTCGAATTCGCGATCTCGATGCCCACCGTGTCTTTCCCCGGAATCGGCGCAAGGATGTTGATGCGCTCCGCCCGCGTCGCCCGTGCGATGTCGCGCTCGTAGCTGGCGATCCGGTCCACCCGCACACCCTTCGCAGGATACACTTCATAGCGCGTGATCGTCGGGCCTTTCGTGATGTCCCCACCCGTCACCGTGATGCCAAACTCCGACAGCGTCTCGATGATCAGCCGCTGAATCCCCAGCAATTCCTCGTGATTCGCAATCTGCCGGTCGCCGAGGTCCGGCGAGTCCAGCAAATCGAGGGACGGAAACTCGTAGTTCTCGCTATGGATCGCGCTCAGCAATTGATGCCCCTCCTTCTTCTTCTCCCGCTTCGTCACCGGCACCGGCACAGCAGAATCGAAGATCTTCGGCGCAGGTCGCATCGCCTCGACGGCCTCCGCCGGGAGCAACTCCGTCTGCTCATAACGACCCGCAGGCACCTCCTGTTCCTCATCCTCGTCCTCCACCTCATCATCCTCATCCACCGCCACACCCTTCTTGGCCAGCGCACGCTCAAGCCGCTTGCGCTCCTTGGTTAAGCGACGTTCTTCAATATCCATGCGGCGCTGCTCGTCTGCTCGCTCGTATCGCCACTCACGATACCGGTCGATCATCTGCCCAGGGAACGCCAGCGCCCGCCGGAACACCGCGAAAGGCCGCAGCCCCGTCATCAAAATCAAACAGATCACATAAATGAACAGCAGCACCAAAATGGACGACGCCCCGAAGACATTAAAAAACACCTTTCCCCCTAGCATCTCCCCGATCACCCCACCCTCGCTCGGCACCTTCATGCTCTCCCGGTCGATCATCGACCACCCCAGCACATGCACCAAGCACGCCCCGCTAATGACAAACCCAGCCGTCCATATAGGCCGCAGCGCGAACCCCATCATCTTCCCCAGCACCGCCGTCAAACCATACGCAATCAGCGCCACCGCGAGAAGGTAACTCGCAGCACCCAACGTTAAATAACTCGTACACGCCAACATCGCCCCAAAAGCCCCCACGAAGTTCTGCGTCGTCTTATTGGGACGGTCCGTGAACGACCCCGGAAACCACGACGGCACGTCGCGGGGTGTATATGAAATGAGAGCGAGAAAAAGTAAGACCCCAAGCACAAGTAAGCTGAGGCCGACGATTTCTTGGACTGATGAGCGGAGTTCCTGCCGGCGTGCGTTCGCCATTTGTTTATGCGGGTGATGCAAATAGCGCCCCACCGCCCGCAGTGCAATGCGCGAGTTGCAGAAAAATCGCCGGTCCGCCGCCGCAGCATCATTCGGCATTCCCCTTTGCTCCACGTCGCGATTACCATTCAGCCCATGCCGCGCATCGAACGTCCACTTGCTGAAACCACCGTCCTCGGCGCCGACACCCGTCTTCGCAAAGTCCCCGCCGGAGAATGCCCCGCGCTCGCCAACCACCACATCGCACACGTCGCCGTCGCAAACGCTGCCGCTCCGTTCGAGATGATCCGTCTCGATCTTTCCGGGACATACATGTTGGCGTGCTTTGGCGGCAGCGGGCGCATCCTCCTTGATGGCCGCTGGCAAAAGCTCTCCACCGGTTGGGCTGCTATCGCCCCTCCCCACGTCCTCCTCGCCTTTCACGCCGACCCCGGCAACGTCTGGGACATCGTCTGGGTCCGCTACCAACAGCCGCCCGACCAAAAGCCCGTCATGTCCAGCAGTTCCCCCGCCCTCGCCAAATTCGACCCCGAGCCGCTCCGCCACGCCGTCCTCGGGCTCTGGCACGAAGTCCAGAGCCGCACCGCCCCCTCGTCCCTCACCCACTGGGTCACCGTCATCCACTACTACGTCACCAGCTTCGCCCGCCCGTGGCAGATGGACGACCGCCTCGCCAGCCTGTGGGAACAAGTCGCGGCCCGCCTCGGCGAAGATTGGACCCTGGAACGCCTCACCGCCATCTGCCACATCAGCAACGAACACCTCCGCCGCCTCTGTCGGCGTGAAATGGGCCGCACCCCCATGCACCAAGTCATTTACCTACGAATGCAACACGCCGCCAAACTCCTCGTCGAAACCGACGAAAAAATCGAAACAATCGCCAACTCCATCGGCTACCGCAACGCCTTCGTCTTCTCCACTACCTTCAAAAAATGGGTCGGCTGGCCGCCGAGCGAATACCGCTCCCGCCATCGAGAATAGCGGGGTAAAAAACCACGGAGCACCACACTACTGTTCTGTCAGGCGTCGCGTGATGGTAATCCAGCGTGTTTATCGGCGGTGATTTGTGACTGGTGGGTGGTGATTGGGCGCAAGCGGAAAAACCACGCCAACACGCTTGCGACCAGTCACCACCCACCAGTCACAAGTCACCGCCCGATTGCTCAAGCGGTTACCATCATCTCACGACTAACAGAGCACTACGGGGCAACAGCGCCACCTTTGATGGCGTGGTCGAGCGCCTTCTCGAAGTCCATCGCTTTGATCTCCTGTGCAAACTCTTGGTCGTTCGCGAGGGCGACGATCTTTTCGTTACGCAGCAGTTTGAGGTAACTCTTGCTCGCGAGGAGTTCGGAGACGGTGGCGTCGCTTTTGAGCACGGCGAGCTTGGGGTGGCGGGCCAGCGCGGCGACGCCGGGGTAGCCGAGGAAGCGATCGAGGGATTCTTCGCTCGATACCATGATGCCTAGTTTGAAGAGCATCGCATAGACGTTGGGCGGGACGCGGTCCACTTTGTGAAAGAACTCGCCCGTCTGGCCTTCGTTCAACGCGCTGTTCAGCTTGGCGAGTCCTTTGATGAATGCGGGCGGTTCTTCTTGGGGCGTGTGGGAGTTGGCTGTCTTCGGCTGATGTTTGGACGCCTCGAGCTCGGCGTTGACGCTCTGCACTTTCGAAGCGGCGATGGTGCCCATCATGCGGACGGCGTAGTAGCTGACGACGAAGAGAAACATCGCGAATACGAATCCGAGGAGCGCGCCCATGACGCCAAAACGGACGGATTGTTTTGGCTCCGGCGTGCTCTTGTCCTTTCTGAAAAGTATCCGGCTCACGGCGTTTACGGCGATGTAGGTGAGCATCCCGGCGGCAACTGCGCCGATGATTTCCGTGACGAACGCCGGGTAGCCCAGAAAGCTAAATAGCGGTGCCGCCGTCTTGCGCCCGAAGAACCCAGCGGCATACGCGCTGGCAATAGCGAGGAGCGTCATGCCTTGCCGGGCGACGCCTTTGCGCCAGCCATTCCAAGTAAGGAACCCCGCGACGATCCCGCTACCGCCGAGATAGGCGAACTTGAGAGTATCGGCGCTGAATTCAATCATGGTCTAAAAGTCGCCGCATTGTCCGCGATGGCGCAGCGCGTGGTCGCACAAGACGAGTGCAACCATCGCCTCGACCATCGGCACGGCACGAGGAAGGACGCAGGCATCGTGCCGCCCGCGTGCTTTCAATTTAGTATTTTCTCCGGTGGTGGTGACAGTGTCCTGCTCGCGGAAAATGGTGGCCGTGGGCTTGAAGGCGACGCGGAAGAAGATGGGCTCGCCGTTGCTGATGCCGCCTTGGATGCCGCCGCTCAAATTTGTCCGCGTGCGCACCTTGCCGTCGCGCATCTCGAAGGCGTCGTTGTGCTCGCTGCCGCGCATGAGCGTGCCTCCGAAGCCGCTGCCGATTTCAAAGCCCTTCGTGGCCGGGAGTGAGAGCATCGCCTTCGCCAGCTCGGCCTCCAGTTTATCAAAGACGGGCTCGCCCCAGCCGGGCGGCACTCCGCGAACGACGCACTCGATCACCCCGCCGACGCTGTCGCCCTCAGAGCGCACTTCCTTTATGAAATCGATCATCTTCACAGCCATCGGCGCGTCCGGGCAGCGCACGATATTTGCCTCCACATCGTCGAAGCGCACCGTGGCAGGGTCCACCGTCGCCGTGAGTGAATGGATGCTTTTTACGTAAGCGATAATCTCCAGCTCGGGCGCGAGTTGCTGGAGCACTTTCTTCGCGATCACCGCCGCAGCCACACGCCCAATCGTCTCGCGTGCCGAGGCACGTCCCCCACCCTGCCAGTTGCGGATGCCGAACTTCGCGTCGTAGGTGTAATCCGCGTGCGAAGGGCGGAAAGCCGACTCCATTTCCCGGTAGGAATCGGGCCGGGCGTCCTTGTTATAAACGATGACCGCGATGGGCGTGCCGATGGTCTGCCCCTCGAATGTTCCGCTCACAATCTTGCACGCATCGGCCTCGTCGCGCGGAGTCACGATTTCGCTCTGGCCGGGCCGCCGACGGTCGAGGTCCACTTGGATGTCGGCCTCCGTCAACGCAATGCGCGGCGGGCAACCATCCACCACCACCCCGACCGCGCCGCCGTGTGATTCGCCAAAAGTTGAGATGCGGAACGCATGACCATAGAGACTCGCCATAGGCAGCGACTAAACACGCCCGCTTACGATGCCGCCAAGGAAAAAGGCGTTACTTCTCGAACCCAGCGTTTGGGCTGGCGCGTCTTTTGACTTCGCATCGCGGCCAATCGCCGACACGGTGCGCCGATGCGTTTCTTGCTCGCTCTACTCACTCTCGCCTTCGCGCTCCACGCTGCGGATAAACCGAACATCGTCCTCATTTTCGCCGATGATCTCGGCGTCAACGACCTCGGCTGCTACGGACGCAAGGACCACCGCACGCCGAATCTCGACAAGCTCGCCACGCAGGGGATGCGCTTCACTTCCGCCTACACCGCGCAGCCGATTTGCTCGCCGTCGCGGGCCGCGCTGATGACGGGAAAATGCCCGGCGCGTCTGCATCTCACGAACTTCCTGCCGGGCCGCGCCGACGCGCCTTCGCAGAAACTGAAGCAGCCCCGCATCGAGGGCCAACTCCCGCTGGAAGAAGTGACGATTGCCGAGCTGCTGCACGACGCGGGCTATGCGACGGGGCTCTTTGGGAAGTGGCATCTCGGCGGCGCGGCGCATTCGCCGAAGCAGCAGGGCTTTGATGAAGTGGTGTCGCCGCCGGGAAATACAAAGCCGTCTGCGGACGAAGGTGGGAAGGGCGAATACGCCATCACAGCAGCGGCGGAAAAGTTCATAGAGGCGAACAAAGCGCGCCCGTTTTTCTGCTACGTGCCGCACAACACGCCGCACATCCCGATCGGCGCGAAGCCGGACCTCATCGCAACAAATGCCAAAGCGTATCACCCCGAATACGCAGCGATGATCGAGACACTCGATGACGCGGTGGGCAGGCTGATGACGAAGGTCGAAGCACTCGGACTCGCGGAGAAAACGATCTTCATTTTCACCTCCGACAACGGCGGACTGCACTGCCTAGAGTTCCCCGGCACCCCCGCGACGTACAACACGCCGTTCCGCGCGGGTAAAGGCTACGTCTATGAAGGCGGGCTGCGCGAGCCGCTCATCGTCCGCTGGCCCGGCACCACGCGCCCCGGCAGCGAATGCGCCGAGCCCGTCGTGCTCACCGACCTCGTGCCGACGCTCCTCCGCGCAGCGGGTGTGGACCCGGCGAAGACCGTCGGACCGCTCGACGGCGTGGACATCACCAAGCTCCTCCGCAGCGAGCCCATGCCGCAGCGCGCGCTGTTCTGGCATTTCCCCAACTACACAAATCAAGGCGGTCGCCCGGCAGGTGCAGTCCGCGATGGGAAGTGGAAACTCGTGGAGCAATACGAGGATGGCAGCGTGGAGCTGTTCGACCTCAGCACCGACCCCGGCGAGGCAAAGAACCTCGCCACCGAGCAAGCAAAGGTCGCCGCTGACTTGCAAAAGAAGCTCGCCGATTGGCGCACCAGCGTCGGCGCGCAGATGCCCGTGCCGAACCCGGAGTTCGACGCCGCCAAACACAAGGCGCTCTACATCGACTTCGACCCCTCCACGAAAAAGGGCGGCGCGACCGCCGCCGCAGACGGGCCCGCGTGGCAGGAATGGCGTACCGCAATGAACGCCGCCGCAAAAGGCCACAAGCCCGCTGTGACGCCCGCCACCGGCATCATCTCCCTCCACGCCCGCTCCGCCACCGTCCACGCCGAGAAGATGCACTACGAAGAACTCAGCTACAAAAACGTGCTCGGCTTTTGGGTGAACCCCGCCGACTGGGCCGAGTGGACGTTCGACGTTCCCACAGCAGGCACCTTCACCCTCGACATCCTGCAAGGGTGCGGAAAAGGCAGCGGCGGCGCGGAAGTCGAGTTTGCCATCGGCGAGCAAAAGTTCCTCACGAAGATCGTGGAGACCGGCCACTTCCAGCAAATGATCCGCCGCGACCTCGGCACCGTGCAACTCCCCGCCGGCAAACACACCCTCACCGTGAAACCGAAGACCAAACCCGGTGGCGCAGTGATGGACCTGCGCGAAGTGCGGCTCGTGCCGGAGTGACGCACCCACTACCGCTTGGCATCGCTTGCGGAAGACAGTATGCAGTCGAACGTGCGCGCAGACATCGAAGACTTCATCATGCACCTCGCCACCGAGCGCGGACTTTCGGACAACTATCAGCTTTCCACGCGCCGCTCTCTCGAAACCTTCTGCCAATGGGGCGAGACGACGAAACAGCTCACGGAATCCGGCGCCGTCACGCTCGCGGACATCCAGGAGTTTCTCGCCGAGCGCAAACGCATCGGCCTTGCCGCTGCGAGCATCAAACTCGAAGTCGTGGCGCTGAAAATCTTCTTCCGCTGGCTCGCCGCCCGTAGCCGAATCCCGCACGACCCTGCGGAGGTTCTCCCGCTTCCACGCATTGAGCGTTTTCTCCCGGAGACGCTCAACGAGGCCGATGTCGAACGCCTGCTCGCAGCGCCAGATACCACACAGCCGCTCGGCCCGCGCGACAAGGCGATGATCGAGCTTCTTTATGCCAGCGGCCTCCGCGCTGGCGAACTCGTCGGCGCGCGCCTCGAAAATATGGACCTCGATCACCGCGTCATCCGTGTCACCGGGAAGGGGAACAAGACGCGCCTCGTGCCCATCGGCAGCAAAGCGATCGACGCCGTCCGCGCCTATTTAGAAAAGGAACGCCCAAACCTCGTGACCAAACGAACGGGCAGTCACGTTTTCCTGACGCACCACGGGAAGGGCATGACTACCGCGCGGCTCTGGCAAATCGTCAAAAGCCACGCCGCTCGCGCCGGGCTGGATCAGACCGTTTATCCTCACCTCATGCGGCACAGCTTCGCCACGCACTTGCTCACAGGCGGCGCAGACCTGCGGATTATCCAAGAGCTACTCGGGCACGCCGACATCTCCACCACCGAAATTTACACGCACGTCGAACACAGCCGCCTCAAAGCTGTGCATCGAAAATTCCATCCACGCGGTTAGTGCAGCCGCAGTCCTTTGCGTAGAAATGTTGGCACGTCGAGGTCTTGCCCATCGACGATGGTAGGCTCGCTTTTCTCGAAGCGTCCGCGGTTTACCGGCTCGAACTGCATCTGCTCAACTTTCTCTTTTTTTTGTGCGGCTGCCGTGACCGACGAGGGTTCTGGTTCGTCGCTTTCGTTCGACGGCTCCGACTCTGGGACACTCTCAAATATAGGCAGCACGGGGACGGGGAGCGGGTGCGCCAGTTTGCGCTTTTGCTTCAGCGCAGCCTCCGGCGCGTCTGTGCCGAGCGCAGCGATGAGGGTGACGGCGAGCTTTTTTCCCATCCGTAAATTCGATGCGATTCCGAGATGGAACCGTGTGTCTACCCCCGTGTGGCGTTGGAGTTGATCCATGAGCACGCTCAGCTCAGCAACGGAGAGTTCCGGGCCGGCAGTGATGTGAATGACGATATCCCGGGCGTCTTTCAGTGCTTCGCCGCGATTCATGAGTGGGCTGCGGAGGGCGCGCTCGAGAGCGTCAGTGGCCCGCGTCTCAGTGTCGCTCTCCCCGTATCCGAACAAGCACCGCGCATCCGTTCGACGAAGGACGGTCGCGAGTTCATCGAGGCCTACGTGAAGTAGCCCGTCTCCACTCACCAAGGAGGTCAGCGAGCGAACTGCTTGGCAAAGGATGGTGTCTGCCATCGCAAATGCTTGGTGTGCCGGGCCGGTCGCGGCAGA
>CAMDQC010000003.1 GCA_945905735.1 Prosthecobacter debontii | reverse complement strand
TCGCTAAACTCCGCGCAGCAATGAAGGCACCCTTGCGAAGGTTTTGGGATGGCCCCGCGAGCGTTTTGCGCCTCATCGGTCGCTCGTGGTTACAGGTTCAACTAAACGCTTCGCTCAGAACCAATGTGTCACGTTAATTTAGAAATATGGTATGAGAAACCCAATAATCCTCTCCTCGTGCTCGATTTGTTTGGGGAGGTGCTCAGGTCTGGACCACCGACTCCTGCACAGGAAAAGGCGGCTGTGGATAGTGTCGAAGTGGGATTGAAGGAGGGGTATTTTGAGGGTCGGGATGCAGAGTTTTTCGCATCAGAGGTTGTTGAGCATGTGAAGTATCTCAGGCGTGAATGGGATCGGCTTGAGGGCTTGGTGAAGGGCTCGTCGCTTCCCGAGTGGATGAAAGAAACATTCTACGGACAATTGGAGAACGAGAGAGGGTGGATGGCGAGAGGGAGCGGGTTTGCTGGCGAGGTAAAAGCGGACGGTTGGGATGGGTTTGCTTCACATCTCAAGAGTGCCCGTGCGCATCTTGAGAAAGCCTGGTCGCTGGAGCCGGGGCAGCCTTACGCGGCGGCAATCATGATCGGTGTGGTCGTCGGGGAAGGTCCAGCAGCCGAACCACTCCCAACTTGGTTCGATAAATCGCTGCTGCTTTGGTTTGACCGGGCGATTGCAGCGCGCATCGATTTGCCGATGGCGTTTTCCCGATTGGCAAACGCGATGCAGCCGAAATGGTACGGAAGCCGGCTCCATCAACTTGCTTACGGGATGCTGTGTTTCGAGAGTCGTCGGTTCGACTCTGACATGCCGTATCAGTTTTGGGCTATCGCTGATGACCTAGCGCAGAGCTCTCCCGAACCGCTCCGTTTCTACAGGATTCCTGGAATCGCCGACCGGTATGTTGAACTGGGAAAGCAGGCAGTCGCCCGCCCGAATCTACAACATTTTTTGCCGGACTTCAAAGCGGGGCTCAGTGTCCGTGCGTGGATGTCCGGGAGATACGCTGTGGCTGCGGAGAACTTTTCCAGTGATTATCAGACCCTTCACTCAAGTGTAATCCCCAGACTTGCCAAGGTCGAGACGGACTTGATCACGTATCGAGGAGAAAGCTTTCTCTTGGCCAAGGAGGGGGCGAGCGAGCCTTACAAAAAGGTGCTGAATTTGATTCGCGACAAGCAACAGCGAGAGGCGTTGGATGCGTTGAAGCCGCTGGAAGCAATGGCTCCAGCGAAGTCGAAAGCGCTCATGGAGAGACTGCGAACAGTCGCTAAATGGGAACTCAATGTGGCCAAGGGAGACTGGGTGCCGATTCCTTATCAGAGAGATATGCATGGGTGGATATTTCCCGACGAACCCCCGGATGGAGCGCAAGACGCCATCTGCTTCGTTTCGATGGATCCCAAAAAGCGTTTTCGAGGAATCTGGACCGGTCGAGCCGGAAATCGATTTGAATTTCGTGGGAATGTCTTGTTGACCGAAATCTCGGTCTTAGGAGGGGGGCGCATGACAACGAGCGAGTTTGGGATTGTTTTTGAGCGCTCGCCCCTTTGGACCACCGTTAATCGGTCAGCCTTCACGGTCGAAGTCCATCGGGAGAAGGACAAGACTTACACGTGCTCGATCAAGTTCAACGGGCAACAACCAATGCCTGAATTGCCCCCAAAACCCATGAAGGTCCAGAGGGAGAATCATTTTCTGTTTCGGCAGGAAGGGCGGAAAATCACGTTTATCTGGAATGATGAGGCGGTTTTCGAAGACCAAAGTTTGCCTTCGGACTACGAACTACAAGCTGAACCGTATTTTGGTCTCGGCTGGCGAGGCTATCCAAGACTTGCGGGAACGAGAACGGTCGTCTCGAACATGGAGGCTCGTCTCCTGCCTGCCGCGAAGTGACTTTTGGCGAACGCTGAAAAGCTCGATACGGCGTAATATTCAAAGGCTCGCCGCTTGGCGCGCTCTTGCTGGGATGCGTTATTTTCTCTTCCTGTTCGTTTGCGGGGTCGCGTCGGCATTTTCTGCGGAGCCTCGTCGGCCCAATATCCTGTTCGCATTTGCCGATGATTGGGGGCGGCACGCCAGCGCTTATGCGAAGCTCGATGGGCCGGGCTCTGCGAATGATGTCCTTCGCACGCCGAACTTCGACCGCATCGCCGCGGAGGGCGTTCTTTTTCGCCGCGCGTTTGTCTCCGCGCCGAGCTGCACGCCGTGCCGGAGTGCGCTGCTCACGGGGCGGCATTTTTGGCAGACGGGGCGCGGGGCGATCCTGCGCGGCGCGGTGTGGGATGGCTCCCTCCCTGCTTACCCGCTGATGCTCCAAGAGGCCGGCTACCACATCGGCAAGATGTATAAAGTGTGGGGCCCAGGCACACCGGCCAACGCGCCGTATGGTGGGCAAAAGTTCGCCTATGAAAAAGCAGGCAGCCGCTTCAACAGCTTCTCGGGAAATGTCACGAAGCTGGTGGCCAGCGGCACGGCTCTCGATGCCGCGAAAGCCGAACTGCTCGGCGAAGTCGGCGCGAACTTCGACGCCTTCCTCGCCGCGCGGCCTGCCGATGCACCGTTCTGCTTTTGGTTTGGCCCCACGAATTCGCACCGCAAGTGGCAGCGTGGCTCGGGTAAGGCGCTGTGGGGGATCAATCCCGACGATCTAAAAGGCAAACTCCCGCCCTTTCTCCCCGACGTGCCCGAGGTCCGCGAAGACCTCGCCGATTACTTCGGCGAAGCGATGGCCTTGGATGCGGCGCTTGGCGTCTTTCTTCAAAAGCTCGCCGCCATCGGCGAGCTCGATAACACCATCATCGTCGTCAGCGGTGACCACGGTGCGCCCGGTTTTCCCCACGGAAAGTGCAACCTCTACGACTTCGGAGCGGGCGTCGGCCTCGCGATCCGCTGGGGCGGAGCGAAAGGCGGGCGCGTCGTGGATGACCTCGTATCGCTGCCGGACCTCGCGCCCACATTTCTCGAACTCGGCGGCGTGAAAGTTCCCGCCGACATGTCCGCGCACAGCCTCGTCAATATCCTCCGCTCCGAGAAATCCGGCATCGTCGAACCCACGCGCGACGCCGTATTCATCGGCCGCGAGCGTCATGTCGAGAACGCCCGCGACGGCTGGCTGCCGTATCCGCAGCGCGCCATCCGCACGCGCGACCACGCGCTGATCATCAATTTTCACCCCGAGCGTTGGCCTCTCGGCGAGCCTTACCGCCTTGACTCCGCGAACCCTCCGACCGTCAAAGAACTCACCGAGCAAACCCGCACCACGATCCCCGACGACGATGCAGGCCCGACGAAGGCGTGGCTCATCACCCAGCGCGCCGATCCGCAGTGGCAAGCTGCCTACGAGCGCGCCTACGGCAAACGCCCGCGCATCGAACTCTACGACCTCACTCGCGACCCGCACCAAATGCGCAACCTCGCCGAAGACCCCGCCCATGCCGAGACGCGCACCGCTTTAGAAAAGCGTCTGCTCGATGAACTCCGACGCACGGGCGACCCGCGCATGGTGGATGACGGTAAATTTTTCGAGACCCCGCCCATGGCCGGCCCCCTTGCCGGCCCGGACAAAGAAGGCGGCGGCGTCAGCCCCGAAGCACTTCGGCGCGACGGAGTGAAATAGTGCGCTTGTCCACCGCGCCCATCTCAGCATCAATCCACACACCATGTTCGGAATCCAATTCATCAAGGTCCAACCCACGACATATCTGCTCCAGTACGAAGGCGGCAAAATCACACGCGAAGGCGCGGGGATGTCGTTCTTTTATTTCGCGCCGCGCACCTCGCTCGTCTCGGTGCCGATGGCGAGCACAGATGTGCCGTTTATTTTTGAAGAACAGACGGCGGACTACCAGACCATCACGCTCCAAGGGCAGCTCACCTACCGAGTGAGCGACCCGAAGAAACTCGCCGCGCTGCTCAACTTCACGCTCACCTCGGATGGCAACCGCTACGCATCCGAAGACCCCGACAAACTCCCGCAGCGCGTGGTGAATCTCATCCACGTCCTCGCCCGCACGGAGCTGGAAAAACTCGGCCTGCGCGATGCGTTGCGGGCCTCGGAGAAGCTCGTCGTCGAGTTGCGGAAAAATCTCGCCGCAGCGCCAGAGCTTGCCGCTCTCGGGCTGGAAGTGCTCGGGCTCTCCATCCTCGCCATCAAGCCCACGCCCGACACCGCGCGCGCACTGGAAGCTGAGACGCGCGAGCGGCTCATGAAAGAAGCCGACGAAGCCATCTGCGCCCGCCGCAACGCCGCAGTGGAGCAGGAGCGCGCCATCCGCGAGAACGAGCTGAACACCGAGATTGCCGTTGAGAATAAGAAGCGCCAAATCCGCGAGACACAGATGGACGCCGAGCGCGCGGTGCAGGAAAAGCAGACGCAGATCGCGAAGGAAAAACTCGTCGCCGACATCGCCCAAGAAGAGACGCGCAAATCCCTCGTCGCCCTCGCTAGCGAGAACGCCAAAGCCGAAGCCGACGCCCGCGCTTATGGCGTCTCCACGACGATGCAAGCTCTCGCCAGCGCCGACCCACGCATCCTCCAAGCCCTCGCCAGCACGAACATGAAGCCCGAGCAGCTCATCGCCTTCGCATTCCAAGAACTCGCAGGCAAAGCTGAGAAGATCGGCCAATTAAACATCTCGCCCGACCTCCTTCGCGAACTCCTCGACAAGCCGCAGTCGCGGAAATGAACCGCGTCTCCGAGCGTAAGGTCGTTCTGGTCGTTCGCGAGACACGGCTTGCTGACTTGAAGCGGCGCTTTGCCACGGCGATGCAGGCGAAGTTTTACGTCAGCAGACTCGGCGGAGATTTCGGGGATTACGAACGCGAAGATGTGGATTATCGAGCCGCCATTGCGGGCGTGCAGCAGGAGCTCTCCGCTGTGGCCCGAGTGCAACTCGTCGAACGCAAGCTCCTCCCCAATTTCATCTTCGGCCCCGACGACATCGTCGTCGCGCTCGGGCAAGACGGGCTCGTCGCCAACACGCTCAAATACCTGAGCGGACACCCGCTCGTCGGTGTGAACCCGGACCCCGCGCGCTGGGACGGGAAGCTCCTCCCGTTCAGCGTCGGCGACCTTGGCAAAGTGATGCTCGAAGTCATAGCCAACCGCCGCCCCACGCGCCCTGTGGATATGGCCGAAGCCGTCCTAAACACCGGCACGCGACTCTGCGCGGTGAACGATCTTTTTGTCGGCGTCGCCGGGCACAGCTCCGCGCGCTACCGCATCACGGCGGAGGGGAAATCCGAGAACCACTCCTCCAGCGGCATCATCGTCTCCACCGGCCTCGGCTCCACCGGATGGTATCGCAGCCTCATTACCGGAGCCGCTGCCATCGCGGGCACCGCTGCGCCCGCGACGGATTTTGCGTGGGACTCGGGCGAGCTGCGCTACACCGTTCGCGAGCCATTTCCCAGCCGCACGACAGGCACCGCGCTCGTCGCCGGACGTATCAGCGAGGCCGCGCCGCTCGTCCTTGAATCGCAGATGGGTGAACGCGGCGTGATCTTCAGCGACGGCATCGAGCAGGACTTCCTAGAGTTTAGCTCCGGTACCCGCGCCACCATCTCTCTCGCGAAAAAAAAGGGCGTGCTCGTGGTGTGATGATGGCGAATCTCAACTGAGAGAAATTCACGGGTGAACTCACCGGGTGTGGCGGACTTTATCGAGGAGAACTGCGCCGAGGATGACGAAACCGAGGACGACTTTCTGCGTGTAGCTTTCTACGTTCATGAGGTTCATGCCGTTCTGGATCACGGCGATGATGAATGCGCCGATGAGCGTGCCGAACATTTTGCCTTCGCCTCCGCTGATGCTCGTTCCACCGACCACCACGGCGGCGATGACGTAGAGCTCGTACATATTTCCGTAGGTCGCCGAACCGCTCTTGAACAATGACGCCTGCACGACTCCGCCGAGCCCCGCAAGTAGCGCGCTGGTGATGTATGCGAACAGAATCACGCGCTGGACGGGAACGCCCGAAAGCCGCGCAGCTTCGCGATTGCCGCCGACCGCGTAGATGTAGCGCCCAAGCGTCGTGCGGGACATGACGATGTGCGCAGCGCCGTAGAGAAGCACCATCATGACGACCGCATTTGGCAGGCCGAAAAGATTCGCGCCGCGCCCGAGCCAGACGAATGAATCGGGGATTTGGTAAATGGATTGCCCGGCGGAAAGAATGTAGGCGAGTCCGCTGCCAACGAGCATCATCCCGAGTGTGGCGATGAACGGTGGCACCGCAAACCGCGTAATCATCACGCCGGAAAAACCGCCCACTGCGCCAGACGCCAGAATCGCAGCGAAGCATGCGCCGATCATGATCGCCGCACTGGCGCCGGTGCCGCCTCCAAAGTCGCGAATGATGCGCGTGGCCACGACGGCCGACAGCGCGATGATGCTGCCGACGGAAAGGTCGATGCCGCCGGTGATGATGACCATCGTCATGCCGATGGCGATGATCGCGATGACGGCGATTTGGTTGGCGATGTTGAGCAGGTTGTCGGACTTCAGAAACGTCGGCGAGTTGTAGCTCTGCGGAGCAATGACTGTGGGCGCGTCGAGTGCGGGAAAGTCCGTTCTGAGGTCCTCGAAAACCGCCCAAGTCGAAGCGACGCGTGTGCAGGCTATGACTTCCACTTTCTCGCTGGCGGCGCTCAGCTTCACAAGTGCTTCACGCGCATCCTTGGGCTCGCCCTTTGCGACGGCGAGCACCTTCCCTCCCGCAGCGGAGAACTCGCGGGCGAGCGCATCCGCGAACTCGGGGTCGCCCGATTGCGTGCTCGCGGCTATGATGATGCGAGCGGTCTTGCCGTGCTTCTCATGGATGGCGGCGGCGACTTGTTTCGCGCCGGATTCGCCCGATGGCCACTGCTCCTTCGTGGTCACCACGCTGAAGAATGCGCACAGAAGGAGGAGCACGAGCACCATTCCGTAGTCAGCGAGAAAGCGGGAGTTTTTCATAGAGTCAGGCGACTGCGAGTTGAATGATTTGCTCCTGTGTGGTGGAGCGCGCATCGGCAAATTCGCCGGTCACGCGCCCTGCGTGCATGACGAGGATACGGTCGGCCATGCCGATTACTTCGGGGAGTTCGGAGCTGATCATCACGATGGCTTTTCCGGCTGCGGCGAGTTCATTCATGAGCAGATAGATTTCAAATTTTGCACCGACATCGATGCCGCGTGTCGGCTCATCGAAAATGAGGACTTCGCAGTTTCGAGCGAGCCATTTTGCGAGGACGACCTTTTGCTGGTTGCCTCCGGAGAGCGTGCCTGCGGGGGTTTCCTGTGTGGCGACTTTGATTTTGAGCAGGTCGCTGTATTTCGCAAATTCCTCCCGCTCGCGGCCCATCTGGACAAAGCCGCGCCGCGACAACCAAGAGAGATTCGGCAGGCCAAAATTCTCCCGCACACTATGTCCAAGCACGAGCCCCTGGAGTTTGCGGTCTTCGGTGAGCAGGCCGATTCCCGCAGCGATGGCGTCGCGTGGCTCGCGGATGTCGAGCGCCTCGCCATCGAGTGAAATCGTCCCGGCTTCGCGTCGGTCCGCGCCGAAGATGAGTCGCACCGTCTCTGTGCGGCCCGCTCCGACAAGGCCGGTCAGCGCGAGGATTTCGCCGCGTCGCACGTTGAACGAAACATCCTGCACTGCGCGTCCACTTCGAAGTCCGGATACGGAAAGCCGCGCCTCGCCGATGGCGGAGGTTCGCGCCGGGAATTCGTTGGTGAGTTCCCGGCCGACCATCATTTCGATCATCGCGCGGCGGGTGAGTTCGCCAATGGGGCGCTCGCCGACGTTTGCTCCGTCGCGCAGAATGGTGACGCGGTCGGCGATGGTGAAAATCTCGTCGAGCCGGTGGCTGATGTAGATGACGCCGATGCCCTGCTTTTTGAGGTCGCGGATGATGCCGAAGAGCTTCTCGACTTCATGCTGCGTGAGCGCGGCGCTCGGCTCGTCCATCACGATGATGCGCGCATTAAACGCGAGCGCCTTTGCAATTTCCACGAGCTGCTGCTGCGCCGTCGTGAGCCGCCCGCATGGCGTATCGAGGTCCATGGCGATGCCGAGTCTGCCGAATAGTTCCTCCGCTCGCTTGCGCTCCTGTCGCTGCGCGATGAATCCGCCGGTCGTGATTTCCTGCCCGAGGAAAATGTTCTCCACAGCAGTAAGCCCCGGCACGAGATTGAACTCCTGATAAATGACCGCCACGCCCGCATTGCGCGAATCCTGTGGCGAGCGGAAGACCGTCTCGCGCCCGTCGATTTCGATAACGCCTTCGTCCGCCAAATGCGCGCCGCCGAGCACTTTCATCAGCGAGCTTTTCCCCGCGCCGTTCTCGCCAAGCAGCGCCAGCACTTCGCCAGCACGTAGCGAAAGGCTCACGCCCCGCAACGCCTTCACGCCGGGGAATGACTTAACGATGCCGCGCATTTTGATGAGCGGCGGATCGTCAATCATACGCCCATCGCCTTTTCCAGCGCCGCGCGCATCACCGCCGCATCCGGATCGATGCCCGTCCAAAACTGCACGCCGACGATGCCCTGATTCACGAGCATCCCGAGGCCGTCGATGGCCGTGCAACCGCGGGCGGCGGAGTCGTCGAGGAAGCGCGTGCGGACGGGGCTGAAGACCACATCGGCCGTGACCATGCCGGGTTTGAGCGAGTTCAAATCGAGAGCGAGTCGCGCTTCAGGGGCGTAGAGGCCGATGGATGTTCCGTTGATGACGACGTCGGTCCCGACGGGCACCGAGTAGTCGCCATTCCACACGACGAGTTCCGCATCGAGCTTCAGCTTTTCGCGCAGAAGGCTGACGAGTTCGGCACCGCGGGCTTCGGAGCGATTGACGATCGTGATTCGCTTTGTGCCTGCGAGCCCGAGTTCCACGGCGATGGCACGTGCTGCACCGCCCGCTCCAAAGAGAACGACGGATTTCCCGCGTGGGTCGATGGCGGTTTGGAGCGACTTCAGGAAGCCTTTACCGTCGGTGTTTTCGCCGATGAGTTTGTCTCCGCGACGAACGACGCAATTCACCGCGCCCATCACGGCAGCGGATTCGCCGAGACCGTCGAGGTGCGGTATCACGGTGACTTTATGCGGCAGGCTGCAATTAAAGCCGCGAAAGCCCATCGCCTTCGCGCCACGCACGGCAGCCCCGAGGTCTTCGGGCGTCACTTCCATATTGATATAGCGCCAATGCAACCCGTGATGCGCAAAGGCGGCTTCGATCATCGCGACGGTGGGGTTGCCCGCTGCGCCTTGCGACATCGAGCCCACAAGCTCGTGAAGAAAGTCAGCCATGTTACTTGAGCGATGCGTCTTTTTCGGCGTCAGCCTTGCGGTAGAGGCTGGTGGGAATGAGCATCTGCTGAGGCAGCGTCTCACCTTTGGAATGCTTGATGAGCGCATTCACCATTTCGATGCCCATCTTCTCGGGGAATTGAATCGGGTCGGCGTAGATTTTGCCTTCCTTGATGGCCTGCTTGCCTTCGGGTTGTCCGTCAAAACCGATGATCAGCACGCTTGTCTTGCCTGCTTTTTCCAGCGCGGCGCGGGCACCGAGGGCAGCGGGGTCGTTAATGGCGAAGATGCCGCGGATGTCGGCATTGGCTTGCAGCGCGTCTTCCGCCGCTTTGAAGCCGATGTCTTTCGCGCCTCCGCTCTCCAGCTCAGCGACGATTTCGATCTTCGCCTTGCCGGTGGCGTTGTGGGCGTCGATGACTTCGCGAAATCCCTTCACTCGAAGAATGCACGACTCGACTTGATTGAAGGCGAGGACTGCGACTTTTCCGCCTGCTTCGCCGAGCGCCTCGATCATCGCCTTGCCAGCCTCACGCCCGCCGCCGAAATTATCGGTGGAGATCTGCGTGGCGATTTTTACGCCCGGTTCGTTGCACGGGATGTCCACGGTGAACACCGGGATGCCTGCTGCGTTTGCTTCTTTGATCACCGTGACGATTCCCTTCGAATCGCACGGGCTGAGCACGATGGCGGCGACCTTCTTCACGATGAAGTCCTTCACCTGATTGCTTTGTTTCGCCACGTCTTTGTCGCCGCTCACGACGATGGTCTCGTAGCCGTGTTTCTTGCCCTCGGCGGCGATGTTGTCGCCGATGACTTTGAAGAACGGATTATCGAGCGTGAGCAGTGAGACGCCGATGGTGCCTTTCGACGGTTTGTCGGGCGTGGTGGTGGTGTCGGCCTTCTTGTCGCAGCCCGTGAGAAATACGAGCGCGCACGCGATGAGTGTGATGAGTTTTTGTTTCATGGTGTGTGAGAATTAAAGGCTGCCGGTCTTGATGAATTCATGCCGAACGGCGGCGGTCGCGGTCTTTCCGCTCGCGGATGTGAAGACGATTTCTCCGGCCTTAAACTCCACGGACTTCACTACGTCGAATCCCTCCGGCACTTTCGCGACGCCTTGGATGTAGTTTACCGAGGTTGGCTTGTCGGCGGTGAGCTCCAGCGCGGTTGCGATGCCTTCCTTCGTGAGCGCGTTTTCTTTCATGGAAGCGGCGAGGCCGTCGGCGAAGAATGCGGTGACGTCTTCGAGGCCGAGGCAGTTGTTTCGGCCATTCCACGGGTGTCCGTGGCGGCCGTGGTTCTCCATCCAGAAAACCGTCGAATTCAGAACTGCGGGGTCTTTCAGCGCAAACCACACGTAGCCTGCGTCGGCGAAAGTCGCGGTGGTCCACGCCGGGCCGACGGGTTCATTCACGAGTTGCACGAGGTCCGCGTAGCCGTAGCGGCCGGGCAATTTTGTGAGGTCGGCGTCGGGCGCGTCTTTCCACGCGACGGGGACTTTCGCCAAATCGTTCCACTTCGCACCGGGCAGCAACGCCTGATACTCGCGGCTTTTCGGGTCGCTGAAGAGCCCCGGATAAGTCATGCCAAATCGAATCGCGCTCGTCGCGATGCGCACGCTGCCTTCCTTCTCCGGCATCGCCAGCGTCGCGTGATGACCGAGCGGAACGCGTCCCGCAAAGCCATCAATCGTGTGCCGCGAATAGACGACGTTGTGTCCGTTCACGAGCGAGAGTTCTTTCGTCACGCGACCTCTGCGGACCTTCGTATCGATCCCCATGGTGAGCGTGGTCACGTCGCCCGCTTTCTTCGTGCCCACGATTTTCCACGGGTCGCCGACGAGCTCGCCGTGCGGCGGATGTTTCTCGCCATCGACCGCATCGGAGTTCCCCCCGAACGGCATGCAGAAGAAATCGCCGCGCAAAATATTCAGCACAGGCGCGGGCATCTTCGTCGGCTTCTCATCCTGCCACGGGCTGATGTGATAGGGCTGCACGGGTTTTGCGCTGTCGCGGAAGAACGTCACCGGAGCCATGTGGCCGCCGAACTTGGTGACCGCGATTTCGACTTCTTTTGTAGCGACGACGAAACTGGGCTGCGCGTGAAAAGTGCGTAGGGTGGGTTCGGCTGCTGCGGACGCTGCGGTGGTTGCGGCAATGAGCGGGAGGTCGATGAAGAGCATTTTTAGATGTGAGAATGTGATGATGGATGCCATTTGAATTTGAGACATGAGCATTGCTGCTAAAAGAATTTGTGAAGTATGGGAGCGGAAAGTGGTCAACGCAGATACCCGAGTTGTGAGGGATATTCTAGCACTGAAAGAGACAGAAGAGCCGACAAGCGATTTTCTGCGGAGAGCGTTGCAGGGTTTATATCACAGCTAAACAAACAAAAGAGCGCCAGGGTCGGCGATGAGGTGGTGTTTCACGAGGAGGTCGCGATAGAGGGCAATGGCGGTTTTCCCGCGTTCGCCGACATCGAAGCGGATGTGCTCGGTGAGGTAGCGGTGGCGGAGTTCCGGGGTGGCGCAGTCGTCGTTGGCGACGATCTCTGGGATGCGTTGGATGCCGCTTTTCTTCAAAGCACGAAGGTCGTCGGCGACTGCGGGCGGCACGTCGCTGCGCATGGCCCAGAGCGCGAAGACGAAGGGGAGGCGGGTGCAGCGTTTCCATTCCTCGCCGAGGTCGAGGAGCTGCCAGTCGGCGTTGGCGGGGTTCATTCGGAACTCGATGGCTTGATTGCCGATGAGCAACCGGGCGTCACCATCCGCGCCGTATTCGGGGTGCAGGTCGTGGAACTCGGCGAGCATCACTTTTAGCAAGTGCGCGGAGCTGAGCGAGGCGGGGTCGAGCGCGATTTTGCAGATGTCGGCGAGCGGGCCGCGATGGGCGAGGAAGACGCTGAAAACGGGACCGTCGGAGGCGATGACTGCGCCGTCAACGAGCTGGTAGCCGGGATGCCGCAGTGCCTCAAAAACGGGGACGAGTGCGATGTCGAGCTGCCCGGCAAAGAGCATCTCCGCAAGGACGGCTGGGTGCTCGAAGACGACCGGCCCGTCGTAGTCGCAGATGAGCGGGCGGGAGTTCAGATACTGGACGCAGCCGATGCGGAGGGAGCGAAGTGTGATTGGTGATTGGTGATTGGTGATTGGTCGCAAGCGATGAATGTGCGCGGAAAGCACGCTTGCGACCAATCACAAATCACCAGTCACGATTCACAGTTGGCGGTAATACGTATCGCGGGCGACGGGCTCGCGGCCTGCCTCGCGGATGGCTTTCTTTAGCGCGGCGATGGATTGGCCGGCGGGGGTGACGGCGCCGGCCATGTGGAAGATTTTTTCCTCGAAGATGGTGCCGTGGAGGTCGTCCACGCCGTAGTTCAAAGCGACGGAGGCCATCGGCAGGGTGAGGCTGATCCAGTAGGCGGTGATGTGGTCGAAGTTATCGAGATAGATGCGGGAGACGGCGAGGTTGCGGAGTTCGTCGAAGGCGGTGGCGCGGACGATGTGGCGCAGCTCGGGGCGGGCGCTCTCGCTTTCAAATGCGAAGGGGATGAAGCCGGTGAAGCCTGCCGTGATGTCCTGTAGTTCGCGGAGGCGGCGGAGGTGGTCCACGCGGTGCTCGAGGGTCTCAATGTGGCCGAAGAGCATGGTGGCGGTGCTGCGCATCCCCATTTCGTGCCATGTCTGGTGGACTTCGGCCCACTCTTCGGCGGTTTCTTTCCCCCGGCAAATCTGGTCGCGAACGACGGGGTCGAATATCTCTGCGCCGCCGCCGGTGATGGCTTGGAGGCCAGCGGCTTTGAGGGTGGTGAGAGTTTCGGCGATGCTCGTTTTGAAGACGCGCTCGGCGAGGTGGCGGATTTCTACGGCGGTGAATGCTTTGATGAAGAGGGCAGGGGAGAGGGCGCGCATCCGGGTGATGAGGTCGAGATACCACTCGGGCTTCAGCGAGGGGTGGAGGCCGCCGACCATGTGGACTTCGGTGATGCCGACATCGAGGCCGCGCTGCACGCGGTGGAGGATTTCATCAACGGTCATCTCAAAGGCGTGCTCCTCGTTTTTGCGCGCTCCGAATGCGCAGAATTGGCAGCGGAGGATGCAGTGGTTGGAGTAGTTGATGTAGAGGTTGTGGATGTAGGTGCCGACGTTCCCGTTCTTGCGCTCGCGGATGATGTTGGCGATTGCGCCGAGGGCGTTCAGGTCGCGGCTGCGGTAGAGGGTGAGGGCGTCGGAATCGGTGATGCGCTGGCCGTCGCGCACCTTGTGGTAGATAGGCTGTAGGTCAGCCGGGATGAGTTTCTCGACTCGCATTTGGGGCATTCTATTCCAGACGCCCGCAGCGGCGTCGATGGCTTTCGCATTCTCGGAGGTTGGGTCGGCGATTTGTTCGCTGGAGTTCTGCACAAGCCCGGCTACGATACGCGCCATGAAAGTGCATGTTTTGCAAATTCCGCCCGATGGGAAGCACTACGAGGGCGAGGAACTGAACTCAATTTTGGAGTTGGATGACCCGCGCACGGTCCCGGTCTCGCCGATCTCGTATTCGCTCGATGTGGGCGTGAATGAAGACGGGCTCTGGGCGCACGGGCCAATCGGGGTTGATTTGGATTGTGAGTGCGTGCGGTGTCTGTCGCGCTTTGTGCTGCCGATTCGGGTGGACGATTTTGCCTGCCATGTGGAACTCGAAGGTCGTGAATTGGTGGACTTGACAGAGTACATCCGGGAAGACATCTTGCTCGCCCTTCCGGCCCATCCTCATTGTGATTGGGATGGTGAAACTGACTGCAAAGCCAGCTTTACCACCGACCACAGTGCCGTCGAAACTCTCGACGACATACGGGATGTCTGGAAGGACCTCGATAACTTGAAACTTTAATTACTGAAATACCATGGGAGTCCCAAAGCGTAAAAAATCCAAGATGCGTCTTCGCACGCACAAAGCATCACTCCGCTGGCACGCGCCTTCACTGAATAAGTGTGGCCAGTGCAGCAGCACCATCCGCAGCCATCGTGCTTGCCCGGCCTGCGGCTATTATGCCGGACGCCAGGTATTGACGGTCGGCGCGTAAGGTTCCGCTCGTTAGCTTTTTAAACGACCCTCAGCCGCCCCGCTTCACAGCAGGGCGGCTGAGTTGTCTTTTGTACCGACGTATGGGGAAAAATCCGCGCTCCATTTTAATCATCAAACCTAGTTCGCTGGGCGATGTCGTCCACACGCTGCCCGCTGTCGCGTGTGTGAAACGTCGCTGGCCGGGCGCGCGGCTCTCGTGGCTCGTGAACCCCGAGTGGGCACCTCTCCTGCACGGAAACGCGGACATTGATGAGCTTGTGGAGTTCCCGCGCGGCGAGTTTCGCGGGCTCGGTGGACTGCTGAAGTTTCACCGTTGGGCGGGGACGCTGCGGGAGCGGGTGAACGCGGACCTTGTGCTGGATTTTCAGGGGCTCTTTCGTAGCGGCTACGTCGCACGGAAGGCGGGCGGCGAGAGCTGGGGCACTTCGGACTCGAGGGAAGGTGCGCGCTTTTTCCACGACCACGTCGTGAGCGTCCCGCCGCGCAAGGCACCCGTTCACGCGGTGCAGCGGTATCTTTCGCTCGTCGAGGCGCTGGGCTGTGACACGTCGGGGCCGCTGGAGTGGAAGCTGCCCGCTGCCGAGCTGCCACCGGGTTTGCCGCCGGAGTATGTCGTGCTGCATCCCTACTCGCGCGGGGCGGGGAAATCGCTCGCGGCGGCGGAAGTGGCGGCGTTTTGCGAAGCTCTCGCGCCAATGCCCGTGGTCATCGCAGGCCGCACGGAGGAGAAGCCGCCCGCAGGTGAAAACGTGGTCAATTTGCTCAATCGCACGACTCTGCCGGAGCTTTGCGAGCTACTGCGGCGGGCGCGTTTTGTCATCAGCGTGGACAGCGGGCCGATGCACATCGCTGCGGCGCTGAATCCGAGCCTCCTCTCCATCCACACCTGGAGCGACCCACGGAAAGTCGGACCATTTTCGCCCGGCGCATGGGTGTGGAAAGACGGGCGCGTGGGGACGATGGGGACGTTCCCTTTGGGCGAGTATTGTCCGCTTGGCGCTCTGCCAGCCTGGGTTGGCGCGAAAATGCGACCAGCCTGACCCAGGCAATAGGCCCCGCGAGCGGTTCGGGACTCGCGCCACATGCGTCGCGGTGTGCGGCTACACTACGCTTGGCTCACTTTTTACCCGGCTTGCCCGCTGGATTCGGCGTGAAGGGCTCTTTCGATTTCGCGTCGAGCGAGCCTAGCGTGGTCGTTAAAGTCGCAGCGATCGCTTCCGCATTTTTCTTCAACTCGGCGTTTTTAATCTGCGGAAGAAACGACTGCACATACGTGAGAGCCTTCTGCGTCTCGGGCAAAGTCAGCTTGAAGAATTCCTTCCGAAAGTCTGCGCCCTTCAGCTTGCTCATCTTCGCCATTGCCTCGCTCTGGTTCTTACTTACATCGCTCGCGATTTGTTGAAACTTGTGCGCCATACAGACATTCACAAATGGCGTCCACCGGCCCACCAGCCCCCGGTTTAACTTCGTGCTGAACTCTGAAATGTCCAAGTCCGTCCCCTTAGCCCGCCGCCCCGCCAGCGTTACCTGCATGAGGTTTTGCAGATACGTCGAAGTCGTTCGCGCAAAAGCTTGTTCCTGCGGGGAAAAAGGAACCATCGGGGCAGGAGCCGCAGGCGTAGCCGGGGCTGTCGGTGCCGCAGGTGTTTGCGCGCGGAGTGTGAAGGTCCCGGTAGTCAAAAGGAGGAGCAGAAATGAAGTCAGACGCATAGGGTCGTGTACGTCCCAGAAACGCGCGGGCCAAGGCAAACCAAAAATCGCCAAGTCGGCGGGAAATGTGTCGCGAGCGAGATTTTTGCTCCGCTTTTCAAAGAATGTCCTTTCCACCCCGCGCGGGAATTCGTCTTTCTCACGCGGTGCAACGCGAGACATGCAGGACTGAATACGCCGAATTGGCGGCGCTTTTTTTTATCCATGCAATGGCGATGGGGATGTGGTTCGTGCCGCTTGCGACGGTGCTGCCGGCTTACGGTTACGGGGACATAAAGAGCTACGTATTCGCGACGAGTGCGGTGGCGGCGTTTATTTCGCCGCTGATTTTTGGCGCGCTGGCGGACCAACGGCTCGCTCCCGTGCGGGTGTTGCGGTGGCTCTCGCTGGCGACTGCGGGGGCGATGGCGTTGGCGACGACGGCGATTTCGCAGCGGTGGGGCACGGGCTGGGTGCTTGTGTTTTGCCTGCTCCACGCGCTGTGCTCGGCTCCGACGTGGAGCATCTCGACGACGATTGTGCTCTCGCGCTTGAGCGATGCGAAGCGGCAGTTTGGCCCCATACGCGCGATGGCGACGCTGGGGTGGATGGTGGGCTGCTGGATCATCGGCTTCATGCACGCAGACCGTAGCTCGATGGCGGGCTATGGCGGGGTGACGGTGTGGCTGGTGGTGGTGCTTTTCACCTTCGCGCTGCCGGTGGTGAACCCGCCCGTCTCGACGGAAAAGCTCACGTGGTCGCAGCGGCTCGGGCTGGATGCGTGGCAGCTCTTGCGCAATCGCGATGACCGCGTGGTCTTCATCACGGCAGCGCTTTTTAACATGCCGCTGTGCGCGTTCTATCAGTTCACCCCCGTGCATCTCACGCAGCTCGGGCTGGACCGGACAAGCTCGTGGATGACGCTGGGACAGGTGACGGAAATCATCGCGATGCTCGGGCTGGCGGGGCTGCTGACGCGGTGGCGCTTAAAGTGGATATTCCTCACCGGAATCGGCATCGCTGTGTTGCGCTACGTGCTGTCCGCGATGGATGGCGTGGGCTGGCTGCTGGCGGGAGTGACGCTGCACGGGTTCGCGTTCACGCTCTTTTATATCACGGCGCAGCTTTACCTGGAGCAGCGCGTGGACCCAGCGTTCCGAGGCCGCGCGCAGGCGTTGCTCCAGTTCATGCTCGGCGGCGTGGGAAATCTGCTTGGCTACCTCGGGACGGAGGTTTGGTTTAGGCACACCACCGTAAACGGCACGACAAACTGGCCGCTGTTCTGGAACGGCCTCGCAGGCGTCGTCGCCATAGTTTTCGTGTTCTTCGCCGCGCTCTATCGCGGGCGAAAGCTCGGCTAGTGCTGCCGCGTTCGAGCTAAAGGCTCGGCTTCAGCGTCAGCTTCCACAGCCAGTCCGGCTGCTTCTTGCGGTCGTCTTTTTTTGGTAAATGGGTGCCGCCATCGTCCACGCGATTGAGGGCGACGGACCATAGCTCGTAGCCGTCGGTGGTGCGGCGGTAGCGCATCGGTTTCCCATCGCAGATGTCGCTGGGAATCGTGCCGCCGAAGTGCGGAGCGACGGCATCGAGTGATTCGGGAAATGCGCCGGTAGAAAGGCGGATGCGCTCTAGGGCACAGGCGATGCGGGCACTCGTAAGTCGTGTTTGTGAGTCGAGAAACGAGTCTTCAACACTACTATAAATCGGCATTGCCAGCACGATCAGCGCGTAGCGATAGCGGTCGAATGTGGAGAGGTTCTGGAGTTGCCGGAGCGGGCTATTATCTGAGCGCCGCGCGATGAACTCCGGTTCCACGCCATTCACCGGAGCATAATCTGCGATGAGGGTGTCGTGGAGTTCGTTGCCTTTGACTTTGCAAAGGTGAATCCAGCCGCGTGGATAAAGAGCGATTGCTGCATCGTCCATTGCATCCCCTCCGAGCGTGCTACCGAACATCTCGCGAAACTCGTGGGTAGATACACGGCTCAGTCGGTCGAACTCCGTCGTCATCGTAGCTCGCTCGCTGGCCATCGCCAACCGGAACCCAGCGATGAGGTTTTGTGCATTCAGTTTGTGCTCAATGGCGGTGAGTTCGTCGGCTTTCCACAGCCCCGACGAGAGCATATCGCGAAAAATTCCATTCGCTTTATCCAAGAGCGAAAATTGCATGAGCAGGCCGATCAAGTGTGGCTCATTCCGCAGCGCCTCACTCATGCGAAGTATCTGCATACAATCGCTTAAAGCGCCCGCGCCGTCTCTCGCGGCGAGCTTCGCGCCAGCACTCACTGCAAAGTAGTAAGACGCCTGCTGTATCGCTGCAAAATGCGGCAGCGAAGTGGCGTACCCCTTCTCGATCTCCACGGGGAATCGGCACGCGGGGCGCGAAGATGCGGCGCGGATTTCTTGGAGCGCGGGGAGTTTTTCAAATGCAGCGATGATGTCGTGCGCCGGATCGTCCGTCGGCGACGGGATGACTTTCGCCGATACCAAGTAGTCTCGCCATGCGGTGACATCCATGACCGTGCCTCTGGTGATGTCACCAAGAGGCGGACGTTTCAGTTTTGAGATACGCCACTGCGGCAACATCTCCCCGGCTGCTTTCCTTTGCGCCTCGGTGCCGAACCGCTCCATAAAGAACGGAATCGCCGCGTAGTTCTCCGCATCGGGAATAGGCGGCGTCACGAAATCCTTGAGCCACAGCTTCACCCCGCGAGCTTCGGCAGACTTGCGGTAAGTCTCCCACGCCCGCTCGCCGCGCCACATTTCCACGCGGTAAAAAACCACCACTAGCGTGATGAGCACAACGACGGTGAAGGCGAGGTGGATGAGCGTCTTTCGGCTGAAGATACGTTTGAGGATGGATGGTTTCATTTGAGGTCGAGTTTGAGTCCGTGATTGTAGCGTACGGGCGTTTGTATCGTAGATGTGTGCGAGGATCGGCGGAATGTACTCGGGTAAGACGCGCAGAGTTTGGCGATTTGTCTAAATTATTATGGGAGGCTTGGGTAGCCCTATTGGGACGCTGTGCGCACCTTATGGACTGGTTGTATCGGTTTGGTTCCGCCTCGCTCAACGAGGGAGAGCGGGACGGCGAAGCCGATGATGGTGGCGAGGGACATGAAGGTGATCACGCCGAGGGAGATGAGCATGTTTTGCCGAATGATGCGGCGGGCGCGCACGCTGAGGCTGCGGGCGGTGAGGAAGCTCTCTAGTTTGTCGTTCATGAGGACGCCATCGCCGATCATCGCGACGGTGGCACCGTTCGCTTTCAGCCGCTGGATGGCGGCGACTTTTTCTTCGGGACGGAACTGGCTGAGGACTTCGCCGACGCCGGTCTCGCGGCCCATTTCTTGTGCCGCGCCGCTTTTGTCGCCGGTGAGCATGATGGTCTTGATGCCCGCTGCGTGGAGCTGGGCGATGAGGTCGCGGCTCTCGGGGCGGAGGCGGTCGCGGAGGAGGATGCGCCCGAGGAGCTTGGGCGAGGCGATCCACACTTCGCTGGCGTCGCGGGGCTGGAGAAGGAGCGGGTTGCCGGGGCGCATGGAAAGGGCGAGGTCGCGGCTACCCTAGTCATCGCTTTCGAGCACCCTACGCGGGAGTGTGTGCGAATGGCGGCGCTGTTCGTGTTGAACATCGTCCTCCGCTTCGCTAATCCGAGCGCATGAAACTTCACCAGCGCCTCGTCGCAACCATGCTCATCTCATCACTCGCAGCCTTCGCCGACGAGGTTGTGGATGGGAAGTTTCCGCCGCCCAAGCCTTATGGGGAAAAGTGGGAGAGTCTTTTCACGGGCGCACTCGACGAGAAGTGGACGGGCATGAGCATGTCCGTCAAAGCACCGCATCTTTCCACCACTCCAAATCCCGATCGGCCCGGCGAGTTTGTCCTGCACATCGCGCGCGGCCCGACTGGAGTCATCCGCTCGATGAAGGCGTATGAAAACTTCGTGCTCGAATACGAGTGGCGGCATCTCACCGAGGCCCCGAGCGCGGGCGGGGGCAAAGGCACCAGCGGGAATTCCGGCGTGCTCGTGCGGCACAGTGCGTTTCCCGCTTTTGGCGGACCGTTCCCTCGCGAGGGCTACGAGATTCAGGTCTGCAATCTCGGCAACGGCTCATGGTACACGAGCCACGGCGACATCTTCACGCTGCCGGGCTCGATCTCCACGGCGATTCCCGATCCGCGATTCGGACGCTCCGACTCTTGCGGGATTCGCTCCATGCCCGTTGCATTCAACGCCAGCAAAACCGGCGAGTGGAACCGCATCCGGCTCACGTGCATGGACGGCATGATTCAGAACGAAGTGAACGGCACGCTCGCCAGCACGCTGCATCGCGTCTCCCCGCGCAAAGGCTACATGAGCATCGAGAGCGAAGGCGCGCCGGTGGAGTTCCGCAACATGCGCATCCAGGAACTCGCACCCGATCCGGAACTCGCACCGAAGCACCTCGTCCCGCTTTTGCCCGAGCCGATGACGACGGACTACATCACCGAGCGAAAAGAAACGGCGCTCCCCGCTGGCGAGTTCATCGCCAGCGTGGACGCGAAAGATGCCATATCCGTCGGCGCGCTTTTCACCGGCCTTGGACTGCCGGAAGTGCAGGCGACGGGACGTATCGTCGTCACCGTCCGCGCCGGGAAGGTGAGCGTGGTCGCGAAGGACAAAGAGATCGTCCCCGCGCAAGCGCTCCCCACCGATGCCCAAGGCGCGCTCCATTTGGAGCTCGGGAAATTCGGCCATGTGCTCATCTTAAAACCGGTGAAGGCGCGCTGAACAAGAGTGCCCGCCAGCCAGTTACGGGGTTCGCGACTTGAGGGAGACAACCGCGTTTCTGCAAAGAATACAGCCTCTACCGAGTCGAGAACACCGTAACCAACCATGAAACCGAACATTTCCCGCCGAACCTTCTTCCGTGGTGCCACGCTCGGCACCGGTACCGTTTTGCTCGCGCCACTGCTTTCGCAGCTTTCCGCTGCGTCCTCCGCGCCGAGGCCGAAGCGCTTTGTGTTTGTGCTCGAAGGGAACGGGTTTAGTCCGACGCAGGCGCAGCCGGTTTCGATTCCGCGGGCGAAACATCCGTACGGGCATACGAACATCGACACGCTCGAAGACGTCGCGCTGGCGGGACAGGAGCTGTCGGAGGCCACCTCGCCGCTCAAGGCGTTTCAGGACCGGCTGACGATTGTGCAGGGAATGAGCGGGCGCATTTGCGGCGGCGGGCACTCGAATAACTACGGCGCGCTCGGTGCGTATTCGGGAAAGGCGGGCGCGGCTGGCGAGACGATCGATATGGCGCTGGCCCGTGCGTTGCCTGGGATCTTTCCGCAGATCGGCCTCGGTATTTCCGACCGTGCCGAGCACACGGTGATTTACAACACGACCGCCGCCGGGCCGGACCAGCCTGCGCCGACGCGGTGCCGTCCGGATCTCGCGTATGAGGAGATTTTCGGCAGCGCCGCCGAGGGTGCGGCGAAGGAGAAGTTCATGCGCCGCGGAAACCTCCTCGATTTCATGGCCGACGATGTGAAGCGCGTCAGCTCGCGGATGAATGGCGAGGAACGCGCGAAACTCGGCGAGTATCTCGGCGCATTTGAAAACCTGCGCAACCGTCAGAGCCGACTCAACGACATCAGCAAAACGCTGCGCGAGCAGGGGCCGGTCGTGGGCGATAAATACAAATCGGAGGTGGAAGCAGACCGGCTCGATGCCATGTTCGACATCGGCGCGGCGTCGCTCATTTGCGGACTCACAAACGTCGTCACGCTCGCGAGCGGTTGCGGCGATCCGTATTTCAGCGTGCGCTGGAAAGGGCTCGGCATCCCGCTCGATAAACACAGCATCGGCCACGGCAAGGGGCTCGACGAAAAGACTGCGGAACAACTCACCACGATGATTCGCCGATTTCACATGGAGCAAATCGCGCGGCTCGCGACGAAGCTCCAGTCGGTGCGCGAGGGAGACGGCACGATGCTCGACAATACGTGCATCATTTATATGAGCGACTCAGCGGAGTCGCACCACAGCCGGTGCTTCGACTGGCCGATGCTCGTCCTCGGCGACCTCGGCGGGCGGCTCAAAACACGCGGACGGTTTTTGTGCATGCCGAAGTACGGCGCAAAGGGACACAAGACGACGGCGAATTTTTTCCTCACGTTGCTCGAAGCCGCCGGGGTTCCACGCAAGAGCTTTGGCGTAGCGGACCCGGCGTTGAAGGACATCGACACGAGCGGGCCGATCTCGGAGTTGCTCGCTTAGTTCGCTTCACGCTGCATGAAAAAATCGGTCTTCATTCTGACCCTCCTCGCCAGCGCATTGACCGCGCTTGCTGCCGGGCCACCGGAGACGGCGACGCTGCAAAAGTTTCTCGGTGAGTTTTGCACGAAGTGCCATGGCGAGGAAAAGCAGAAGGGCGATATCCGGCTGGACGATCTCGCTGGTGACATGGCGAAGGAAGGAACGCGCTGGTCTGTCGTGCTCGACCAGATTCGCGATGGCGAGATGCCGCCGAAAAAGGAGAAGCAGCCGAGCGCTTCGCAAAAGCTGGCAGTCACCGGCTGGATCGCGAAGCAGATGGGCGGACACGCGGCGCGCAAGCCGAGTCAGGGCAATCTCGTGCCGCACGAGCTGCTCTTTGCCGCAGCGAGTGCAGCGTCGGCAAAAGCGCCGGAAGCGCGGCTATGGCGGCTTAGCCCGGAGGCTTACATGGGCTGGGTCGAGGATGTCGGGCGCGGCGGGGTGAAGGGGCTCGTGCAGCCTTTCACTGCAAACCCCGAGCGGGGCATCAAAGACTTCGCCGCACTCGCCCGCGTGGACGAACCGACGACGGAAGTCCTCCTGCGGAATGCCGACGCCATCGTGGAAAAGCAAACCGCCCACGAGATTTTGGACGGCAAGGTGAAAACGAAGAACGACACGGTGCGGGAGTTCACCGACCTCATGGACCCGGCCCTCACGCCGACGCGGGCGCAGATCGAGAAGGCGATTCAGAAACAGTTCCAGCTCGCGGTTGCGCGGAAGGCGGAGGCTGACGAAATCGAGCGTCTCTATGCGCTCTACGAAAAGTGCGCGACGGGCGGCGACCGTTTCGGTGCGCTCAGGACCGTGCTGACCGCTGTGCTTTTGCGCACCGATGCCGTGTTTCGCTCCGAGATGGGCGGCGCGGATGGAATGCTCTCGCCACGCGAGGCCGCGGCCGCCATCAGCTCCGCGCTCATGTTTAAACGCGACGGCAAACTTCTCGAAGCTGTCGAAAAAGGCGAGTTTACCACGCGAGAGAAAATAGCCGAACACGTCCGCCGGATTCTCGACGACCCAAAAGCGAAGAAGCCGCGCATCCTCGGATTCTTCCGAGAGTATTTCGAATACGGCAATGCCACCGAGGTCTTCAAGGATCGGCCCAAGGACGTCATGCACGAGCCGAAGCAGCACGTTGCCGACACCGACCGGCTGGTGCTTCACATTCTGGAGCAGGACAAGGACGTGTTCCGCCAACTCCTCACGACGCCGCTCGCGTTTGTGAATGTGAAGTCGCAGACCAACAAACAAACGCGGCAGGAGGAGCTCGCGCAGGCCGTCACGCCAAATAAGCAAAACAACAAAGGTCAGGCTGCCATCGAGACGCTGTACGGCCTCGAAGAATGGACCGCGGAACAACCCATCACGCAGAAAGAGAACACGCGCATCGGCATCCTCATGCAGCCGAGCTGGCTGATCGCGTGGAGCGAAAATTTCAACAACGACATCGTCCGCCGCGGACGTTTCATCCGTGAGCGATTGCTCGGCGGCACCGTGCCCGACCTCCCGATTGGCGTCGCCGCGATGGTGCCCAACGAATTTCACCGCACCCTGCGCGACCGCGTCAGCAGCGTCACCCGCGCTGAGGCGTGCTGGAAATGCCACAACCGCATGGACGACCTCGGCCTGCCCTTCGAGCAGTTTGAGCACTACGGCCGCCTCGTCGCCGAAGAACAAGTGCTCGACCGCGAATCCACCGCCGCGAACGTGGATAAAAAAGGCAAGCCGCTCGGCGATGTTTTCAAAGGCGTGCCCGTCGTGACCACCGGCGCAATCACGGGCACCGGCGACGCCAAACTCGACGGCCCGGTGAAATCACCTCAGGAACTCATCACCCGTATCGCCGGCAGCGACCGCGCGCGGCAGGTCTTCATCCGCCACGTCATCCGCTACTTCATGGGCCGCAACGAATCCCTCGCCGACGCCGCCACCCTGCAAGCTGCCGATGCCGCGTATGTAAACAGCGGCGGCAGTTTCAAAGAGCTGCTCGTCTCATTGCTCACGAGCGATTCGTTTCTAAAACGCGCACCTGCCACAGTCGCGCAGGCTACCGGCACCAAGCCGTAGTTTTCGAGCGAGAGGAA
Source organism: Prosthecobacter debontii (assembly GCA_945905735.1). Lineage (GTDB taxonomy): Bacteria > Verrucomicrobiota > Verrucomicrobiia > Chthoniobacterales > Chthoniobacteraceae > SXWH01. The sequence goes on along the minus strand of CAMDQC010000003.1, from coordinate 46,432 downwards.
ATTCTACTTTTTGTCTTTCGCCGCCGCCAGCGCCGTGAAATCCGTGAATACGAAATCTCTCGCAGCGCCCGAGTGGCAACCCGCACAGTGAGCCATGCTCTTCTGGGACAGTTTGCCATTTTCCGACCAGAAAAACTCCCAGTCGCCCGTCTTTGGAGCGGTGCCAGCTGCGCGCTTGATCATCCCGGCGATCGCGGTCGGTTGTGCCGCATCTCCCTTGAAGTCGAAACCAAGCTTTTCCTTCACCAACACGCTGCCAACGGGCCATGCTCCTGTGGCTGGCTGAACTGCGGATTCACTGCGGTAGTAATTTACGTATTGAATCGCGTGTGGGCCTGACCGTTTGACCTCGGCATCCATCGCTGCTGAAAGGCCGCAGAGCGTGGCGAACTGCGCGCTGAGGGACTTCGGTGTCTTAGTCGCCCGAATTAGGTCCCGGTATTTCTGCGCGGAATCTGACGTGGAGGGAGTCTGTGACTCAGCAGCGGGCAGAACGGTGGCGACGAGCAGGAAGGAAATCAGCGGAGCTTTCATATTTTGGTGTTTAGCATGGCGATCATGGTGGCGCAACCATCACTCAAGGTGGGCTCGTTGGCGCTACTGGGGAAATATTCCATAACGGCAGTTCCCAATTACGCCGTGCGTAATTACTGTGCCCTTGAATCCATGAATGTCAGTTCTGCCAAATTTCAAATTAGTGCGCCGGATTTGGCGTCGTGCCCGGTGTCGGAGTTGCGCGAGTTCGCTTTCATTGGGCGGTCGAATGTTGGGAAGTCTTCGTTGCTGAATATGCTCACAAACGTGAAGGCGCTGGCAAAAGTATCGGCGACTCCCGGGCATACAAAGTTGATCAATTTCTTCTCGGTGAACAACGAGTGGACGCTCGTGGATTTACCGGGATACGGCTATGCAGAGACGAACCAGCAGGGGCGCGACCGGTTCGCGCAGATGATTCTGGGGTATTTGGCGGGACGGGAGAATCTCGCGGGGGTGTTTGTGTTGATCGATTCGCGGCATCCTCCGCAAGCGATCGACTTGGAGTTTGTGGAGTGGTTGGTCGGGGAGTCTGTTCCGTTTGCGCTGGTTTTTAGTAAGGCGGACAAGGTGAAACCGGCGTTGCTGCAAAAGCACACCGAGCTTTTCCTCGGGCACATCTCGGCGTGGTGCGCGGAGTCGCCCAAGGTCTTTAGCACATCGTTGGAGGGGCGGATGGGGAGGCGGGAGATTCTCGCCTTCATTAAAGAGGCATTGGCGGGCGAGGGCAGTTTCGCGTAGCGACGCGTCCCCTGCGACTCATCGTCGCGTCACTTCCCCGCCATCCAAGCCGCGAGTTGCGGCAGCAGTCGTCGCTTGCTCTCGGCGCGGAAGCGCACTTCGTCGGCGACGATCGTTGCCGCGTGGTGCGCTGTGGGCGGGAGATTCGCTTTCACAAATTCTTCGAGTTCCACGGCGCGGGATTCTTCGCTGAATGCGTTGAAGAGGGATGGGATGTAGCGGTTGGCGTCGAGCGCGGAGAGTTTCTCCAGCAGGGCGGGCAGGTTATTTTGGGCAAATGCCCAAGCGAGCTCGGGGAAGTCGCCGCCGCCGATGTCGCGGAGGAGGCGGGTGGATTGGCGCGAGGGCAGCTCGCCGCTGAGCACGATGCCGAGCGCCTTTTTAATGAGCGGCTCGCTCCGTGTAGCGATGAGTGCGTGGTAGAGTTCGGATTTGTGATCGGTCTCGATGGTCGCCTTCGCTCGCCCGTGGAGTCGATCCCATACCTCGGGCGATGCGTATCGTCCGCCGACGGCGAGCACTGCGCCGCGCAGGGGGCCGGTGAGCGCGGCGGGGTTTGCGAGGTATTTTGTCAGCCGATCCTGTGCTTCCGCGCGGTAGGTGCTAACGCCCCACGCACCGAGAGTCTCGATGAGACGGACGCGGAGCGACTCGGCAGCGGGCTCTTCGCCGGGTTTTGCGTCCCAGCCGATGCGCCGGGAGATGGGCTCCAGCAGCTTCACGGCGCGACCGCGAAAGTCTGCTCGCTGCTCGCTGCCGCGCTGGAGGGAGTCGAGAAAGGCGAGCGGTCTGACTAGCTCGGATGCGACCAGCGGCGTCGCTTCATTGCGCAAAAGCTCGGCGATTTCTAGCCACTGCGCGAGCGGTGCGCGGCCTGCGAGCACGAGCGCCCATGTATCTTGGGCGATGGTGATTTGGTCGATTTCTGGCAGGCGTGTGAGGTTCAGCTTGATCTGCTCCCACGCGGCTCCTTCGTATTGCACGCGGAAGTATCCGGCGGCGCTGGCATTCACGACCACGGGGAGCGTCTGCTTTGCGAGAATCAGCGGTTCCTTTTCCACGAGGAGCACGGTCGGCTCGCCGGAGGGGAATGCCTTGAGTTGCACCGGCACGCTCCACGTCAGCGGGGCAGGGGACTGCTGGTGAATCGTGAACCGCTCTTGCGTGAGCGTCACATCCCCGTCCGCATTGGCGCGCACTCGGATGACCGGGAAGCCCGGCTGCTCCGTCCAGCCTGCGGCCATGCCGCGCACGTCTTTGCCGGAGACTTCGTGCAGCGCGGCCCAGAGATTTGCCGTCGTCGTATTGCCGAGGGCATGGCGCTTAAAATACAGCCGCATCCCCTCGCGGAACGTGTCTTCGCCGAGCCATGCCTCCAGCATCCGCAAGAATGCCTGCCCCTTTTGATAAGTGATTTCGTCGAACGCATCGCCGGCCGCCGATTCATTCGCCACTGGCTGCTGGATGGGGCGCGTGGTCGCCCGCGCATCGAGGCGCATCGCGGCTTCCTTGCCGCCCGCCGCTGTCGTCCACACTTTCCACGTCGGGTTAAAGCGGTCGCTGGCCTTGGTCGCCATCCACGATGCGAAGCCTTCGTTCAGCCACAGATTATCCCACCACGCCATCGTCACGAGGTCGCCGAACCACTGGTGCGCAATCTCGTGCGCCACGACATCGAAGACGGCGCGGCGCGAGTGAAAGGCGTTTTCCTTTTCGTTAAACAGTAGCGCGAAATCCGCGTAGATGATGCAGCCCCAGTTCTCCATCCCGCCCGCGCCCACGCTGGGGAACGCGACTTGGTCGAGCTTCGGCAGCGAGTAGCGCACGCCGAAGTATTCGTTGAAAAACGGCAGCACTTGCCGCGTCGTCGCCAGCGCAAACGGGAGCCGCTCGCGTTTCCCCGGTGTGGCGAAAAAGCCCAGCTTCACGCCTTCACTTTCGCCTTCGAGTGCGTCGAGTTCCGACGACACAAACGCCACGAGATAGCTCGGCATCGGTGGCGTCGTGCCGAAGACGACCTCGCGCCGACCGGCATCCAGCGGGCGTTCGCTCACCGTGGGCATGTTAAAAAGAGTCGTGTGTTTTGCAGGTACCACGGCCGTGAGTTGGAAGGTGGCGCGGAACACCGGCTCATCCCAGCACGGGAACATCCGCCGCGCATCCGCTGGCTCCATCTGCGTGGCCACCGCCTTGTGCCATTCGCCGCCGGGTTGCTGGTAGCGCGTGAGGTAAATCCCCTGCGGGGCTTCCCCCAGCGCGCCGGAAAACTCGATGTGGAGCCGGTGCTTCCCTGCCGCCAGCTCGCTCGCCGCAGTGAGCGTGAGGAACTGTCCCGCGTTGTCCACTTTCACCGCCAGCGCCTCAGCATTCGCAGTCGCTTTCGAAATCGCCAGTCCTACCGAGTTGAGCACGAACGAGCGCGTGGCTCTCGTCGCCACCACGTCAATATCCACCGCGCCGGAGAACTTCGCCGCAGCGACATCCGGCTCAATACGAATCGCGTAATGGCTCGGGATCACGTCCTTGGGTAAACGCCCCGGCGTCTTTTCAAACACGAACGGCTCCTCCGCAAATGCCGCGACTGCGAGGAGGAAAAAAATGAAGCGCGGCATGACTTACTGCGCGAAGATTCCGGGGAGGAGATAGAGCTGACCGGGCTGCAAGTTGAGCCCGTTCGTCGGCGCGATCTGAACCTCGATTTTCTTGGGCGGCTCGGATTTTCCGAGGAGACTCAGGTATCGCCCGAAGTTCACTGGGAGTTGGTAGCGCACGACTGCTGCGCCGGGGGCTTGCCCGAGTTCCTGCGCCTTTTTCACTGCCGCCTCGAAGTCGCCCACTTGGTCGATGAGCTTCGCGGCGAACGCATCTTTCCCCGACAGCACTCGGCCATCGGCGACGCCTGCGCGCAGCTCGGCTTCCACGAGTTTACGCTCCTCGGCGACGATCCCTACGAACTTGCTGTAGGTCTGCATCACGAGGCTCTGGACGTAGGTTTTCTCCTCGTCCCCGAGCACGCGCGAGCCGCTCAGCATGTCTTTGAATTTCCCGCTTTTGAACGTCACCATCTCCAGCCCCACCTTGCCGAAAAGTTCGGAGTAATTGAGCGTCTGCATGATCACGCCGATGCTCCCGGTGAACGTCGTATCGTGTGCCACGATGTAGCTCGCCCCACACGCCACGTAGTAGCCGCCGCTGGCCGCAGTGGAGCCCATGCTTACGACGATGGGCTTTTTCGTCCGCGCTGCTTTTACTGCATTGTAGATGATGTCGCTCGCGGTGACTTCGCCGCCAGGTGAGTCAATCGCTAACACGATGGCTTTCACATCTTGGTCCTTCACCGCGTGGTCGAGTTGGATTTTGATATCTTCGACCATTGATTCCCCGATGCTGCCTCCCCCGAAATTCGAGATGAGCCCCGAGAGGCGGATGACGGCAATCTTTGTCTTCAAGCCGACGCTCAAGGGCGGAGTGAGCGGATGCTCGCGCAAAAGGAGCGAATTGCCCGTCATCCCGAAGACACCACCGACGACGAAGAGCACATTAAAGAGCAGACTGAGACAGAGGACCACCGTGAGCAAAATGCCGAGGCAGCCGAAACGTTTTTCATTGGCCATGCGCGCACCGTGAAAGAAAGCCGTGCAGACATCAACCGCGTTTCTCCCCATTCGCAGAGATGCCTTGCATCTTCATCGCGGGCAGCGGCGTTTTGTCCGTGTGAAATCTACCATTCTCTGGCTTCGGCTCGATCTACGGCTCGGCGATCATCCTGCGCTCCATAGCGCCATCGCGGAGGGGGCGGTCGTGCCTGTCTTTATATGGGAACCCGAGGCGGAGGAGCCTTGGCGACCCGGCGGCGCGACGCGCTGGTGGCTCCATCAGTCGCTTCAGTCGCTCGACGATTCGCTCCGTGCCGTTGGCTCGCGGCTCATCATCAGGCGCGGCCCGGCGCTGGAGACGCTGCTCGCGCTGGCGGAGGAAACGGGAGCGGAAACCGTCTGCTGGACTCGCCGCTACGAGCCCGCCGTCATCGCGCGGGATACGAAGATCAAAGATGCGCTGATTCGTGCTGGGTTGACGGTCACGAGCTTTTGCGGCGCGCTGCTGCACGAGCCGTGGACGGTGCAGAATCAATCCAAGAAACCGTTCCAAGTTTTCACTCCGTTTTGGCGTCACTGCCTCACGAAGCCGGAGCCCGCCGAGGCTTTGGCTGCGCCGACGCACATCCCCGCGCCCGCTCGCTGGCCGGAGTCTCTGCCGCTCGATGCGCTGGAGCTCCTGCCGCGTATCGACTGGGCCGACGGGATACGCGCCGCATGGACGCCGGGTGAAGCGGGCGCGCACGAACGGCTCTCCCATTTTCTGCGAGAAACCGCTGCGAACTACGGCACGACACGCGACATCCCGAGCGTGCCGGGCACTTCGCGTCTGTCGCCGCATCTGCATTTTGGGGAACTCAGCCCACGGCAAATTTGGCACGCCGCACGCGACTCGGGGATTCCTGGCTGGCGCGAGTCGCGGTTCCTCACGGAAGTGGGTTGGCGCGAGTTTTCCCATCACTTGCTCTACCATTTTCCACATACGCCGCAGGAGCCGTTGCGGCCTGAGTTTGAGCGATTCCCGTGGCGGGATAATATGCAGTCTCTCACTGCTTGGCAGCGTGGACAGACGGGCTACCCCATCGTCGATGCAGGGATGCGGGAACTATGGGCGACGGGCTGGATGCACAATCGCGTGCGGATGATCGTGGCGTCGTTCCTCGTCAAGGATCTGCTCATTTCTTGGACGGAAGGTGCGTGGTGGTTTTGGGACACGCTGGTGGATGCGGACCTCGCGCAGAACACGCTCGGCTGGCAGTGGACGGCGGGCTGCGGGGCGGACGCCGCGCCGTATTTCCGCGTCTTCAATCCCTCCAGCCAAGGCGAGAAATTCGATACCGAAGGGCTCTACGTGCGGCGCTGGTGCCCGGAGTTGAAGCGCGTGCCGCTCCGCTGGCTGCATCGCCCGTGGGAGGCTCCGGCGGAGACGCTGGCAACGGCGGGCGTCGTCCTCGGGCGCGAGTACCCGCGCCCTATCGTGGACCATGCGGCCGCGCGGGTTGCCGCGCTCGCAGCGTTTGCTTCGCTGAAAGGCGAACGCTGAAACAACCGCGCGTTACTTCCTCACTTCAAAAACCACGATGAGTTGGCCGCGTTCGTGCATCGGGCCACGGACGAAGAGCGGGCTGTCGAGGCCGAGCTTGGCCTCCGTCTCCACGATGCGGCGTTTGTCGTGGTAAAACTCAAGGTTTAGCAAATACCCCGCGCCTTCTCTGCGGGCCAGCGCGCCGACCCAGAAGTTCTGGCTGGGCACGAGCCAGCGTTCTTTTTGATCGTCCATCGCCTTCGTCGCCGAGCCGATGATCTCAAACTGCTGGTAGCCGAAAACCTTGTTCAGCCTCGCGGCAAACGGCGCGAGTTCAGGAGGTGGGGCTTTAGGCGCTTTGCCCTTCGCCGGGTTGCTGGCGAGCACGACGGCGCTCCAGACTTTGTCGTCCGCGATGGCCGAGGTGGCGAGGAGTAGGAAAATGGCGGCGAGGTGCTTCATTCCAGCACGTAGTTGCTAGGCAGCGCGTCGAGCCCGTCAATCCAGACCACGGCGACGCCACCGGCTTCGACGAGTTGCGCGGTGATGTCCGGGTCGCCCGCTTTCACGCTGAGGACTTGGGCGTAGTAGTCGCTGCTGCGGGATTTTTGCGGGCCCACAAACGCGAAGAAAATGCCCGCTGCCGCAAGCATGCAAGCCGCAGCGCCAAAGGCGAGCCGCCAAAGCGGGAATGCCGCGCGCTTTACCGGCGAAGGCGCTGGGCTGATCTCGCGAAGGATTTGGTGATTGAAAAAATCGCCATGCGAAAGAGCGGGCGCTTCTTTTGCCAATGCCGCCCGCAGTTGCTCGTGCTGGCGACGCTCGGCAGCGACTTCGGGGTGTGCCGCTTCAAACGTGGCGGCGTCTGCGGGCGAGAGCTTCCCGTCGAGGTAGGCGGTGAGAGTCTCCTCCAGCTTTGTGAGTGTCGGTTCAGAGTTGTTCATAGATGTCTTGGAGTAGCGTTTGCAGTTTCTTGCGGGCGTAAAAAAGGCGGGACATCACGGTGCCGATGGAGCAGCCGAGCGCGTCGGCGATTTCTTGGTATTCGAGCCCCTCGATCTCGCGGAGGACGATGACGGCGCGGTGCTCGGGCGAGAGTTTCTCGATGGCCGCATCAATGCGCTGGCGTATCTCCGCGTCGGCCATGCGTGCGGCGGGTTCCATCGTCGGCTTGGGCGCGGTCGTGGCGGCGGGCTCGATTTTGCGGAGGCCGATGGAGTCGTCAAACTCCTGCCCGCCACGGATGTGTTTCTTGCGCAGCCAGTCGAGCGTGACGTTCGTCATGATGCGATACAGCCACGTATAAAAGCCCGACTGCCCGCGGAAGTTCGCAAGGCTCTTCCACGCCTTCACGAAGCCATCTTGGGCGAGGTCCCAAGCGTCTTCTTCGTTTCTGGTCATGTGGTAAATCATGGCAAAGCAGCGTTGTCGGTATTTTGTAATGAGCGCATCGAATGCCACAGTATCCCCGCTCTGTGCGCTGGCGACCAAGGCGAGATCGTTCGCGCTCTCGGCAGGAATGCCGGGCTCTCCGTTGGACGTGTTGTGCGGTGCGTTATTCAAAGTGAATCTCGCCGCTGTGTAGCGCGTTTCGCAGCGAGATGTCCACGATGCACTCGCTCTTTTGGCTTGCCGCGCAGCGGTTTCCCGCCGACTTCTCCACGCCTTTCATGGATAAAATTCTGCCACTTTTGCGCAACAATGCCCGTGCTTCCGTCAGCGACCTCGCCAAGTCTGCGAACCTGACCGAGCACGAAGTCATCGCGCGTATCGCGAAGCTGGAGGCAGACGGCGTCGTGCTCGGCTACCAGGCCGTCGTGGACCCGCAGAAGGTCGCGAAGGAGCGCGTGACGGCACTCATCGAGGTAAAGCTCACGCCGGAGCGCGAGGGTGGATTTGATAAGACTGCCGAGCGCGTGGCTCGCTTCCCCGAGGTGCTGAGCTGCTACCTCATGAGCGGCGGCTACGACCTCCACGTCGTCGTGGAAGGCGCGACGCTGCACGAAGTCGCGGGCTTCGTTTCGGAGAAGCTGAGCACGCTCAAAGGCGTCATCAGCACCGTCACCCATTTTCGCCTGAAGGCGTACAAGGAAAACGGAGTGGAACTCAGACGGGAGGTCGGGCCGCAGAGGCTCGCGGTCGCACCGTGATGTGGGCGATGGCAGAGAGTTTGAACGCACGAGCGGCGGCGATTGCGCGTCGCCGCGCCGGGGTGTCTTTTCAATAAAAAGACGGAGCGGAACCCGCGCGCGGCAAGCCTCCCGACACCGAGCCGTCGCACACACACGCAATCAATCTCTATTTTTCAAATGACCATTTCCAAACACATCGCAAACCACATCCGGGACATTCCGCGCAGCGGCATCCGGGACTTCTTCGAGATCGTCCAGAGCATGAAGGACGTCATCTCGCTCGGAATCGGCGAGCCCGACTTCCACACACCTTGGCGCATCCGCGAGGCCGCCATCTACTCGCTAGAGCGCGGCCACACCGGCTACACCAGTAACCTCGGACTGCCCCGCCTGCGCGAGTGCATCGCCGAATACGTCGCGAAGCATTTTGCCGTAAAATACGACGCGAAGACAGAAATCATCGTCACCGTCGGCGTCAGCGAAGCGCTCGACCTCGCACTCCGCGCGCTCGTCAATCCCGGCGACGAAGTCCTCTACCACGAGCCCTGCTACGTCAGCTACAGCCCCAGCGTCGTCATGGCCCACGGCGTCCCCGTCGCCGTCCCCACACACCCCGCCGACAACTTCCGCATGACCGCCGAAGAGCTGGCCAAGCACATCACTCCCAAGTCAAAAGTGCTGATGATGAACTTCCCCTGCAACCCCACGGGCGCGACCCAGACCCGCGAGGAGCTGGAGAAAATCGCCAAGCTCTGCGTGGCCCACGACCTCATCGTCCTCACCGACGAAATTTACAGCGAACTCACCTACGACGGCGCATCGCACTTCAGCATCGCTGCATTGCCGGGGATGAAGGATCGCTGCGTCTTCCTCCACGGATTCTCCAAAGCCTTCGCCATGACCGGCTTTCGCATCGGCTACGCCTGCGCCCCCGCCGCCCTCACCGAGGCCATGATGAAAGTCCACCAATACGCCATCCTCTGCGCCAACACCATGGCCCAAGACGCCGCCATCGAAGCCCTCGAAAGCGGCGAAAACGACGTCCAAATGATGCGCAAAGAATACGAAGCCCGGCGCAACTACATCGTCCGCAGCCTCAACGACATGGGCCTCCCCTGCTTCAAGCCCCTCGGCGCATTCTACGTCTTCCCCGACATCCGCTCCACCGGCATGACCAGCCGCGAATTCTCCCTCGGCCTGCTGGAGAAAAAGCAAGTCGCCTGCGTCCCCGGCCCTGCCTTCGGAGTGAGCGGCGAAGGTCACATCCGATGCAGCTACGCGACCGGTCTCGATAAGATCAAAATCGCGATGGAGCGCATGGCGGAGTTCGTCGCCGAGAACAGGAAGTAGTATCGCAAGTAGGGTGAGAGCTTTGCACGAGTGGGGGACGTTGCTGACGTTTTACCGCTCTGCCGCCCGAAGGCGAACTGCCGGGGTATAGAGAAGGTAATTGGCGTGGGGATAATCCTTCGCCTTTTTGGCTCGGGTATGATTTACCAACGCAGGCCGTGCGGCGAGCCCGTCGCAGGCTTCACATCACAACTCGCCTCTCCATGAAAGCACACACGCATCCTGAACCTCTCGAAACCCGCATCGCACCCGCCACTTTCCTTGTGAGCGCGGTGGACTTGAAGGCAGTGGACGTCGGAAATCCCACGCTGAGCGCGATGGATCAGGCGAACGAGATCAATGCCGCAGCGAACGTGCTCGTGGATTTTGCGTTCCTCGCTGGCGCGACGGATAGGATATTTTTCGACTCCAATCGGAACGGAACGCAGGAGGCGACGGACTTGCTGCTCGTGCAGATTGAAGCCGGGAATGCGATGGTGTTCCTCAATGATCGCGATGGCGATGGGGTGTTTTCGCCGGATGAATTGACGGGGCTCGCAGTGAGCGATGGGTTCAAAGGAGTCATCAAGACGGATGTCGCGGGCAGCATCTCCACCGTCCTCAAGCCGGGGACGAATGAGGTATTGCTCACGGGCGGCAAGTTCACGCTGGAGGCGGCATCCATTGCGAAGCTCGATCTCGCGGGAGTCGTCACGGGCACGATTTCGGCGGGAAACAACATCACAGACGTGACTGTCGGCAAGGGAGTGTATGCGCCGTTTCAAAACTCCAGCGTCAACAAAGTCCTGAGCGGCACCGCGCAGAATGGGAACACGATCAGTTTCGGCGGCGGTGCACTCAGTGTGAATACTTTTGCGCCGCTCGGCGCGGGAGGAAACATCACCGACCTCACACTCGCGCGCGGGGCAAATACGATCACTGCGGGTGCGGGGCTTGATGGAACGACGGGCAACGGCGCGAATGGCGGGGCGATTACGAACGTCACGATTTCCGATGCCTTTGAAGCAATCGCCATCACCGGCGGTGCGGGTGGTCTGGCAAGCGCGAGCAACCTCGCGACAGGTGGCACGGGTGGCGCGGTTTCGGGCATCACGATTGGGGGGAAAGTGATCACGGGAAATGTCAGCGTGAAGAGTGGTGCGGGCGGGGCTTCCAACGGGGCTGCGGGCGGCAATGGCGGTGATGGTGGCGCTCTCTCGGGCGTCGAGATTTCTTTTGCGCAGATGTTTGGGAATATCGACGTCACCAGCGGCGCAGGTGGCGCGGCGTCGAATACCGTCGGCGGAAACGGTGGAGCGTCTGGATCGTTGGCAGAGGTGAAAATCACCTCGATGAGCCTGCTCGTCGGAGACACCACCGTCGTTTCCGGCGTCGGTGGGCGGGGTGAGACAGCGGGCAATGGAGGCGCCGGTAGTGCGGTGCAGGGCATTACTTTTTCCGCCGTGGAGGTCCACGGTGGCGTGACGCTTGGGGCGAGCAATACCGGCGGCGCATCCGAGGGCGGACTCTCGGGCAGCGGTTCCACGGTGAGCAGAATCACGGCGAGTGTGAAGACCCTGATGGATGGCAACTTCACGATCCGCTCCGGGCAGGGCGGCGCGATCGCCACGAACAATACGGGCTCGACCGGCGGCGGCGGCAACCTGAGCGACGTCACGGCCACGATAGGGAAGCAGTTCGGCAATTTCGCTGTGATTGGCGGCAATGGCGGCACGAAGGGCGGAGGCGGCACCGGAACTGGCAACGGCGGACGCGGAGGCGATGTGTCGAACGTCGCACTCACGCTTACGAATATCTTTGGCAACGTGAGTGTGGATGCCGGAGATGGCGTCACGGGACGCCTGACCGGAAACGGTGGAAACGGCGGCTTGCTGGACCTCGTGAAACTTACGGCTGCGAAAATCACCGGTGATCTCGCACTGTCCGGCGGTAACGCTGGCAGCGCGGGCAATACAGCCGGCACGGGCGGGAATGGTGGAGCGCTCAGTAATACGACGTTGAAAATTGGCAGCGTGGATGCGGTGAGCGCCACCAGCGGCAGCGGCGGCGCAGGCCACGGCACGAGCGCGGGCGGAATGGGCGGCGCGTTGGACCATTTCACTGCAAGCTTCGGTACGGCGGGAGCGATCTCTTTAGCGGCGAATAGCGGCGGTAGCGGGAACAACACCTCCGGCGCGGGAGGAAAGGGTGGTGACTTCAGCGCTGTCACCGTCGTAGCGAAGGGAGTCATCGGCAGCTTCAGCGGGAGCGCAGGGAATGGCGGCAGCGGAGCAGGCAGCGATGCGGGCGGAGCAGGCGGGATATTTTCCGGTGTGAAGGTCGGCGCAGCACAGGTGCTCGGCGGTGTTTCCGGGTTTGCGGGCAGTGGCGGCAGTGGAGCAACGGGCGGCATCGGCGGTGCGCTCACGACTTTTGGAGTGAAGGTGGCGCGGACCATCGGCGCTTCAACGACGGCGGCAGCGGGTAACGGTGGCAATGGTACAGCGACGGGGGCTGGCGGCGTAGGCGGTGCGCTAGGATTCTTCACGCTCAGCGCTGCGGGCACCGGCACGATCGATGTGACTTCGGGCAATGGCGGCACCACCACGTCGGGCACGGCGGGTGTGGGTGGAAAAGGCGGCGACCTCAGCGATGTGAGCGCCACGGTCGCGGGCACGGCTGGCGGCTTCACCGCAGACGCAGGTGATGGCGGTAATGCCGACGGCAGCGACACGGGCGGTTTTGGCGGCTTGCTGACGCGGGTGAAATTCAAGGCTGGTGAAGTCGGCGGCAGCGTCTCAGCGCTCGGCGGAGTCGGCGGCGCGGGCGGGCCTACGAATGCCAGTGGTGGCGCTGGTGGCGGCAACTCGCTTTTCTCCGCCACAGTCGTGCGCGGAATCGCGGGCACCGTGACGGTCGCCGGCGGCGCAGCGGGCGCGGGGAGTGGAAGTGGTGCGGGCGGTGCGGGCGGCTTCCTTCGCGATGCGATCATCGCGGCGGGTGGGACCGTCGGGTCTCTCGACGCGAGTGCAGGCGACGGTGGTAATACAGGCAGCGGCGCGGGCGGTGTTGGTGGAGCGTTTGGTCCGGTGAAATTCAGCGCAGGCGCAGTCAGCGATAGCATCAGTGCGGTATCCGGCGCGGGCGGCAACGGCGGCACGGGTGGAGCAGCGGGCGTGCTGTCCGATTTCACCTCCACGGTGAAGGGCGATGTCGTATTTTCGGTGAACGCTGTCGGTGGCAATGGCGGTAATGCAACTGCGGGGACTAGCGGTGCGGGGGGCATGGTGACTGGCGTGAAAATCAGCGCGGCGAACATTTTCAACACCGTAACCTTGCTCGGCGGAAGCGGCGGCGTGGTGAACAGTGGCACCGGTGCGAGCGGCGCGGGCGGGGATCTCAAACTAAGCAGCGTCTCGGTCTCGGACACCATCGGCGGCATGAACTTGGCGGCGGGCTCTGCTTTTGGTTCTCGCGGCGCGGATGCAGGACGCGGCGGTGATGTGCTCATGCTCAACATCGCGGCTTTGGAGATCGGAGGCGATGTCAGCATCGTCAGCGGCTTCGGCGGAAATGTGAGCACGGGCGCTGGCGATGGCGGACGTGGGGGGAACCTCGTCGATGTCAAAATTGCCGTGAAACGCCATATCGCCGGCACCGCGAATATCGAGGCCAAAAAAGGCGGCAACGCAGCGACGAGTGGAGACGGTGGCACCGGCGGCGCGCTCGGGCGCTTGATGCTTTCTGTGCCGGTCGTGGATGATGTGAGCGTTCTATCCGGCGCGGGCGGAACTGCTGGCACTGCTGGTGGCAGCGGCGGCGCGGGTGGCCTGCTCGATACCACTGCGATCACGGTGCTTGGCGCTCTGAACGGCAGCTTTACCTACAGGGCGGGTGGTGGGGGCGGCGCGACCGCAGGTATCGCGGGCAATGGAGGCACGGCACAAGGACTCAGCGCGAAGCTCGGCGCCATCACCAATCACGACATCATCATCGGCGGCGGCAATGGGGGCAGCGGAGCGACCGGAGGCATCGGCGGTTCGCTGCTCAAGCCGAGCATCGCGGTCGGACCTCTCGCCCTTGTCGGCCTCACAGCGCTCACCGGCGGAGTGGGTGGGAGCGGGACCACCGGAGCGGCAGGAAAAGGCGGCGACCTCGCCGGCGTGAACTTCGTCAGCGGTGCGGTACACTTGGGAACGTTCGACGCCACAGCAGGAAACGGCGGTGATTCTGCGAGTGCGAATGCCGCCGGTGCGGGCGGCCTCGCGAGCGGTCTCACGTTCACTTTTAATGGTTCACTCCAAGCACTCTTCAGCGCTGATGGAGGCGACGGTGGCGTCAATACGGGCAGCGGCCCCGGAGGCACGGGCGGCTCGCTCTTAGTCGCCGCCTCTACGCTCGCGGGGAATGCGGGCACGGGTGCGACGCTCTCCTTTGGTAGCGGCGCGGGTGGCGACGCCGGGAGCGGAGCTGGCGGCGCTGCGGGCATTGTCTCAGAGCTGAAACTTACGGACAAAAAGACCTATGCGGAATTCACCGTTCTCGGAGGCGTCGGTGGCGACAGCGCCGGCGCGGCTGGTGGCGCTGGCGGCAAGGTTTCCGGAGTTTCGCTCGCTGGCCCCACATCCACGCTCAATGTTGCCGGCGGGGGCGGCGGCTTAGGGTCCACTGTCGGTGGCGTGGGTGGTTTAGTCGAGAACGTCACCGGCAAGCTGAGCATCCTAAGCGTCATAGCCGGTGACGGCGGTAGTTTTGCCTCCTCAACTGCTGTCGGCGGCGCGGGCGGCGACGTGCAGAAGATTTCGGCTACGGTCGCTCGCTTCGCTCAGGTTATCCGCGGTGGCGCGGGGGGCGATGGCGGTGCCAGCGCCACAGGCGGTATCGGCGGCAGCGTCCACGATGTCACCATCATCGGCGATATTGGCAACTTCGGTAAAGGTCTGGATGCGCTCGGTAATTCGCAATTCGGCATCGGCACCGCGCAGATGGGTGGGCTATTCGCAGGTACCGGCGGCACTGGAGCCACCACGGGCGCTGCGGGCAGCATCGTAAACGTCACCGCCACACGCATCGCTGCGATCCTCGCAGTGAACAAGAACACCGTTGCAGATGATCTCACCGCCGCCAACGCCGTCACGCAGATCAACAATGTCCACGCCAGTGTCTTCGGTGCCGACAACGTGAACTCCGGCATCTTCGACTTTGTCGATAACGTCGGCACCGTCGGCTTCCTCCTCGGGGACGGCGACACAGCAATCGATGGACTTATCATCGTGAAGAGCGGCGGTCTCATCACCACGCTCGCACCCACACCGCTGAAGCTCATCATCGTGTAAAACTCACATCGGCGAGTGACTGCCAAAACCTCTACCCCACAGGAATGCCGGATGGACATTTAGCACGCGCTTACGGCATATCGGCGCTACGAAATGAAAGCGCTCTTTTTGACCAACGAATATCCGCCCACCATCTACGGAGGAGCTGGCGTGCACGTAGATTACCTCTCTCGCGAGCTGGCGAAGCTCATTGATGTAGAAGTCCGCTGCTATGGGAAAGCGGCGCGTGAACCACGGCTCGACCTCGCCACGCTGAAGGCCACGGGCTTTGGCTGCGACACGGCGGGCTACACGGCTCCGAAGGCGCTGCATTCTGTCTTTGCCGCGATTCAGCGCGGGCTGGATTGGAATACCACGGCGGTGGATGCGGATCTCGTGCATCTCCATACGTGGTACACGCATCTCGGCGGCATCATCGCGAAGCTCAACTACGGCATCCCGCTCGTCCTCACCGTCCATTCGCTAGAGCCCCTGCGGCCATGGAAACGCGAGCAACTCGGCGGCGGCTACGATTTCTCCTGCTGGGTGGAAAAGACTGCCATCGAGATGGCAGACGCCGTCATCGCCGTCTCGGAAGGGACGCGAGAGGACATCCTGCGCTACTTCGACGTGCCGAAGGAGCGCGTGCCGGTCATTTACAACGGCATTGACCTCGCGGAATACCACCGCGTCGAGACGACCTCCGCGCTGGAGAAATACGGCATCAACCCCCGCGAGCCCTACGTTCTGTTCGTCGGGCGCATCACGCGGCAAAAAGGAATCGTCCACCTCGTCCGTGCCATCCAGCACATGGCCCCCGGCTTCCAGGTTGTCCTCTGCGCAGGAGCCCCCGACACGCCAGAAATCGCCGCCGAAATGAAAGCCGCAGTAGCCGTCGCGCAGGAGAAAAGGGCGGGCGTTTTCTGGATTGATCAGCTAATTACCAACACGGAGAAGATCGAACTCTACAGCCAAGCCGCCGCCTTTTGCTGCCCGTCAATTTACGAGCCATTCGGCATCATCAATCTCGAAGCGATGGCATGCGAAACGGCCGTCGTCGCCAGCGCTGTCGGAGGGATGAAAGAAGTCATCGTCCACGGAGAAACTGGCTACCTCGTGCCGCTCGAACAGATGACAGAGTCGCCCTTTGAAGCCACACAGCCCGAGCAGTTTGCTCGCGACCTCGCCGCCCGCGTGAACGAGCTTATGGCCGACGCCCCGCTCCGCGAGCGTATGGGTAAAGCGGGCCGCAAGCGTGTGGAAGAGCACTTCGGCTGGGACGCCATCGCGCGGCGCACCGTGAGCCTCTACAAGAGCCTCGTTCATTAAATTGCGGATTTCTTTCCACGGTCCCGTTGACGGATTACGGCGAATCTGATTTTGTCGCCGGACTTATGAAAAAGTTCACCCTTTTGGCGCTCTGCGCCGCCACAACAGTGCTCACCACCGGATGCACCAACACCAACACCCTCTACAACCACCGCAAGGACTTCCAGCCCAAGGGACACGGCGGGCCGTGGAATACTGAATACGAAAACGTCGTGCGCGGGGAACGCCGTGCCCAGGCCGATGCCGCGAAAGGCGAAAACTCCCGCCGCGCACTCTGGCGTGCGGGGACTTGGCAGGAGTTCTTCTGGCAGCCTGGTGGCAGACTCCGCTCGAACTAACATCCGCCAAATAGGGCTCTTTTCTCGGACGACTCCGGCAATTCATGCAGGAGTCGTCCGAACCTTTTCTGGGCACTGATGCCGCTGTTCGATGCGACGAAAACCGAAGCCCTCGCATCATTTTCACCTCTCGCGTCGCAAACGGAAAATCGGGCATCGGATGTGCTTTTGGAGTGGGTGCGAGACTTACCGAATCGCAGCCCATGCCAAAACTTTTAATCAAACATCCAGAAAAGGGTGACCTGAGTTTCACACTCAGTGGAACTCGCATTTCCGTAGGTCGGAGAGCGGAAAATGGAATCCAGATCAACCACGGAACAGTGTCTGGCATCCACGCAGAGCTGTTCCCTGTAAATGGGCACTACGTTCTTCGCGATCTCGAATCGACCAACCACTCCTTCCTCAACGGGCAGAGGGTCATCTCCGAGGTGGACCTTACGGAAGCGTGCAAAATCACTTTTGGCACGGTGGAGTGCGATTTTATCCCAGACCACGCAAAGGTCACTGGACCGATAACGGGAACCGACCTTGATACGCTGCGTAAGAACATCGGATTCCTCCGAGCTCAAAACGACGAACTTCTGGTAAAACTTGCCGCGCAGAAACAGCAAATCGAAATTCTTGGATCGGCGAAACTCATCATGCGCTCAAAAGGTAGCGAGGAACCTAGCGAGCACAGCGAAAAGCTTCGGGCAGTCACCGGTGAGCGGGATGACCTTCACCGGCAGAACGATACGCTTCGCGGCGAAATCGCGATGCTGCGCAGCCTGTTGCAGACCTACTCCGACAACAGAGTCGCTGATCGTGGGCTCAAGGAAACCGTCCCAATTAAAGTCGCCCCCATTCCGTTCCAGCCAACTGCCGTCAACGTGACGCCCAGCGGCACCGTGCGAATGGCTGCCCCAATCGCAAAAGTCGTCGAGACATCGCCCAATGGGGATGTCTTCCGATATTTCGCAGAAATCGTCGGGAAAATGCGCCCTCTCACCAGCAGTTTTACTCAAGAGCAAGAATCGCGTAGTGAGATGCTCCTACTCGCCAAGCATCTCGTCGAAAAATCCAACGTCCTCGGAACTCATCCGACTGGCCGCATGGCGAAGGCTCTCGAAGGGCTATTGCGCGACGTTTCGCAGTCTGGGAAAGAAATTCCCCCCAGTATCCTTCGCACGATATCACACGCCGTCGATGCGTTCGCCCGGATCCTTGAACCGGAGAACCTCGCTCGATGCGAAAACCTCCCGTTGCCCAGCGTTCTCGCCGTAGAGGACGACGTGGACTTTCTCCCGGCAATGATCGCCGCACTTGAGTTCGCAAGATTGCCCGCCACTGGCTGCGCCGATGCGAAAGAAGCCCTCACGATTCTTGGGGAGTGCCGCTTCGATCTGATCATCCTCGACCTCGGGCTACCGGACATTGATGGGCTCGAAGTGTGCAAGGCCATCCGTGCGATCCCAAACCACGCGAAGACGCCGATCCTGATCCTCACAGGTAGCGACTGCATCGAAAGCCGAGCGCAAAGTTCCCTGTGCGGCAGTAGCGACTTCCTCGCTAAACCGTGCAATCTGTTCGAGCTGACCCTGCGCGCTTTCACGTGGTCCTTTAAGCACCAACTCGGGCTGTCATAATCGGGATCCCCGCTGTTTGGCGTGGAAATGCGCTCTCCGTGTTGTTCATGGGGAAGTTGAACGAATTGGAGATGATGATGGGAGGCCACTTGCTTAAAGCCAAGGCTCCCACGCTTTCATCGTCGCGCGCAGTTCCTCCAGCTCCTCGGGCTTGATGTCGTTGAGCGGGGGGCGGACTCTGCCGCCGACTTGGCCGCTGAGGTCCATCTGCGTTTTCATCACGGAGACTTCGTAGCCTTTGCGCCGCGCGCGGAAGGCGTAGAGCGGGACGACGAGCGTCTTCATTATCGCGGAAAGCTCCGCATCTGCGGCGGGTGTGCGGGCGCTGGCCAGCTCGTGCAGGCGCAGCGAGAGGCGCGGGGCGACGTTGGCGATGCTGCTCGTGTAGGTGCGGACTCCGGCGCTGTAATAAGCGGGCACGCAGTCGTCGCCTGCGCCGCCGATCCAGTGCAGTCGGTCGCCCACGCGAGTCATGATTTGCTGGAAGCGCCGGATGTCGCCCTGCCCGTCTTTGAACGCGACGAGGTTCGGGATTGTGGCGAGCCGCTCGACGGCGGCGGGCGAGAAGTTCGCGTGGTCGCGGCTGTAGATGATGACGCCGCGCTTGGTCGCAGCGGCGGTGTCGCGGTAGTAGGCGAACATGCCGTCGTCATTCGCATCGCCGGGGTAGTAGGGCGGGAAAATGAGGATGCCGTCCACACCAGCATCCGTGCAGCTTTTCGCCATGTCTTGCGCGGTCTGCGGGCTGAAGCCGACGCCTGCGAGCACGGGGCGACGGCCCGCGACTTCTTCCAGCGTGGCCTTTACCACGGCGAGATGCTCCTCGGTGGAAAGTGAGTGCAGCTCGCCAGTGCCCGCGCCGACGACGATGGCGCAGACGTCGTGTTTGACGAGCTTGCGGAGGTTTTTGCGAAGGCCGGGCAAGTTGAGCCGGAGCTTTGCGTCGAATGGTGTGACGGGAAAAGCGATGACGCCGCCAAGGCTGGCGCGGAGTTGTGCAGGTGTGAAAGGCATCGGCGGAATGTCGAATGTCGGGCGAGGAATGTCGAATGTCTTTCCAGCCGATGCGGCGACCTGCTTTGGTGCGCGGATGAGCCGATCTAAAGAACTATTTGCCGAAGCCCGCCGCTACATTCCCGGTGGAGTGAACTCACCCGTGCGCGCCTTTCGTGGGGTGGGCGGAGAGCCGTTTTTCGTCGAGCGCGCGAAGGGCTGCAAAGTATGGGACGTGGATGGCCGCGAGCTGATTGATTACGTGGGCACTTGGGGCCCGGCGATCCTCGGCCACGCGCCGCAAGTGGTGCTGGATGCCATCGCGGGTGCGGCGAAAAACGGCGTGAGCTTCGGCATCCCGAATCCCTCCGAAGTGGAGATGGCGCGGACGATTTGCGAGTGGGTGCCGAGCATCGAGAAAGTCCGCATGGTGAACAGCGGCACGGAGGCCACGATGTCGTGCATCCGGCTCGCACGCGGCTTCACGGGGCGTGGGAAGATAGTGAAGTTCAACGGCTGCTACCACGGCCATGTGGACTCGTTGCTCGTGAAGGCGGGCAGCGGCGCGCTCACGCATGGGCACCCCGACAGCGCGGGCGTGCCAGCCGAGTTGGCCGCGCTCACGCTCACGCTGGAATACAACGACGCCGATGCGCTGCGGGCGGTTTTTGCGCAGCAGGGGAGGGACATCGCCGCCGTGATCGTGGAGGCGGTGCCTGCAAATGCGGGGCTCTTTTTCCCGAAGCCGGGCTTTTACGAACTGCTGTGGAAGCTGTGCGCGGAGTACGGGACGCTCGTCATTTTCGACGAAGTGATGACGGGCTTCCGCCTCGCACGCGGCGGCTACCAGAGCCTCATCGGACTGAAGCCCGACCTCACCGCGCTCGGCAAAGTCATCGGCGGCGGCTTGCCCGTCGGCGCATTCGGCGGGCGGCGCGAAGTCATGGACCAGCTCTCGCCCGACGGCCCCGTCTATCAAGCAGGCACGCTCAGCGGCAACCCGCTGGCGCTGGCCGCCGGGCTGGCGCAGCTCCGGGAACTGGACCGGCTGAACGGCTGGGCGCGCTTGGAGGAACTCGGCGCAGCGTTCGAGGCGACCGTGCGCGCCGGGCTGAAACGCGCCGGACGCGACTACAACTTCCGCCGCATCGGCTCGATGTTCTGCACCTACTTTATGAGCGGCGAAATCTGGAATCTCACCGACGCGCAGCACTCGGACAAAGCGGCATTCGGGCGCTTCTTCCACGCGTGTCTGGAACGCGGCGTTTACTTCGCGCCGTCGCAGTTCGAGGCGGGCTTCATCTCGCTCGCGCACAGCGTGGAGGACATCGAGAAGACTGGCGAAATCGCGGTCGCCGCGCTGGCTGCGCATTGACGCAGGGCGTGTTCGAGATTGTCCAATGCGCGCACGCTCGGCTATGGCACGGGGACTATGCGCTTTGCACTTCTCGCCTGCTTCTTTGCTCTCCACTCGTTCGCGGCTGATTGGCCGACGTTTCTCGGACCGAATCGCGATGGCACTTCGCCGGAGACGGGACTGCTCGATCGCTGGCCGGAAGCGGGGCCGAAGGTCGTGTGGTCGCGCGATGCGGGGACGGGATATAGCGCGCCGAGCGTGCTCGATGGGATGGTGGTGCTCTTTCACCGCGTGGGCGAAAATGAAGTCGCGGAGGCGATGGATGCACGGACGGGGAAGGTGAAGTGGACGCATTCCTCGCCGACAAAATTTGAAGACCCTTACGGCTTCAATAACGGGCCGCGCTGCCAGCCGTTGCTCACGAAAGATCGCTGCTTCCTGTTCGGCGCGGAAGGCACACTGCTGTGCCTCGACCGTGCGAAAGGCAATCTGCTGTGGCAGCGAAATACGGGCGCGGATTTCAACGTGCCGCCCGCTTTTTTCGGCGTCGGTAGTGCGCCCGTGTTGGATGGCGAGCGCCTCATCGTCCACGTCGGCGGCCAGACGGATGCCGGCGTCGTCGCTTTCGACGCGGCGACGGGAAAGACGCTCTGGGCAAATGGCGGCGCGAAGACGTGGGATGGCGCACTGATGCAGGGATGGCCGGGCGAACCGTTCGTGAAGTGGGACACGGCGCACCCGGCTTTCCAAAAGGCGACGAGCTACTGCACGCCCGTGCTCGCGACGATCCACGGTCAGCGGCACGTCCTCACGGTCACGCGACAAGGGCTCATCTCGCTGGACCCGGCGACGGGCGAGCATCGGTTTTCGTTTTGGTTCCGCTCGCCGCGCGAGGAGACGGTGAATGGGATGACGCCCGTGGTGCGCGGCGATCTCATCCTCCTCTCGTCGGCGTATTACAAGAGCGGGTCCGTGCTCCTCCGCGTGAAGCCGGACGGCAAAGGCGTGGAGGAAGTCTGGCGCTCGCTGGCCCTGGAGATTCACTGGTCGCAGCCGAATCTCGTCGGCGATCACCTCTACGCATTCAGCGGGCGCAACGAGCCCGACGGCGTCTTCCGCTGCGTGGAGTTCCTCACGGGAAAAGTCATGTGGGAGCGCAACGAACGCTGGCGCAAAGCAGGCCATAACAAGCTCCGTGGCGAGCCCATGCCGGATGTCTTCGCGCGAGGCTGGGCGATCCACGCCGATGGCAAACTCATCGCGCTCGGCGAGGCTGGGTTGCTCGGACTCTTCAAACCGAACGCCGAAAAGTGCGAGGAGCTCGCCCGTTGGCAAGTGCCGGGGCTCGTCTATCCCACCTGGTCCGGGCCTGTTCTTTCCAATGGCCGACTCTATCTCCGCAGCGAGGAAAAGCTCGTGTGCGTGGACATCGCGAAACGGGAAAAGCCATGAGACAGCGCGACGAGGTTTTTGCGGGAAGATTCTCTGCAACTTCTGGCGCACGCTATGGTTTATTGAAGGTATGAAAGACGACGAACATGACAAATTGTGGGAGTTCTTGGGCAAGGCTCGGGAGCCCAAGGTGTCGGCGTTTTTTGCCGCGAATGTCATACGCAAGGTCCGGGAGGAGATGGAGCGACCGAACGGTTTTGCGGCCTTCTCACTGTGGCTGCGGCGGAAGTGGTTCATCCCGGTGACTGCGACAGCGTGCGCGATTGCAGCGTTGTCTTTCTTGCCGGAAAAAGCGGTGATTCCTTCGGTGGGGCCATCGCTGGATGATATGGCGCTCGCTGTGGCGCAGGCGTCGGAATTGAACTTGATCGCCGATCTCGACACGCTCGTGGCGGCGGAGGATAACGCGCTATGGCTCGAAGCAGACCCGTCCTCATTGTTTTAATCGCATCCGCTTGCTGCGTCTCCGCTCAGGAGTCGCCTAAAGCACCTGGACCTGCGCCCAAATTCGACCTGCCACCCGGCGGCCCGCCCCCACCGCCGAAGCCCGGTGACGAAGGGCATCGCTGGGAGCGACGCGGGCCGGGGAAACCGGGCGAGGAACCGTCGGGCCGCCCGTCTTTCCAGCTCCCGCCCGAGGCGCAGGCGATGCGTGATCAGGCGAAGAAAGAGTTCGAAAAAATGTCACCCGAACAGCGGCAGAAGTTTTGGGGGAACTTCAAGACGTGGCTCGACATGCCTGGGGAACAGCGCGAGCGTTTTACCAAGATGCACTCGGACCGGATGCAGCGGGCTGGAGAGGAGATTCAGGAGGTCATCAAGCGCTCTGGGCTTGAGCTGAATGAGACGCAGAAAAGAGATTTTACCCTGCGTTACTTTGAAGAGCGTAAGCTCATCGAGGAGCGGTTGCGCAAAGAGATGGAGGATCGCCGCTGGCCGCTTTTGGCTGCGATGGAGGAGCATCTAAAGGCGGAGTTTTCCAAGCCGCTATCAGCGGTAAAACCCGAGAAGCCAGCCGACGCGAAGTAGCGCGACTTTTCGCGAGCTTCCTGGATGGCCGAGCGTTTTTACAAGATTGGTGGGTTCAAGATTGCGTACGCGATTGGTCAATTGTGGCCGCGTCGTGCGGTCCATTGGGTCGCCGAGCGTGTTGCCCTCGCGGGTGCGGCTCGACGACCGTCGGCGCGTTTGGCGATGTTGGAGAATCTTCGTTTCGCTTTGGGATCTCCGCCGGAGGAGTTGGAGCGGATGTATCTACAAGGGATCCGCAATTTTGGTCGGATGCTTGGCGACTACTTTATCACTGCGGGAGGTCGGCGTGACCGATTGGAGGCTCTGTTCGATAGCGCGTCGGGCTGGGAGCACGTCGAGACTGCTCGGGCGAAGGGGAGGGGAGTCATCCTTGTCACAGGGCATCTCGGGCATTGGGAGCTTGGGGCACAATGGCTCGCGCGATGTGGCGTCTCGCTGACGATCGTGACCTTGCCGGAGCCCTCCCCAGAGCTTTCGCGCTGGCGTTGCGCCGCGCGAAGGCAACTTGGCATCGGCACGCTGGAAGTTGGGCCCGGTCGGGAGTTCTCGTTTGTGGAGATGTTGGCGGTGCTCCGGCGCAATGAGGTGCTCGCGGTGCTTGTGGATCGGCCTTATGAGGGGACGGGGTTGGCGGTGAGGCAGTTCGGACAGGAGACCCAATTTAGTATGGCGGCAGCGATGCTCGCGCATCACTCAGGCGCGGCGGTGATTCCCGCATTCGTCGTTGCGCAGCCGAGCTGGCGCTATGAATCAATCGCGCTGGCTGAGGTCCCCATGGAAGTCGGCGCGCTCCGCAAAACGATGCTGCCAAACACGCAACGCATCGCTGAAACTTTCGAGTCGCTCATTCGGCGATATCCGGAACAATGGTTTAATTATGTACCGCTCTATACTCGTCCTTAGTCTCGCCTTCGTCGCTACCGTTCATGCTGAAAAATTAAGCGCCGATGAGCAGAAGACGCTCGTCGCCAAGCTTCAGTCGCAGCGCGCGCAACTGCCGTCGCTCAGTGCGGAGTTTAGCGAGGAGCGCACGACGCGGCTGGTGAACAAGCCCATTGTGAGCAGCGGGACCATCGCGTTCCAGGCACCGAACAAATTTCGTCGCGAGGTGAAGGGGAACTCGCCTTCCCTCGCAGTGTGTAATGGCGCGGAGCTGTGGATTTACTACCCGGCATTTAAGGAGGCCGAGCACTATACGCTCGGGCAGCGGCAGGTCTTCGATGATAGTCTTGCTGCGCTCACGGCGGGGCTGAACTTTGATGGCGTGGAGAAGTTTTTCAGCGTCACCGCGAGCAAGGGGGAAGGCGGCTACGTCGTGGCACTAACGCCGAAATCGAGCGGGCTAAAAAAATACGTCACCTCGCTAGAGGTTTCGATGGATGCCGATGGGAATGTCAAAAAAACCGACGCCACGTTGCCAAAAGGCGACCGCGTCGTGACGACCTACCGTAACGTCCACTCCACGAAACAGAGTGACGCAAAGTTCGACTTCACCCCGCCCTCGGGAGTGAGCGTCACCACGCCACTCGGCAAATGAGCGCGCGACGGCGGCGGTGAAGCGTCACCGCTTGCGCGTCATCATTCCCCGCACGCGCACGGCGTCGCGCAACATCCGCCAAGAGTCGCGGAGGATGTGGACTTTGCTGCCTTCGGCGTTGCTCCACTCCACGGGGAGGTCGGCGATGCGGTAGCCGAGGCGCTCGGCGAGGATGAGTAACTCTACGTCGAAGGCGAACCCCTCGACCTTCTGCCGGGCGAAGATGGCTTCGCGTGCGGCGCGGCGGAATGCTTTGAAGCCGCACTGCGTGTCCTTCACCTCGATGCGCGTGATGGTGCGGAGGATGGCGTTGAACGTCTGGCCCATCTTGCGCCGGACGAGGCTCTGCTTTTTCCCGATGGTGCTCTGCGCGTGCTGGCGGTTGCCGATGAGGACGGCGACCTCGGGGTGCGCGGCAAAGTGGGCGAGGAAGCGGTCAATTTCTACCAACGGCGTGGAAAGGTCCGCGTCCATAAAGAACGCCAGCTCCCCGCGTGCGGCGAGCATCCCGGTGCGGACGGCGTGGCCTTTCCCGCGCTGCTCGTCGTGGCCGATGATGCGGAAAGCGGCATCGCCCTCGGTGAGCTGCCGCGCGAGGTCCAGCGTGCCGTCGGTGCTGCGCTCGACGACGATGATGACTTCGTAGGTGTGGGGGCAGGGCGCGAGGAACTCCCGCAACGCTCGGACGCTGGCGACGAGGCGGTGTGCTTCGTTAAAAGCGGGAATGATGAGCGAAAGGAAAGGCTCGCCGCTGGCTGGTAGATTGGGCTTCAGATGTCTTATCCATAGCAGCCCAGTGGCTGGTCCGTCAAAAACCATGAATGTCCGACAAACACGCATCTCGTTCTACGCCGTAGCATCGGCGCTGATCGTCGTGCTCGCGTTCGTCGTGCGGATTTGGGCGTTGGATGCGAAGCCGACGCACTTCGATGAAGGGGTGAACGGCACGTTCGTAGATGCGATGCGGAGCGCGCCGGGCTACCACTACGATGCGCGGAACTTCCACGGGCCGCTGCACTTTTACGCGCTGGCGACATCGAGCCAAATCTTCGGGCGCGGCATCTGGGCGATGCGCCTGCCGACAGTGCTCGTGGGCGCGGCGTCGGTGGCGCTGCTGCTGGCGTTTCGGCGGTTCTTTTCCCCACGCATCGTGCTAGCAGCGGCGGTGGCATTTGCGATTTCGCCGGGGATGATCTTCTACGCGCGCTACGCGATCCATGAAGTGTGGCTGCCGTTCTTCGCGATGCTGGCGTGCTACGGCGCGTTCGGAATCTCGAAGGGCGAGCGCCGCATAGGCGACCTGTGGTGCGTCGGCGCGGGGCTCGCGGGGATGGTCCTGACGAAGGAGACTTACGTGATGCACTTCGTCGCTGCGGCGCTGGCGTGGGTGTTCTGCGGGCGAGGCTGGGTGTGTCCATTTACGCGGCGCGAAGTGGCGCTCGTGGGTGGGGTGTGCGGTGCGGTGGTCGTCGCGCTGTACTCGGGGCTGTTCTATTACTGGCGGGGCGTCGCGGGGATATTCGAGACGTTCTACTGGATGGCGCAGAAGGGCTGGAGTTCCTCTGAGGAAGGGCACCACAAGTCGCTGTTCTATTACGCGAAACTGATGTCCATCTACGAATGGCCCGCGCTCATCGGCCTTGGGCTCGCGCCGCTGTGTGCGCTGCGGTCGCGCTGCCCGCGTGTGCGCTTCCTCGCGCTGTATGGGCTAGGAAGTTTGGCGGCGTATTCGCTCGTGTCTTACAAGACTCCGTGGTGCGTCATCAATCTGCTGTGGCCGTTCTATTTCCTCGTCGGCTACGGGCTCGACCGCCTCGCCACTCGCAGCGACGGACGCCTCGTGACGCTGCTTGGCGCAGTCGTCTCGATCGCGCCGATATGGGACGCATACCGCATCAACTTCCACGACCCGACCGACCCGCGAGAGCCCTACATCTACGTGCAGCAGTTGCCCGACCTCGCGGAACTCACGCAGCCCGTCGAACGTCTGCTGGCGCTCGATCCGTCGCAGCGGACGATGACGGGCATCGTCATTTGCAACTCGCCGCAGCCGCTCCCGTGGGCGCTGCCGGAACTGCCGAACGTCGGCATTCAGGATCACGAAAAGCCCATCACCGTCACCGATGCGGACTTTCTCATCGTCCACGAATCGCGAGTGGCGGAAGTGGAGGAGCAGCTCCTCGACGTGTATTACCGCTGCCGCTTTCGCTTTTACGCAGCGGATGAAAATCACCAGCTCTACCTGCGAGCGACGACGTTCCTCGATGTGATGCCGCAAGACCGCGTGCCGGAGTTTCACCGCCGCATTCCGCTGGAAGAAAAGGAGGGCCGATGAACTTCGCAGCGGCGATTCTTTACGCGATGAGCAGCTCCGTGTTGCTGGCCATCATCCTCGGCTTTGCACGCGGCGGGCTCACTCCCGCGAGTGCCGCGTGCGCGCTGCTCGGCGGGCTGGCAGTTGCGCTGGGCTCGCTGTGGACTGCCCGCCGCTCCGCACCAGCACAGCGTCCGCGTAGCTGGGAGTGGTTCGCGGTCGGTCTCTTCGCGTGGTTCACGCTGCGGGCGTTTGTCTGGCTGGTGACGGTTGAGGGCGATGAGATAAAGACGGTCGTCTGGAATAATTGCGGCGACCTTTCGCTGCACGTCGGCTTCATCCGCTACATCGCGAACGGCGCTCCGTTCTGGCCGGAGAGCCCCATCCTTGCTGGAGGGAAGCTCACGTATTCGATCGGCGCGGACTTCTTTAACAGCCTGCTCGTGCTCATCGGCATGGACGTGTATCGCAGCCTTATCGTCGTGGGCGTGGTGTGCAGTATCATCACCGGCATGGCGCTCTGGCGCTGGGGCAGGGGATTCACGCTCATGGGTTTCCTGTGCAACGGTGGGCTGGCAGCGGCGGTGATCTTCCTGCCGCACCACCTCGCAGTAGCCATCACGGGAAACCCCGTCGGCTTTCCTGAAACGGGCGTGTGGCCTTTGCTGGTGGACTTTCAGAATGCGCTGGCGTGGAAGAGCATCCCGCTGGCGATGTTCATCACGCAACGCGGCTTCCTCTTTGCGCTGCCCGCCGGTCTGCTGCTGCTGTGCTCGTGGAGGGCGCGATTCTTTCGCGGCGAGCCGGAGGATGCGTGGCGGCTGCCCGTGTGGGGCGAAGTGCTGCTGTATGCTTCGCTGCCCATCTTCCACATCCACACCTTCGCCGCGCTATCGTTCATGCTCGCGGCATTCTGGCTGGCGCGGGTGGAGATTCGCAGACCGCTCGCCAAGCTCGTGGCAGTCGCCTTTATCCCCGCGACGCTGCTCGTATGGCTCACGCTCGGCACGTTAAAATCCGCGCCGTTACCCGAGTGGAACAACATGGCGCAAATAGAGAACCCGCCCGCTCGCCCGATGCCGCACGTCCTCGGCTGGAAGCCCGGCTGGATGGTGGACGACGACGCCACGACCCAAGGCTACACGGCGCTGGGCGGACAAGCGGAGGGCTCTCGGCTTGGGCGGTTCATCTATTTCTGGGCGCTCAATTTTGGCATCGCGCCGCTGCTCGCACTATCGCTGCTCGTGGTGATTTTGCGCATGATGTTTCGGCGGACGATTCGCTACCGCACCGCGCTGGCGTGCGCCGTCGGGGCAGTGCTCATCGGCTCTGGCGCGTTCGCTTTACTAGTGGCGACGGTCGCGCTCTTCGTGCTGCTCCGCCGACTTTCCCGCGATGAACAGCAGCCGGCTTGGCCCGCCGCGTTCGTGCTGCCTGCGCTGTATCTCTTCCTCCTCGGCTGCACGGTGAAGTTCGCGCCGTGGGAGTGGGATAATACGAAAGTGCTCATCTGGGCTTACCTCATCGTGCTGCCGTTCCTGTGGGATTTGGTCATCGTGCGCTTCGGCTTTTGGACGCGCGCCATCGTGTGCGAACTGCTCTTTTTCTCCGGCCTGCTCACGCTGCTCGGCGGACTGCGTCCCGATATGCCCTACCGCACATTTGCCTCGCGCACCGAGCTAGAACTCGTGGAGCGCGCCGTGCGAGACATCCCCATCACCGAGCCCATCTTGGCGCACCCGACTTACAACCACCCGCTCATGCTCGTCGGTCGCCGCGTCACCCTCGGCTACCCCGCCCACATCGCCAGCCACGGCCTCGACCCGCGCCCGCACGCGATGAAGGTCGATTCCATCATGCGCGGCGACCCCGACTGGCGAATCTTCGCCGCACAACTCGGCGCGCGCTACCTCTTCTGGGGGCCGATGGAGCGCAGCGCATACGGCGGCGAAGACCAAGCATGGCGCTTCACCCACCGTATCCGCGAGTCCTACGACTTCGAGCTATACGACCTCGATACGCCCGCCCTACCGGTGGATGATGCCGCCTACTGAACCAGCGGCAGGAGCTTGCCGAGCAGGTCGCTAATCTTCACGCGTTCCTGCTCGCCGCTGTCGCGGTGGCGCAGCGTCACCGTATCCAGCAGTTCGGGTTTTTCGCCGAGCGTATCGAAGTCGATGGTCACGCAGAATGGCGTGCCTGCTTCGTCCTGGCGGGCGTAGCGGCGGCCAATCGCGCCGGTTTCGTCGTAGAAGCAATTCATGTGGCGGCGCAGCGAGCCATAGACTTCGCGGGCTTTTGCCACGAGTTCCGGCTTGTTCTTGAGCAGGGGGAAAATGCCGAGCTTGATCGGCGCGACGCGTGGGTGAAAGCGCATGACGGTGAATTGCTCCACCTTGCCTTTCGCGTCCGGCTTTTCCACTTCCGTGTAAGCCAGCGCGAGGACGGCAAGCGCCAGCCGGTCGAGGCCCGCAGAAGGTTCGATGACGTGCGGGACGTAGTTGCCCTTGAAAAGTTTGGCGCACCACTCCTCCACTTTCGCGTCCGATAGGCCACCGGTTTTCTTCGCACGCTGCTCGGCTTTTTTGCGCTCCACGAGCGCAGCGCGTTGCTCGTCGGTCCACTTGGCGAAAGCCTGCCGCACTTCGTCGTCGAAGACCTCCAGCGACTTCCCGCTGGCATTTTGATGCGCCGAAAGATCGAAGTCACCGCGAGCCGCGATGCCTTCCAACTCCTCCGTGCCAAACGGGAACTTGCACAAAATATCCACGCAAGCGCGGGCGTAATGCGCCAGCTCTTCCGGCTTCTGCCAGTAGTAATCCAGCACATCCGCGCCAAGGCCGATGCCCGCGTAGTAAGCCGTCCGCTGCGCCACCCAATAACGGTGCCACATTTCCCAGCCCCAATCCGCACGCGGCTCCGAGAGGTCCGCGCCTTCGCTCCACGTCGCCACTTTGCCGCACACAGCCTCGATGGCCTCGTCGGGCTTGATGAAAAACTCCAGCTCCATTTGCTCAAACTCCCGCGAGCGGAATGTGAAATTGCGCGGCGTCACCTCATTGCGAAACGCCTTGCCGATCTGCCCGATGCCAAACGGCACCGACTGCCGCGACGAATCCACCACGTTTTTAAACTGCACGAAAATCGCCTGCGCCGTCTCGGGCCGCAGATACGCCTTATCCTCCGCCTTCGCCGTCGCGCCGACGAACGTATGAAACATCAGATTAAACGGCACCGGCTCCGTGAGCTGTGCGCCGTTCTCGGGGTTGAAAGCGCGGGAGTTTTCCACCTTCGCCGTCGTCTCGCCGAGCAGCACCGGATTCACGAGGTCGCGGTTTGCGTAAAACTGAGCGCCCACCTTCCGCGCACTCTCCGGTGGCTTGCCCGCAGGCAGCAGGACGCTGAACGCAGCGGCACTCGACGCGCCGCCGTCACCCGTCGCCCCGGTCCACGTATAGACAGTGCCCGACTGCGCATCCACATGGTCAGAACGGAACCGCTTTTGCGTCACCAAGCAGTCGCTCATCGGATCGCTAAACGTATCCACATGCCCTGACGCCTTCCAAATCGCGGGGTGCATGATGATTGTCGCATCCAGCGGCACCACGTCCTCGCGTTCACGCATCATCGCCCGCCACCACGTATCGCGCAGATTGCGTTTCAGCTCCGCGCCGAGCGGGCCGTAGTCCCAGAAGCCGTTGATGCCTCCGTAGATCTCGGACGACTGGAAGATGAAGCCCTTGCGCTTGCAGAGGCTCACGATTTTTTCCATCAGCGGTGTTTCTTTGGTCTGGCTCATATTGGTTGTAAAAAGGGGGCGGAAGATGCGGAGCCCGTCCCTCCTTCGCAAGCAGGAAGCCGCCATTTCGCAAAGATTGCCGGTTGACGCCGCGCCAAACGCCCCCTATCTACCGCCCTCCTTTCACGGCGGGATAGCCAAGTGGTAAGGCCGGGGTCTGCAAAACCCCTATCCGCGGGTTCGATTCCCGCTCCCGCCTCTCCCCCTGTATATATAGGGGGTTTCCGGTTTGCAGCATTGTGCGTAGTCCGCCGCCCGGATAACCGCAGGCATGGTAAACGATGAACAGCCCGCGCTCAAACAGACTCTCGGTTTCTGGCAGATCGCATTTTACGGCCTCGGTTCCATGCTCGGCGCGGGCATTTATGCGCTCATCGGACGCGCTGCCGAGTCGCTCGGAAACGCCGTGTGGCTCGCATTTATCGCCGCGATGGTTGCGGCGATTTTGACAGGGCTCAGCTACGCATCCGTCGGCAGTCGCTACCCTCGGGCGGGCGGCGCTGCATTTGTCGCCCATCGCGCATTTGATAAAGCGTGGCTCAGCTACGTCGTCGGCATCGCCGTGATGATGAGCGGGCTCACCAGCATGGCGACGGGCTCGCAGGCCATCGCGGAAAATTTGCAGCGCGCACTCGGGCTTGCCGTCGAGGTGAAATGGCTCGCCATTGCATTTGTCGCGCTCGTCGGCTGCGTCATCTATCGCGGTATTCGCGAGAGCATGTGGGCAAATATCATCTGCACCATCGTCGAGTCTTCGGGGCTGGTCTTCATCATCGTCGTCGGCATCCCGTATTGGGGCGGCGTGGACTATCTCGCGATGCCGCCGAGAGCCGAGGGCGCGTCCAGTTTCACCGCGCTGATCGTCCTGCAAGGCGCGGTGCTCACGTTCTTTTCGTTCATCGGATTTGAGGACATTTTGAACGTCGGCGAGGAAGTCAAAGATGCCCCGCGCAACCTCCCTCGCGGACTCATCGCCGCGATGGTCGCCGCGACGGTGATTTACATGGCGGTAGCGATCACCGCCGTGTCCGTCGTGCCGTGGGCGCAACTCGCGAAAAGCCCCACGCCGCTCATGGATGTCGCGCACACCGCCGCTCCGTGGTTCTACGGGATCGACACGGTTTTCGCCATCATCACCATCTTCGCCATCGGCAACACCGCGTTGCTGAACTACCTCATGGGCTCGCGCCTGCTCTACGGGATGAGCCGACAGAACCTCCTCCCCTCCGCGCTTGGCCGCGTCCACCCCGTCCGCAACACACCGCACATCGCAGTGGTGGTCCTATTTGTGATCGTCACCGGACTCATCCTCGCAGGCGGCGTGAAAGACCTAGCTGAGGCCACCGTCCTCCTGCTGCTCGCAGTTTTCACCGTGGTCAATGTCGCGCTCCTCCGGCTAAAGCTCCGCAAATCCGAGCCCGTCGGTCAGTTTGAAGTGCCCTCATTCGTCCCGCTGCTCGGCGCGATTGTCTGCGCGACGCTCATCGTCGTCCGCGTGCATTCGGCAATCACCAGCACGCAGCCGCAGGTGAAAAACGCACCGCTCATCGCAGGCGCAGTCCTCATCACCGGAGTCATCCTCTATGCCGTCCTCCGGCCAAAACAAGTGCTCGTGCGCGACGCAGAGTAGGCGAAGCGCAATCCGCCTCGGGGTAGAATTGTTGCTCCGAGGCTGCACCGGACGATCAGACGACGTTACGCATCCTCACGCGCAAACCTACGAGCACCGAAAAAACCAAGGCCGCCGTCGGGGTGTGATTAAACCTAAAAACCGCAGATGGAACCGAAGTCTCACGCAAAGATGCAGGGGCGCAAAGCAATACGCAAAAACATGCGCTCACCCGATGGGTGAATAGGCCATTCTTTGCAAATGCTTCTTCTTTGCGCCTTTGCGCCTTTGCGTGAGCCCTAACTGCTTTTTCTAGGTTAAAAGTGGAATGAGGGAAGAGCTTTCGGCCCTTCACAATCCCACTTTTGATCACACCCCAAAGCCTCCACTCAGCAGTTTTGCGCTCGACTTCAAAATCCCGGTGCCATTCCTTTGTTTCCCGTCAAACACCATCACCAATATGGTCACCTTCTTGGAATATTTCGGACGACAGCCTTCCGCTTTGGTTCCCTTCGCGCTCCTCCTCTTTCTGTGCGTCCACCTCATCATCTTTTGCATCTCCCAACTCTTCGATCGGCCTCGGATCCGTAAAGTCATTGCCGCCAGCGGCGGCATCGTCCTTGCGATGACTTGGACTCCCTTTGGCCGCGGATGGCTTCTCTCTCGCGCCCAGCGAATCTACCGCGTCACGTTTCGCAACAGGGCCGGTGAGACTGTCACCGGAAATTGCAAAACCAGCATGGCGAGCGGAGTGAACTGGATTCCCAATGAGGGCTCCCCTTATAACACTGCGAGCCTCGTGCCGCCGGGATCCGGAGTCGAGGTTTGCCCGATGTGCAACGCGTTCATCCTCGAAAACGGCACCACCTGCGCCGCGTGCGGCTGGAACCTCCAAGCCGACCCGGAGAGAAAAGGAAACGCCGGAACCGCCGGGTCGCGCCTCAAGACGGCGATCTTTGGATTGACCCTTTTCGCATTCGGCGGATGCGGGCTCTACGACTTTATAGACTGCGGCCTCCACGGAGAGACCGTCAAACTCACACGGTCCATCTCCCGCTCCGCACAGCCCGTGCAGTTTTGGGTTCAAGTGTTCTTCGGAGCGATGGCCAGTCTCATCGCCCTCGTCGCAGGCGGCGCCATATTCATGAGCGGACTGCGGGGCAATGGGAAAGTTTCCCTACTTTCCGGCTCCCGCGCCAAGAAGGGATTCCGGGACGAGTAGGACGCCCCAATCCCGACGGATTCCCCTCGGAAACCATCTACGAAAAGCAACCCGGCAACACTCTTCACCCACCGTAAACCGCGGCTTTCCTTGTCGCGCAACTTCATCTCCGTCAGAAATATTTAGACGCGTGAGCCCTGGGGCAAAAAGCGACTGATGCCTCCGTTACGGCCCAGATGTAGGCAGCCCGCGACGGCTATCTCGCCGTCTCTCGATTCTCGAATCCTCACCGCCCCGGCGCTCACTGCGTTTGATAATTCAAGTTGGCGAACTCCCCAATCCGTGGCTGGATGCGCGCCTCATGAACCGCCGAACATTTCTCGCCGTATCCATCGCCGCCTCTATGCCTACCTTTGCCGCTGAAAAAGACACCCGCTGCTTCGAGATGCGCGTCTATTACGCGGCACCGGGCAAGCTCGACGAACTCCACAAGCGCTTCCGCGATCACACGACGAAACTCTTCATCAAACATGGGATGACGAATCTCGGCTACTGGACGCCCGCCGAGAACGCCGAGTCCAAGCTCGTTTATGTCCTCGCCTATCCCAGCCGCGAAGCTCGCGACGTCTCCTGGAAAGCATTCATCGCTGACCCTGATTGGAAAGCCGCCTACAAAGCCAGCGAGGTGAATGGGAAGCTCGTGGCGAAAGTGGAGAGCACTTTCATGCAGGCCACGGATTACTCGCCGGAGATCAAGACATCATCGGCAGCGCCCCGCGTTTTCGAACTGCGCAC
Source organism: Prosthecobacter debontii (assembly GCA_945905735.1). GTDB lineage: Bacteria > Verrucomicrobiota > Verrucomicrobiia > Chthoniobacterales > Chthoniobacteraceae > SXWH01. Next base: position 11,918 of record CAMDQC010000003.1, on the reverse strand, counting down.
GTACACCACCACGCCCGGCAATCTTCCCAAGATCAATGCCCGCTTCCGTGACCACACCATCGCCCTCTTTGGCAAGCACGGCATGACGAACCTCTTTTACTGGAACTTGCAAGCAGGCCAGCCCGGCACGGACAACACGCTCGTCTATCTCCTGGCACACAAGGATGCGGCGGCGATGGCGGCGTCGTTCAAAGCCTTCCGCGCCGATCCTATTTGGATCGCTGCGAAAGAGGCTTCGGAGAAAGAAGCCGGTGGCTCATTGACGGTCCCAGACGGAGTGAAGTCCGTGCTGATGACTGCGACCGACTACTCGGAGACGAAGTAGTCGGGCGCGCTTCCCTCCGTACGCGGGCGTGACTGCGTCGTGATGTGGAATCGGAGCGGCGGCACTCTTGCCGCCGATTGGATCCCACGATGCAATTCCCGCCTGTTTGCAATGTCACGCTGTCGGCGACAAGAGTGTCGCCGCTCCGATAAGGCTGCTCCGGCGCGAGTTAGCACATCATGCTGCGGTCCCTCCCGCCTACACTTTCCAGTTGCGATACTCGCGGGTGAGCCACTCGGCTTTGCCGGTGCCGCCGTCGAAGTTGAGCTTCGCGGGGTCCCATTGGATCTTTTGCCCGTGTCGGTAGGCGAGGTTCACGAGGTGACACGTCGTCACCGTGCGGGCTCCGATTTCTACGTCGGCGATGGGGCGCTGGCGGCTGCGGATGCATTCGATGAAGTTGTCTTTATGGTTGGGGGAGTTGATGAGTTTGACCTTCGCATCGGCGAGGAATTCCTTCTCGGCTGCGGCGACTTGTTCCTTGAGCGGCGGCTTGCTTTCGTTGGTGCTGTAGTTCGCCACTTCGCGGTCGCCGATCTTCAAAATGAACCGTCCACGGTTCACGAAGATCATCCCTTTATCGCCGTGGAAGGTGACGCCGTTATCGGAGACATGGGTGACCTCTACGCCGTTGGAGTATTTGAGCTTCACGCCCTGTTGGGCGTTCGGGATCAACTTTCCGTCCTTACCGACCGCAGGGTTGATCTCTAGCGGCCCGCGCTCGTCTTCGCCGAGGCCCCACTGGCAGATGTCGAAGTGATGCGCGCCCCAGTCTGTGACCATTCCGCCGCCGTATTCCCAGAACTTACGCCAATCGGGGAAGTTGTTGTGGACGCCGCGTGGCGAGAGGACGCTGCTGTAAGGGCGCATCGGTGCGGCACCGAGCCACATATCCCAATCCAAGCCCGGCTCCATCGGCTCTTCGGGCAAATCGCACGTTTTTCCCGGACCGCCGATGCCGACTGCGACATGGAAAATCTTCCCGATGACGCCGTTGCGGGCGAGTTCACAGGCAACGCGGAATTCTGAAGAACTGCGCTGCTGCGAGCCGGTCTGAAATACGCGCTTCGTATCGCGGACGGTCTTCACGAGTTCCCATGCTTCGTGGATGGTGTTGGTGAGGGGTTTTTCGCCATACACATCCTTGCCCGATTTCAGCGCCTCGATGCCGATGTAGGCGTGCCAATGGTCCGGCGTAGCGATGCAGACGGCATCAATATCCTTGCGGGCGATGAGTTCGCGGAAGTCCTTGTATGCGTCCACCTTTCCCCCGCCGTTCTTGGCGTAGTGCTCATCGGCGGTCTTCTTCGCATTTTCACGGCGCGTCGTATCTACATCACACACGGCGACGACTTGCGTGTCCTTTTTGCGGAGCCAATCGCCGAGATGGCCGGTGTTCATCTTGCCCATCCCGATCATGCCGATGCTGATTTTGTCGTTTGGCTTAGTCTCTGCGGACCAGACGCGCGACGGAAGAAAGAGCGGCGCGACACCGGCTGTGAGCGTGGTTTTGAGGAAGGAGCGGCGTGTTGTGTAGATGTGGTTCATGTGGGTCGTTGTGTGAGGCTTCAAATCACGAGAACTCGCGGCATTTGTCGAGCGTGGAAATGCGCCCATTTTCACCGCCGTGAATAAATCCGCTGGTGCTCACGACAAACGAGCTTACCATTTTTCCCGTGAAAGCCTGCTCACTCACCATCGCCGCTCTGCTCACCCTCTCCACCCTCGCCGCTCCGCCCATCCTGCGCGAGCCGGGCGCGACCTACCTCGACGATTTCGGGGTGAAGAATGTGAAGCTCGCTGTGCTGTCGGACGCGTCGGTTTACAGCCTGCTCAACCAAGGTCGGTTCCTCGGTATCATCGGCAAAGGCCGCCCCGTCGAGCTGCTCGCCGTGGGCGAAAAAGGGCTGCGCGTTCGCGGCATGGCGCAGCAGGGGCAAGTCTCCGGCTGGGTGGATGCGACCGTTTTGACCCCGCTCAAGCCCGAGTTCCTCGAAAGCCTCCGCGCCAACGCCAAGCGCAAAGCCGAAGTGGACGCCCTCATCGCCAAAAACGAAGTCGGCCTAAATATGACGCACGAGGAAGTCGCCGCATCCCTCGGCAAAGCACAAAAGAAGACCTCCAAACTCGATGCCGCCGGGCGCAAGGAGGTGTGGGAGTTCATCCGCTATACCCGTGTCCCGCAAGACACGACGAGCTACGACCGCGAAGGCCGCCTCGTCCACAGCACCGTTTGGGTGAAAGTGCCCGCGGGAAAGCTCAGCGTGACGTTCGACAACAGCCTCGTGAGCGCGTTGGAACAAAGCGAAGGGACGACTGAGGCGCCGCCCGTGCGCGTCATTCCTGCCCCGATTATCGTGCTGAACTGAGCGGCTTCACTGCCCGTTCGTTTCGCGTTGCTCGCGCTCTAGTCGTTCGCTGAGCCATTGTTTGATCATGCTCTGGTAATTGAGGTAACGGGAGCGGGCGATGCGCTTGATTCGGGCGAGCATTCGGGGGTCGAAGCGGAGGGTGATGGTGGTGCTGTCGCGGTTGTCGGCTTTGAGGAGGGATTGGTTCATGAGCCGGGGCTCGATGCGGGTGTCTTTCCAAAAGAGGGCTTCGTCGTCCTCAGACTCAAACTTTGGGACTTCTGCCCAGTTGGCGATGAGTTTCATGGTTAGCTGAGCTCTTGGTTTTTACGGTCGTAGAAGGCGATTTCCTCCGGCGTCATGTCGCGGGAGAGGATGGCGCGGATGCGTTTTCCGTCGCTCCAGAAGATGGTGAAAATGCCACGTCCATCGAGCGTTTTACCAAGGTTGAAATAGCGCGCATGGCCGACTCCAGCGATCTCCACATCGGGAAGGAGCCGGAGGCTGAAGGGGTCCTCGAAGGATTCTTCGATTTCCCGTGGCGTGACCTTATGCAGGTCAAATGATGCGTCGAGCCAGTCGAACTCCATTTAGCGTGGGCGCTGGATGATTTCGATCTCGTAGCCTTCCGGCGCGTCGATGAATGCGATGATGCTGCCGCTGCTGGTGGGCGTGGGGCCATCGGAGAGCGGGTAGCCTTTCGCTGCGGAATGCGCGGCAAACGTGGCGATGTCATCAACAGAGAATGCGAGATGCGTGACGTCCGGGCCGATGACGACGGGACCGCTGGCGGGATACTCGCAAATCTCGACGAGTTCCTCGCTCTCGGGGGCTTTGAGGAAGACGAGCGTGGAGCCGCGCGGGGACACCTTGCGGTCCACCTCCGCGAGCCCGAGGACTTCGCGGTAGAAGGAGACTGTTTTTTCGAGATCGACGACGCGGTAGCGTGTGTGAAGAAGTTTTTTGACCATCTGAGAATAGGCCCGCCACAACGGCAAGCGCGGGCGTTTTATCGTCGCGATGCGGGAGCGCGGCAACTTCAATCGTGCGACACAAAATGGGCGACCGCATCACCTACGACATCGCGATTCCTGCAAACACGAGCGCCCTCGTCCTCTTGCCCGATGGCGGCAGGGAGCTACCGCTTCGTGTGGAGCAAGTGACTTAAAACAGCGTGTAGATAAACGGCGCGGCACCCGGCGAAACGAGTGCTACAGCGATGAGCCCGCCGACTCCGAGGAGCACGATGAGGATCGGCACGAGCCACCACTTTTTGTTGTGCTTGAGGAGCGCGATGATTTCAGCCACGAGGCTAACGGGCTTCGCTTCGGAAGCTTGCTCGAATGAGTTTTTGTCGGGTTCGTTCATGGTCTTTATCTTAGTATTGGCGGAAGTATCGCTCGTTGTCGGTGATTTTCTCGGCGTCTTTCCAGTAGGTCTGCCCGGCTGGGTAGAACTGGCGCTCCATCGGGTCGCGCCCAGTCGAGCGCAGGAAGAAGCCCATCGGTGCGAATGCGAGGAAGTAGATTGCTGCGATGATCACGTTGGTGACGACCATGCCGATGCTGCATCCGATGGTGTACCAGACGTAGTAAAACGGTAGTGCGATGGCAGGGATGGCGCGACAGACGGCACCGACGGCAAAGCCGATAGCGCCGAGCCAGATCGTCCACATTTTGACATCGTGTGTTTTGAGTAGGTTGAAGAGGAGCAGGACGGCGGCGATGATCGGGAAACCGATCATCAAGCTGCGGCCAAAGGTGCGGCGATCTTCGGTGTCGGGGTTCCAGTTTACTTCTTTGAATGGATTCATCATGGCGTGTTTAATCTAGGCTGAAGCTGCCGACGTATTTTTCGCGGTCGGATTCGCTCATCTGGGGTTGTTCGGTTTTATAAAGGATGCAGTTTTCGAGTACGAGCACGTCCATGTCGCAGGCCATGAAGCAGCGGTGCGCGTCTTGCGGCGTGCAGACGATGGGCTCTCCTCGGATGTTGAAGCTCGTGTTCACGATGACGCCCACGCCGGTCTGTTTTTTGAACTCGCGGATGAGTCGGTAGTAGCGGCCATTGCGTTCCTCCGTCGTGGTCTGAATGCGGGCGGAGTAGTCAACGTGCGTGATCGCGGGGAGCGCGCTGCGGGGGACGTTCACGCGCTTGCGCAAGTCTGGGTCGGCCTCCATGAGGCGGCGTTCTTCGTCGGTGAGCTTGGTGTGGTGCTTCGCGAGGACGGGCGCGACGAGGAGCATGTAGGGCGATTCGCGGTCGAGCTCGAACCACTCGGCGGCGTCCTCTGCGAGGCAGCTCGGGGCGAAGGGGCGAAAGCTCTCGCGGAATTTGATGCGCACGTTCATCTGCGTCTGCATGGCGGAATTGCGCGGGTCGCCGATGATACTGCGGGAGCCGAGCGCACGCGGGCCAAACTCCATGCGGCCTTGGAACCAGCCGATGACTTTCCCGGCGACCATTTCTTTCACCACGGCTTCGAGCACAGCGGATTCCTCATCGTGGTGATGGTGGGCGATCTTCTCTTTTTCGAGGAATGCGCGGATGTCGGCGTCGGCATACTTCGGGCCGATGAGTGCGCCTTTTAGCGAATCCCGCCCATTTTGCACACGCGGGGCGTCGAGCAGTTGATGCGAGATGAAGAGTGCGGCACCGAGCGCGCCGCCTGCATCGCCAGCCGGGGCGGGAATCCAGATGTCTTCAAAGATCCCGCTGCGGAGGAGAATGCCGTTGGCCACGCAGTTGAGCGCGACGCCGCCGGCGAGGACGAGATTCTTTGAGCCGGTGAGCTTCTTCGCGTGACGGGCCATGCGGACGACGATTTCTTCCGTCACTTTCTGGATGCTGGAGGCGAGGTCCATTTCCCGCTGGGTGATGGCGGATTCCGCCGGGCGCGGTGGGCCGCCGAGGAGTTCATCGAGCGCCGGGCCTGTCATCGTGAGGCCCTGCGCGTAGTTGAAATACTTCATGTTCATGCGGAAGGAGCCGTCTTCGCGGAGGTCAATGAGCTTTTCGCGAATGATGTCGGCATACTTCGGCTCGCCGTACGGGGCGAGGCCCATGAGCTTGTATTCGCCGGAGTTCACGCGGAAGCCGCAGAAGTAGGTGATGGCCGAATAGAGCAGCCCGAGCGAGTGGGGGAAGTGGAGCGTCTTGAGCATCTCGATGCGGTTGCCGCGCCCGTGGCCGATGCTGGCGGTTTCCCATTCGCCCACGCCGTCGAGCGTGAGGATGGCGGCGTCATCGAACGGAGACGGGAAGAATGCTGAGGCCGCGTGGGACTCGTGATGGCCGGTAAAGGCGACGCGCTTTTTGTAGGTGCCGCCGAGCGAGGCTTTGATCTCGCGGGGGAGAAAGAGTTTCGTTTTCAGCCACAGCGGCATGGCCATCATGAAGGACTGCAAACCCGCTGGTGCGTAGGCGACGTAGGTTTCTACTAGGCGGTCAAACTTCAGCAGCGGCTTGTCGTAAAAAACGACGTAGCTTACTTGATCGGGTGTGATGCCTGCCTCGCGCAGGCAGTATTCGACGGCGTGCTTGGGGAAGGCATGATCGTGTTTCTTACGGGTGAATCGCTCTTCTTGCGCGGCGGCGATGATCTCGCCGTCGCGGATAATTGCAGCGGCGCTATCATGGTAGTAAGCAGAAAGTCCTAGGACGTAGTGAGGCATGGAGTGGGCTGATGATTAAAAATTGATGAGGTATCGCCTGCTTCAAATAGCAGGGAGCAAGCCAAGCTCATAGACATGATTGGCGGCAAGGCGTTTGCCTTGCGTGCGGGAGGGGCAGCGTCATCAGGCGTGGCCTCTGCTTTGTTTGGTGTCATTGTTTTGAACCGTCCCACGCCGTTACACACCGCCAAGCCTGCTGCCCAATCGCTCCTGCTGCGCTCCTTACGTAATCTGAAAGTGCATCAGAAGCTCCGTATGTGCGGCCTGTTGTGCGTTGGGGCGGCACTCATTCCGGGATTGTGGTTGCTCGCGGCTATGGACCCGGTGGAGGAAGTCACGCCGGAGCAGGCGATGCAGTTCGGTCGGATCGCTTGGGTGTTGTCGATTCAGGCGATGGGGATGGCGCTGAGTCTCCTGCTCGGGCGGACGATTTTGAAGGACATCACCGATTCGCTGGCACGCCTTGAAGCAAGCTCTAAGGCGATTTCCGCAGGCGAGTCTGGCGTCTCGGTATTGGTGGAAAACCGGTACGATGAGATTGGGCTTCTCGCGACTGCGATGCGGCAGATGGTGGAGGCGGGAAGCGCCGACCGCCGGAAGCTCATCGAGGGGAATGTCGCGCTGCTCGTGGCAAATGAACGGCTCGCGCATGCCAATATGGAAGCTGAAGGCGCGAGCGTCAAAGTGCGCCATCTCGCGACTGAGGCGGACGCCGCAAACTTGGCGAAGCGCAATTTTCTCGCCGTGATGAGTCATGAAATTCGCACGCCCGTGAATGGGATCATCGGCATGACGGAGCTGACGCTGAAGACGGAGCTGAACGCGGAGCAGCGGGACTTTTTGGACACGGTGAACAGCTCTGCTCAAGGGTTGCTGGAACTGCTGAACGACATTCTCGATTTCTCCAAGATCGAAGCGGGCAAGCTAGAGCTAGAGCGCACGGACTTCCGATTGCGGGAGTTGCTGGACGACACGCTTGCCTCATACGCCTCGCGTGCTCACTCAAAGGGCTTGGAGTTGCTGCTCGATATTCGTGCCGACGTGCCGGACGTGCTCGTGGGCGATCCCTATCGGCTACGGCAGATCATCCTGAATCTCGTGAGCAACTCGCTGCGGTTTACGGCCAAAGGTGATGTGGTCGTGCTGGTGGAGCTTGGCGCGGTGCGGCAGCCGGGTTCGCCCGAGGCTTTAGTGCGATTCACGGTGCGGGATACCGGCTGCGGTATCCACGAGGACAAGCGGGAGACAATCTTCCAAGCCTTCTCGCAGGCGGACGGATCGACCACGCGTCAATATGGTGGCACCGGTCTCGGGCTCGCGATCACGAAGGAACTCGTCGCGTTAATGGGCGGCGTCATCGGAGTCGAAAGCGTCCCTGACCAAGGGAGTGAGTTTGCTTTTCAGGCGCGCTTCCCGGTGCGCGCGATGGGTGGAGGAGAGGATACATCCGAGATGCACGGAAAGCGTGCGCTCGTCGTGGAGCCGCACCTTCTTGCGGCCTCGCTGCTGGAGCAAAAGCTCGGGGCGCTCGGAATCGAGTGCATCTGCCGGACTGACGCGGAGTCTGCTACACAAGAGCTGCAGCGTGGGGCGTTCGAGTTCGTCATCGTCGATACCTTTCGTGCATCCTCCGGCAGCGCGGAGTTTTGGGATGCGGTAAATCGTGAGCAAGCGAACGGGCGTAAGTCCGTGTTGATCCTGATGATGGCTGCGAGCAACCAAGATTGCCGCAACTTTCCAGCCGCCGCTGGCCATTTACTAAAGCCGGTAAGCGGACGGCGGCTACGCTCTGTGCTGCAAACGGCACTCGTTCCGCGACCCAAGCAAGCTGCGGCGAAAGTGCTTGTCGCCGCCGAAGCGCCGCATGGTCGGCGGCTTCGTGTTCTCGTCGTGGAGGACAATGCGACGAATCGCCGCATCGCAAGGTCGCATCTGCGCAATTGGGGGCACGTTGTGGAGTTGTGCGAGGATGGAGCAGAGGCGGTGTCCATCTTGGAGAATAAGACATTCGATTTGATCCTCATGGACCTCCAGATGCCAAACCTCGATGGGACGGCGGCGGCCAAGCTCATCCGAGCGCGGGAGGTGGAGAGAAATGTGCCCCGTACGCCCATCATTGCGATCACGGCGAATGTGCTCAAGGGCACCCGCGAAGAATGCATTGAGTCGGGCATGGACAGCTACCTCGGCAAGCCGATGCGCGAGCATGAACTGCTTTCGTGCATAGAGAGTGTGGTGCCCGGCATGAAGCGCGCGGAGACCTCATCTGCGCAGGCGTTTGCCCCGCTCCCTACGCCAGAGACAAACTCCGGGTTGCCTTTCGATGTCGCGGCTTTGCTATCAAGCGTCGGTGGCTCGAAAGAGACGCTCGCCGGCTTGTTGCTCGATTGCCGCGATGAGGACATCCCGGAACTCATGGACACCGTGTATGCCGCGCTGAAAGTGGGCGACACAAGAGCGATTGGGCGTGCGGCCCACGCCATCAAGGGAGTCGTCGGAGTCTTCCACGCATCGGCAGCCCAAGAGGCTGCCAAGGTGCTGGAAACCAGCGCAAAAAGTGGAAATACCGAAGGATTAGAGCAAGAGGTCGCTGAACTTCGGCGCACGGTATCTGAAATGCTTTTAGCGCTGGAGAGATTCCTCGCGGGGCCCGCGACGACTGCCGCGTGAAGACGTTCATCATTTATCATCTATCCAATGCAAACTGACATTCCGACCATCCTATTGCTTGAAGACACGCGGACCGTTCAGAACTACATCCGCGATGTTCTGCGCGTCTTGCCGCGCGAGCACAAACTCATCACCGCACGCAAAGTTGAAGAAGCGCAAATCCTCGTCGCCGACCAAAAGGTGGACCTCTTCATCGTGGACCTTGGGTTGCCCGATGGTGACGGGCTCGACTTCCTGTGCGACATGGCGACGTTCTGCCCGGAGGCGAAAGCGCTCATCGTCACATCGAATCCGAACAGCGAATATCGTGAGCGCGCCCGACAGTTCGGCGTTCTGCACATTCTCGCAAAGCCCCTTCAGCGAAAAGCGCTACTCGAAGCCGTCTCCCGCCTCCTCAGTGAGCCTTCGGACGAGGATACATCCACCGGCTTCGAGGTTACACTCGGTGGGCTTTCCCCGTCCGACATCATCCAGCTTAAGTGCATGAGCGGAGTCACCAGCGCCTTGGAGTTCTCGCAAGGCGAAGCGCGGGGAACCGTCTTCTTTCATAAAGGTGAGGTCGTCCATGCGGAGTTATCATTCGGAGGGTTTCACGAGACCGGGCCTGAAGCGTTTAAGACGATTGTCTCGTGGCGTGCCGGGCTAGTTGGCGAATCCGTAAAATCGAGCCCTGTTGCGCAAACCATCTTCGGCAACTGGCAGTCCCTCCTCATGGAAGCAGCGCAGGCCATTGACGAGGGGGCGGAAAGCCAAGTGGCGTGTGGGTAAATGGCGAGAAGTTCACACGATCCCGTGCGTCCGGCGGCGACGCACGAGGAGCGTAATCCCCGCTACGAGGAGGCCGGTGGATGCTGGCTCGGGGATGGTCGTGAGGACCACGTCGTTGCCGTCGCCGCCTGCGTAGTTGATGGTAAATGAGCTGCCCGCCGTGAGGATCGTCGCGCCGTTTGGGATGCCGGAGAAGGTGCCGCTCACGGCGTCGGTGGCGTCGTTATTTACGAGGGTAAATGTCATGGCGTCGGTGGGGACGAAGCCCCCGATGAGGCTGAGCGCGAGCGTGCCCCCGAGGCTGACAGTTCCGTTGACGTTAATGTGGTCGTAGTTGCCCAGACTCAAGCCGCCAAGCTGGATCGAGAGCGTGCTGCCGGTGCGGATGTCGAGCGCGGTGGTGATGAGGGTGCCGGTGGAGTCAGCGAAGTTCCCAGGGCTGAGTGTGCCGCCGTTCACGAGGATCGTTCCGAGGCTGCCGGTGGTCTGGTCGCCCGCGAGGATGCCGGATGCGGTAATGATGATCGCCGGGCGAGTCGCGGCGGTGAGCGGGCCGTTGAGGATGAGTGCGCCGCTATTCACGGTGATGTCGCCGGTGAAGCTGCCGCCGTTTTCCAGCGTGATGCTCCCAGTGCCGTGAATCGCGATGCCGGGCGAACTGCCGGAGACTGCGCCGGATATGCTGACGTCTGTATTTGCCACGATGCTGTGCGCGGAGGTGCCGGAGAATTGTGCGCTGCCGAGGAACTGCATCGCGCTTCCCTCGAACGTGGCGCTGAGCGTGGACGAGCCGCCGAAGTCGAGCGCGATTCCCGCCGGCTCTACCACCGCTGAACTGGCGCGGAGTGTGCCGGAGTGGAAGAGCAGTGTGCCGCTTGAACCAAGCGTGTTATTGCCTTGGATGACAAGGACGCCGCCGGTCGCCGTGGCCGTGCCGAGCTGCACTCCGCCTGCGAGCCCGCTGTTCGCTCCGGTGAGGCTGAGTGTGCCCGCGCCCACTTTTAACAAGCGCCCGCCCGTGTCGCTGGTGAGGATGCCGGAGAGCAGCACATCGATATCCGAGCTGCCGTTGCCGATGGTGAAAGTGCGGAGCAAGTTCCCAAGGTCGAGCCCCGCAGAGATCGTCGCCGTGCCGCTGCCTTGCGAGCTGGTGAGTGGGCCACCGAGGCGGATGGCATCGCTGCCGGAGTCAATGATGCCGGACTGCTGGAGGTCGAGCGAGTCCACCGCAGGCGCGACGCCGCTGAGCCGGAGCGTGCCCGTATTTGTCAGCACGAGCGCACCGGCAGTCGTGGTGCCGCTGACCATGAGCGCCGTGGACGGCGCGATGTCTATCGTCCCGCTGCCAGAAAGCGAACGACCCGCCGAGAGCGCGATGCTGGCAGTGGTCTTCAGCGTTCCGCCGCCGAGGGCCACACCGCTTGCACTGCCTCCGAGATTTTGCTCGGAAGAAATCTCCAGCACTCCACCGGAGATCGTCGTGCCGCCGGAAAACGAGTTTGCGCTGGTGAGTGTGAGCTTTCCCGCGCCCGCCTTTCGTAGCCCGGAGCCGCCGGTGATCGCGCTGGCAATCGTCACCGTATGCAGCCCGCTGGTGACGGTGATCGCCACGCTCCCCAGCGCCAGCGAGCCGCTGCTCAGCGCATAGCCGTTGCTGTTAAAAGTGATGCCTGCATTTGCCGCCGCGCCGCTGCCGAGCGTCACCGTCCCGCCGCCGCCCGAAAAAATGATCTCGCGGTCTGCCGCCGCCGCGCGCGGTGCTGCGGTGCCGAGGCTTTCGATGTTCCAATTCAGCGCCGATGCGTCCCACAGCCCCGAGCCGCCGAGGCCCGCGAGCGCACCGTTCGTATCCCAGTAAAGGATGCCGCCGATGAGCGTTGCGGAGATGCCCAGATTATCCAGTCCCAGCGCCTGTGCGCCGGAGCCGGTGCCACTTCCGCTATAGTTCCAGCGGAAGTAGTAGTTCGCCTCCGGTGCGATGTTCAGCCCGCTGATTGTCACGCTTTTCGTCACGCTCTGCGGCGGGGCGAAAACGTCCGTCGCGGTCGCATCTGCCGCATAGTTCTGCGCGCCGCCCGCCAGCGCGCTGCCCCACGCCGAATCGCTCGCCGAGCCGAAGAACGCCCAATC
>CAMDQC010000002.1 GCA_945905735.1 Prosthecobacter debontii | reverse complement strand
TCCCGCCCGATGGCAGCGTGAAGCTCTCGTGGAAAACCGCGCCGCCCGAAGCCGAAGGCCGCCTTTTCTACGCCGCCGAGATGCTCACGCAAATCAGCGTCGGCCCAGGAATCATGCGGCAGACGGCGCTGCTCGATTTCCGAGTGATGCAGGGTGAACTCTCCAGCGTCGTCATCCTCCTGCGCGGCGCAGGCGAGCTTACCAGCGTCGTCGGCGACCACGTCCTCGGCCAAAAAGTCGAGCCCGGCGCGAACCCCAACGAGCGCAAACTCACCGTCACATTTAACCAACCGCAGAAGGACTCCTTCACCCTCCAAGTGAAGACGCAAACGCCCGTCGGCGCGTTCCCGCAGACCGTGGACGCGATGGAGCTTCGGCCCGAAAATGCCACGCGCTTCTCCGGTTACTTCCGCATCGTGAATGCGGGCGCGGTGAGGCTGGAGGTCGTTCAATCCAAAGGGCTCTCGCAAGTTTCGCCCGAGCAATTCCCCGAGACCGACCGCACAAAAGCAGTCTTCCCGACGAACAGTTCCCAGCGCTTCGCCTACCGCTTCTCCGGCGCAGAGTTTGCCCTCCGCATCGGCGCGGACCAAATCCTACCGGAACTCACCGTGTCCGAAATCCTCGCGTATCATCACGGCGAAAACGAGCTCAGCGTGGACGCCGAACTCGAACTCGATATTCGCGAAGCCCCGCTGCGCGAACTGCTCCTGCGCGTGCCGAAGGGCTACGTCATCGCTAAGCTCACGGCGGCGGGAATGGTGGACCATTTTCAACGCGACGCCGGTGCAGAATCGGAGATCGGCATCGTCTATGGCCAGCCCGTCTCGGGGCGGCAAATCGTGCAACTCCGCATCGAGCGCAACGCCGCGCTCGGAGCCGCCGAGTGGGTGCTACCCCGCGTGGAAGTCGTGAAGGCAAAGTCCACACGCGGCCACATCGCAGCGTCTGCCGATGCGGGTTTCCGCCTCACTGCCGGGCGCACGCAGGCGCTCACGGAAGTGGCGACGGCCTTCTTTCCCCGCAAAGTGCAAGGCATCCAAGCCGCGTTCCGCCTCAGCGAGCCCGCCTGGGCCGCGACGCTCAATGTGGAGCGCCTCCCGCAGTCCATCCAGGCCGATGCGCTCCACCTTTTCTCCATCGGCGAAGGCATCGCGTATGGCAGCAGTGTGCTGAACTACGTCATCTCCGGCTCGCCGATTGCGGCGTTCAAGGTCGAGCTGTCCGACGAGTATTTTAATGTCGAGTTCATCGGCAAAGACATCCGCAGTTGGAAGAAGGCGGACGGCGGATTTCTTGTGCAGCTCCACACACCGGTGAGCGGCGCATACACGCTGCTCGCCACGTATGAGCGTCCGTTCAAATCGCAGGGCGACACGCTGGCATTCACCGGCGCGCGTCCGCTCGACGCGCAGTCGGAGCAAGGCCACACGCTCGTCATCAGCGCGTATCAGTTTCTCGTGAAGCCCGTCACCGTCTCGCCCGGATTGCTCCCGCTGGAGACAGGCGAAGTGCCGCCGGAATACCGCCTCTTTTTCGACGCGCCCATCCTCGCCGCCTACCGCTACGCCGCACGGCCATTTGATTTGAAGCTGGAACTCAGCCCGCTGGCGCAGGGCGATTCCATCCGGCAAGTCGTGGACCGCGCCTCGCTCACCACGCACATTTCTAAGGAAGGTCAGGCCGTCACCGACGCGCACTACTTCGTGAAAAATCGCGGCAACTCCCACTTCCGCGTCTCGCTCCCACCCGACACGCAACTTTGGTCCACGACGGTGAACGACGCGAACGTCGTGCCCGTCACCGATGCGAACGCGAACCTCATCCCGCTCCCGCAACAAGCCGATCCCAACGCCGTGCTCGCCATCAAGCTGAAGTTTGCCTCGAGAGCCAAAGACCCGCGCAACCTCAGCATCGCCACGCCCACCGTGAGCGCCCCGGTGATGCTCGCCGACTGGAAGCTGGAGCCCGACACCGCGCAGCGCCTCACGTATCGCAGCGGCACGCTGGCCCCCGTCGGCGGTCTCACGGATGCGTCCGGGTTCGCGATGCTTGCCCGTGTGCTGGAGAATGACCGTGCGCGGGCGACGACGGCGCTCATCGGCGTGTTTTTCCTGCTCGTCATGTCCATCATCATCTGGCGCAAGGCGAAGGCTGCTCCGAAGTTCTCCGCGCGCTACTCGACAGGGCTGACGCTTGGCTGCATCGCATTCCTCATCGCGTGCTACGCGCTCTTCGTGCTCGCGGATATCTCGCATCATCAGCGTCAGGCCGCGCCGAGCACCGTCGCCTTCCTCGCGCCCGTGCAGCAGCCCGGCAGCGCGCTCACGGCGGAAATCTCGAACGTCCCCGTGGAAGAATCGCCGCAGAGTTTCTTTGGCGGCGGCTGGCTCGTCTTGCTCGCAGTCGTCGCGTGGCTCTACTCGTGGATCAAATCGCGGCGTGAGTTCGTCTTGCTCGGCTGGCTCTTGCTGGCGTGGGCAGCGCTTCGCTCCGAGGACGGCGCGGGCCGGTTCTTCGCGGTCATCGGATTCTTCGCCGTGCTGCACATCGCCATCCCTGCGCTCCGTTCACTGCGCCGCACCGCCGTGGCCGCGCTGCTCTTCTGCGGGTTCGTCGCGTTCGGCAACGCACAAGAGCTGCCGAAGGACGCGCCGGTCGCCGAGACTGTCGTGCAGACGATACGTGTGGATGAGAAGTTCGCGCTGGCGATGGTAAAGATTCATTGGCAGGCGGAGAAAGGGCAGCGTCTCCCGCTGCTCTTCGACCCCGCCGTGCTGACAAAGGCCACCCTACCCGAAGCCTCGCTGAAGCTCATCGTTGCGACCGCGGATAAGAAACGCGCGCAACATTTGCTCGCTCTGGAATCCGGCACGTTCGATGTCGAGCTGTCGTATCAGATCGCCGTGATGAAGAAGGACGGCGCGAGCGGCTTCACGCTGCCTACACAGTTTGGGCTCGTGAACACGCTCACGCTCACGCTGGCAAATCTCGACGTGGACGTATCCTCGCCGCACGCCGTTTCCGTCAGCCGCACTCGGCCCGAAAAGGACACCGTCGCCACGCTTGTCTTGGCTCCAGCGAACGACGCTTGGATCGCCTGGAAGCCCCGCAGCCGCGACATCTCGCGGGAGAAGGCTAAGTTTCACACCGAGCTGACGCAGCTCTACGTGCCCACGGCGGGCGCGGTGGAAGGGCTGCACCATGTCACCGTCCGGCCTGAGCAGGGTGAACTGGCAGAACTCGTCCTCTCCGTGCCCAAAGGCGCGACCATCACGGACGTGATCGATCCCATCACGCTTCTCCCTGCGAAGGACAACAAAGTGGCCGTCGGCATCGTCTCGCAATGGCGCTTCGACCCCGACACCGGCAAGCTCCGCGTCGGCATCGCGCCAGCGCAGTCGCGGGCGTTTGCGCTGCTCATCCGCTCGCAAGTCGCCACCGGGCCGCTGCCCGTCACGCAAAGCGTCGGACTCATCGCGCTCGACGGCGCGGCGACGCAAATCGGCATGGTGGGCTTTGCCACGGGCAACGAAGTGCAGCTCGACGATGTCGCCTCCCAGACCCTCACCGCGATCAATTTGGAAGACTTCCCCGGCAACCTCGCGACCGCGCTGGCCAGCCAGATTCCCGGCCTCACCGTGCGGCGCTCGTTCCGATACTCGGACGTGAAAGCGACCGCCATTTTGAAAGCCACCGCGGTCGAGCCAGATGTGCGCGTGGAGTCCCAGGACACGCTCTCGCTCGGCGAAGACCGCACGCTGCTCGCCATCAATGCGAACGTCGAAATCACTCGCGCGGGCATTTTCAAACTGAGCTTCGCCCTTCCGGCTGGGATGGATGTGGAATCCATCGCGGGCAAGGCTGTGAGCCACTGGACGGAGGCGAAGGCCGGCGACGCGCGCATCATCACCATGCACCTCAACGGGCGCACCGAGGGCGCGCAGCAGTTTGCCATCTCGCTCACCGGCCCCGGTATGAAAGCGGTGAAAGCGTGGCCGACTCCGCAGCTCGTCTTCCGCGAAGCCTCGAAGCAACGCGGCACATTCGTCGTCGTGCCCGAGCAAGGGATGCGGCTGCAGGTCGCGAAGCGCGAGGGCGTCACCCAGCTCGATCCGCAGAAGTCCGGCATCAAGCAAAAGGGCGTGCTGGCCTTCCGCGTACTGCAGACGCCGTGGAGCCTCGCGCTCGATGTCGAGCAAGTGGATGCGTGGGTGCAAGTCACTAGCCTCCAGCACGCGCTCATCGGCGAGGCGCAGGTGAAAGTGACCGCGAACCTCCAGTATCAGATCGAGAACACCGGGCTGAAATCCTTCCGCGTCACGCTGCCCGCAGGTGCGGAAAGCGTGAAGTTCACCGGCGATCAAGTCGCCGATTTCCTGCTGGGGAAAGACGGCGTGTGGGAAGTGAAGCTCCACCGCCGCGTCATCGGCGCATACTTTCTGCAAGCGACCTACCAGACGCCCCTCGCCCCGCAATCGGCGGAGACGAGCATCGTCGGCGTGCAAGTGGCGGACGTGAATAAGCAGGGTGGCTTCGTCACCGTGCAATCGTCCGGGCGGCTCCAACTCCGCGCCACCGCAGTCCCGCCCGCGCTCCAGCCCGCCGAGTGGCAGAGCATCCCGCGCGCATTGCTGCAAGACCTCGCGGCAGCATCGGCGAGCTTCACCTACCGGCTCGTGGAGCCTGCATTCGTGCTCCCATTTTCGCTCCAGCGCTACGAGGCCACGAAGCTGCTGCCTGCTCGGGTGAACAGCATCACGCTCAAATCCGTCATCGCCGACAGCGGCGCGATGCTCACCGAAGTCCGCATGGAAATGCTGCCCGGCGACAAGCGACTGCTCGCCGTCACACTGCCGAAAGACGCGACCTTTTGGTTCGCCTACGTGAACCGCAACGGCGTGTGGCCTTGGCGGGAAAAGGACCAGATTTTGATCCCATTGGAGCAGCAATCGAAGAGCGGCGAAGCGATCCCCGTGACGCTCTTTTACAGCAGCCAAATCGGCAAGCCCGACGACCTGGAACTCCTCGCGCCGAAGTTCGACCTGCCGCTGGAGAACATCGTCTGGAACGTCTATCTCAACGAAAAGTGGAACGTCCACAAATGGACCGGCACGCTGCAAATGCAGGAAGAGCGCGTCGTCCAGCGCGCACAGTCCATAGATGTGCAGAGCTATCTCAGCAGCGAAGTGAGCCAGAAGCAGGAGAAGACGAAAGCCGCCGAGCAACAGCTCGTGCTCGGCAACAAAGCCCTCGAACAAGGCAACACCCAGCAAGCGCGAGCAGCGTTTGGCAATGCGTTCAACCTCAGCCAGCACGACCAAGCGTTCAACGAAGACGCCCGCGTGCAACTCCACAACCTCAAGCTCCAGCAAGCCATCGTCGGCCTCAACGTGCGAAAGACCGGAGCGACCGGCGAAAACGACGCCATCTCCGGGAAACTCCGCGCCGCCGAGAATCGCGACAACACCTACAGCCAGCAAGAAGCCAAGCAGCTCATTGATAGCAACGGTGCCGATGAAAACGCCGCGCTCCTGAAGTGCGCCGAGCGCCTCATCCAGCAGCAAGACGCCGCCGTCTCTGCGCCCGCCGTCATTCAAGCCAACATCCCCGAGCAAGGCCGCCTGCTCACCTTCAGCCGCTCCGTCGCCGTGGACACGCAGGCGGACCTGCAAATCGGCATCGAAGCCAAAACGCGCGGCACCGCCTCATGGTTCGCCCGCGTCTCCACGCTGGCAATCACCGCATTTCTCATGGCGGTCGCTGCACTCTTGATGCGCGGATTTAAGCAGGCGTAACGACCTACAGAATCTTCACCTGTGGCGGGCGGAGAGGGACAGGGCGCACGCGCTGGAGGTGGATGTTGCCCTCTTCGGAAGGCACTTCGATCACGCTCGGCGCTACGGGGCGCGGTGCGCTTGGGGGCGTGTGGCCTAGCCCGGTGGCGATGTCGTCGAGCATTCGCTTTTGCTGCTCGGTGACTTGGGAGACGCGACGAGCAAGCTCGTCTTTCTCGCGCTTGAAAATGTCACGTTGGTCGCGGGTGCGGGCGAGCTCTTGCTCGATGCGGGTAAGTTCCTGTTCCGCTGCGCGGAGGGCTTCGTCGCGGTCGCGCATCGCTGCGGCGATATCTCCTTGGCGACGGGCGCGCTCGGCTTCGAGTTCGGCGGCGACTTGCTCGCGGGCAGCGTGAGCACTACGAGTTTCTGCGGCGACGACCTCCAACTGCTCGCGGTGAGTTGCGTCGAGCTGTTCCATGCGGGCGTTGAGTTGCTGTTTCTCGCCGATGAGTTGCTCCATTTTTTGAGTGATGGAGCCGATTTCATCGCGCAACTGCTGCTCGCTGGCTGCGGCGCGCGCTCCGAGTTGTTCGTTCTCGCGGCGCGTGGTTTCGATGGCCTGGCGAAGCTCGGCGAGGTCCGCTTTGTGGCGGTCTTGCACATGGTCGGTTTGCCCGAGCTTTTCTTGAAGAAGGCGGATGGCTTGTTCCCGATCGTCGAGGCGGGTTCCGATTTGGCGACGGGCTTCATCGACGGATTCGATCTTGCGCGCCCATTCGGCTTTGGCGGCAGTGAATTGCTCCCGCTCTTTGTCGAGAAGGTTGATGACTTCGCCGTGCATCTTGCGAGCGACGGTGAGTTCTGCGCGGAGTGTCTCTGTGGCGACGCGGAGCTGCTCCATTTCGCGAGCTGGGCCGGAGAGTCCGTCGCGGTAGCGCTGCTCGACTTCGGCGATGGCGCTTGTGTGAATGCGTTCGGCTGCGGCGAGTGCCGCGACTGCGTTTTCGCGTTCTGCGCGGAGCACGGCGATGGCGTGCTCGTAGGTGGCGACCTCTTGGAGGCTGCTTTGGAGTGTGTTGCGTTCTTGCTCGGCGACGGAGAGACGCTCAGCAAATGCGGCGCGCTCGGCTTCGAGGGTGGCGGCGGATGTGGGTTCTAAATTGGCGACTTTTTCTTCGAGCGAGGCATTTTGGGCTGCGAGCGTATCGCGTTCGGCGGCGGAGGTGTGGTGAAGCTCGGCGATGAGTCGGCGAGTTTCGGCAAGTTCTTCCTGAGTCGCTGTGAGCTGTGCGGTGTGGCGAGCTTCGATGTCCTTCGCTTGGGCGTGAAATTGGTCGTGGAGGCCGGCCTGAACTTGCTGTGCGGTGTGCAGAGTATTTTCGAGTTCGGCTTTTTCGCGCTCTGTTATGGTAAGCCGTTTCTCGACGCGCTCGCGGGCGAGGATGAGTTCACCGCGTTCGTTGTCGAGCGATGCGATGAGTTGCTGGTGTTGCTTGCGGCTCGCACTGAGATCTGCCGCCAGCATGTCGCGCTCGGATGCGAGTTGTGTGAGTTGAGCATGGAGCGTATCACGCTCGCCGCTGAGCGACGAATTACGGTCGGAGGCTTTTTGCTCCATCGCGGCTAGATTGGTCGCCAAGTCTTGCCGGTCGCCGGATATTTGCGCGAGGCTCGCTTCTGTTTCGGCAAGGCGCGCTGCGAGTTGGTGGCTTTCGCTCTGGAGCTCCTGAATTTTGCGGTTCGATTCGCTCTCGGCTGCATTGCGCAGGTGCTCAAACTCCTGAAGCCGTGCGGAAATCTCTTGATGATCGCGAGTGATGGCGGTGAGCGATGCTTCGTTTTCGTGAAGCGCCGCTGTTCGTGTATCGAGTGTTTGCTGAGCTTCGTCGCGCAGTCGGCGGGCTTCATCAAGTTCGGCGCGAAGTCGGGCGTTCTCGGCTTGCAGTCCAGGATCATGCTGACCGCGTAGTTGCTCTAGTTCCTGCCTCGCCTCTTCGGCGGCAGCAAGCTGGCGAGCAAGCTGTTCCTTGGCTTGAACGACGGAAGTGTGGTCTTTGTCGAGCGTGGTGAGGAGATCCTCGTGGGCTTGCGACTCGGCCTCCATGTCTGCGGCGAGGTCAGCGAGTTTTGCTTTGAGCTGGTCGCGTTCTTCGATGATTTCTTGGAGTTGCTGCTGGAGGCTCTGGCTGAGTTCTTGGAGTCCCGAAGCGGCTTTGGATCGCTCTTCGATGAGCGCCTTGCGTTCGACTTCAAACTGCTGCCGTTCTTCGTTTTGTTGAGCGCGGAGGTTTTCGACTTCGACGCTGAAATCCGGGAACTCCTGTGGGTTGGAGGCTGCGTTCCGGCTGCTCTCTAGCGATTCGGTAAGCTCACGAATGCGAGCATCTTTTTCGGCGGTAAGTTGCTGTTGATTTGCTACCTGCTCGGCGAGTTCACGACGAATCTCTGCGAGCAGCGAATTCGCATGTTCGTAGTCGGCGCGCAGTTGGACAAACTCAGGCGTATCTTGCGCAGAAACGGGCTCGCTCGTTTGCGCTGCCTCCAAAGCTGCCGCGAGTTCCACCTGTAGGTCCGAGATGCAACGGCGGGAGCCTTCCAATTCGGCGGCGCTGTTGTTGCGGAGTTCCTCAAGTTGCGCACGCTTGCTTTCAGCGTCGGCCTTTGCCTCGTCGATCGCTTGTTTGAGAGAGAGGATTTCGTCGTTGGAAATTGCTTCGACTTGCGAGAGCACTGCCTCTCGCGCTTCATCGCGCTCGCGGATGAGCACCTTCATGCGCTCGCGATAGCTCTCGATGTCTGCCTCCATCTGCACAAGAGCTTCCGATTGCCACGAGGATTCGGTGGACTCCAGCGCTGGTGCCACCGTGGGCTGGTGAGCCACGCTGCGAGCAGCGGCGAGCTGGTCTTCGAGATCTTTGATGTTCTTGCGAAACGCTGCCTCTACATCCTTCCGCATTTCGCCCTTTGTCTCCTCCATGTGAAGGGCGCTCTCCTGCTGAAGACGATCGGCGGTTGCGAGGAGTTTCTCGATTTTTCCCTTGGCCTCTTTTTCGCGCTGTAGCTCGTGCGCAGCCTCCTTTTGCGAACTTTCAAGGAGAGCGATGCGCCGTTGCAACTCCTCCACCTGCCTCTGCGCCTGGGTGGAAGTGGCACCACCGGACGGCGCACCGCGACGATTCGTCATCTCGGCGAGTTGCGAAGAAAGATAGGCCTTCTGCTGGAGGAGCGCATCCCTTTCGCTGGTTAGAGATGCGAGCTGCTCGTCTTTGTCGGCGCTGTCCTGCGTGGACGATGCGGGGGATGCTGCGATTTGGGCTTTAAGCGCATCGATTTGCGCCAGCAACTCCTCGCGTTCCTTTTGGTGGTGCTGGACAAGATCATGTCCGATCGAGCTCGCCGTCTGCTCTTTGGCGAGCAGGTTAAGGTTCCGGTCGAGTTCCTTCTTGAGGCTCTCAATCTCCGCGTTCGCACGGTCTTTCGCCTCGGTAATGATCTTCCGCTGAGCCTGAATCTCGGCGATTTGGCGTTCGTATTCACCCTTCATCGTCACGAACCGTCGCTGCGTTTCTTGGGGCAGATCGGTAAAGCGCATGTCCTCGGCGATGGTGGGCCCCGCCTCTGGCTCCAAAGGCTTCGCATCGGCTGGCTCGGGCTCTGGCTCTGGCGGGGGAGTTTGGAGCTTGAGAGTGAGCGGCGCGGGAGCGGCAGCCGACATATCAGCAGAGTCCCCCGTCGCGAGCGGCGGTTCCACGGGAGCGGCCGGGGCTGTCTCGGTGGTGGCCTTAGTAAACCACGTTGCCGGCTTTGGCCCGGGAGTGCGCCCAGGCAGCACAGGTGGCGTCGGCGCTTGCAGAGTATGTGCCGCTTCATCCGCAGGCTCGCCCGTCTTGATGGCGCGAACGGCCTTTTTCGTAGAACGCAGCTTCTCCGCGAGCGCAGGCATCGGGCTGCCGGTAGGCGCATCTGACTGCGGGCCATTGGGTTTCGCGAGGTTCACGAGCTTTGCGAGCTTTTGCCACGGGAAGCGGATTTCGATATTGTCGCTATCGAGGATTTCGCCGCGGAAAATCGTGGGCACACGCCGGTAAATCTCTGCAAGCGCGACCGTCGTTTGCCCCTTCGCAATACGGTCGGAAAGGTCGCCGATGTCGAAACGCAACTCAGATTTTAAATCGTGCGGCCCTGGCGAAAGGAGATGGGCTGGAATACGGTGAAGAAAATCGCCGAGTTCGAGACGTAAGTCGTTTTCACTCGTGGTGGGCTTTTTCGGTGCTGGGGCTGGAACAGGCCCAAACTTCCCAGACGCCTTCCCTTCGGCCTTGTTCACAGCGGGCGTCTCCGCAGCTTTTTTTTGCTCCTGAGTCCGTTTTTGCTCAGGCAACGGCGGTTCCGTCGGCGCTTTGCGCTTAAATCTATCGAGAAACTTCATTGTTTTCCAAAAGTGAATACGTGCGCGTCGTCATATTTCAGCGGTGATCGAACTAACGGTTGCAGCTTCATTTGTCTCTAAAAACGTTTCATTTTGTGGCACGTCCCGGCTGTCAGGCCTGTCGGCAAACAACTCACATTCCGACACCATCCGAGACGGGATTGTCACTGTAAGCAAAGTGTCTGCCCCATCGTAAGTTACTTCATGGACTTTTCCATGCCGGTAGAGCCTCGCTACGAGCTCCCCTTGCGATGGTGGGAGGCGGAGTGCGCGAGTGACGGTCCCCGGTGCCGCCATTTCCGCCATTTTCTCGAGCAACTTTGGTAATCCCCCGCCCGTCTGAGCCGAGACGAAGAACGCATCCTCAAACCGCATCCGGAGCCCGTTGAGCACAGCAGGCTCGTCCACTTTATCGATCTTGTTGAAAACAATGACCATTGGCCGCTTGTCCGCATGAAGCTCCCCGAGAACTTTCATCGTCGTATCAAAAAATACGTCCACTTCCGGAGCACTCGCATCAAGCAGGTGAATCAAAAAATCTGCCTGCGCCGCCTCTTCCAGAGTCGCCATAAATGCCTCCACAAGCCGGTGCGGCAGCTTACGGACAAAGCCCACCGTGTCGGTGAGTAAAAGCGGCTGATTGTTCGGCAGCGCCACCTTGCGCGTCGTAGTGTCGAGGGTCGCGAACAGCTTATCCTCGACCAGCACCTCGGCACCAGTGAGGCGGCGCAGCAGGGAAGATTTCCCTGCATTGGTATATCCCACGATAGCGCAATTCGGCACGGGCGTCCGCTGCCGATCCTTGCGCTGCGTTGCGCGCTGTCGGCGGACATCCACGAGCTCGCGTTTGAGCTGGTCCATCGACTTCCACATTCGGCGACGGTCCTGCTCAAGCTGGCTCTCGCCATCCCCCTTGCCGCCGATTCCGCCGCCCTGCCCGCCCAAGTGCGCCCAAGCCCGCGTGAGCCGTGGCAGCGAGTATTCGAGCTGCGCCAGTTCGATTTGCAGCCGCGCCTCCCGAGACCGCGCGCGCCGGGCAAAAATATCGAGAATCACTTTCTGCCGATCGAACACCGGCACGCCCGCTAGCTCCTCCCAATTTCGCTGCTGGCTCGGCGACAAATCGTGATCGATCACGACCGCGCCGAAGTCCTCTGCCTTCACCCGCTCGGCGATTTCCTGCGCCTTGCCCGAGCCCAGCAAATACCGAGCGTGCATCTCCCGATGGTGGATCAGCATACGGTCGGCAATCGGCACGCCAAGCGTCTGGACGAGTTCCGCCAATTCGTCCAGCAGGCTTGCCGCTTCGTCCCGCAAATCGTGTTCGGTGTAAGGACCGATAAGCAAAGCCGGCTTCATTCTCGTTGAGTTAAAAATGCCACAGTAATTTCCAAGCACCGACGCTCCACTTCTCGCGCAGGATCGGCAAGCGGTAAAGTGCCCCTTGGTCGCTTTACTTTCGCAATTTCGCCGGCGCAACTTTCGTCGGCACACCTTCCGTCGGACTCGCATTTCGCATATTGTGAAACGCGATGACACCCACGAGCGCCCACACGTGCAACGATACGATTACCGAGAACCACCCGAGCACAAACGACGAAACAAAAAGCAGCACTCCCTGCCCAGCTCGCCGCCCGAACATCGCGACAAATCCAAACGACACAGCGGCGAGGATAAAAATGAACCCGACACCGAGCCACGACGTAAACACGCCGACGACGAGACACCAGATGCCGCGCCGGATATGTGGTTCTTGTTTGAGCGTCGCCATTTCTAAAGGTGCCTACTCACCGCGCAACACTCGGGCAAGCGAGCATTTGAATCCCCCGATGGACGTTTGCTTCGCTTTCCACTACAACACTCCGCGTGACGGAAACTGAAGCCTGCATCGCACTCAACATGATCCCCGGACTCGGGCCAGTCCGACTACGCGCCCTGCTCGCATCGCTCGGCACTCCCGAGGCTATTCTCATCGCCGGGCGCAACGCGCTCGCATCCGTCGAGGGCATCGGCTCCGAGACTGCCTCAGCGATTGCAAACTGGCAGCAGACCGTCGATCTCCCCGCCGAGCTAGACCGCATCGCCACGTTTGGCGCGCATGTCATCACATGGGATGCGCCGGAGTATCCCGTGGCATTGCGGACCATTGATAATCCGCCGTTCATCCTCTACGTATGGGGCCAGTTACAAGCGGCGGACTCACGCGCGATCAGCGTCGTGGGCTCTCGCAATGTGACGCACTACGGCACCGAGTGCGCGAAAAAACTCAGCTACCAATTCGCCTACGCAGGTTACACCGTCGTGAGCGGGCTCGCGCGCGGGATCGACACCTCCGCCCACCAAGGCGCACTCGCCGCGAAAGGCCGCACCATTGCCGTGATCGGCAGCGGACTCTCCAAGCTCTACCCACCGGAAAATAAAGGGCTCGCCGAAAAAATTGCCGAAAGCGGAGCCGTCGTCAGCGAATATCCGATGATGCGCCCGGCGGACCGCCAGACGTTCCCCTACCGCAACCGCATCGTGGCCGGCTGGGGGGATGCGCTCGTCGTCGTAGAAGCCGGGATGAACAGCGGCGCGCTCATCACCGCCAACCAAGCAATAGACCACGGACGCACCGTTTTCGCCGTGCCGGGCCCCATCGACCGCCCCACGAGCGCAGGCTCCAACCGCCTCATCCAACAAGGCGCGAAACTGATCGTCGGCGCCGAAGACGTGCTCGACGAACTCGAGCAGTGCTTCTCATTTGCAGGCAAAAAAAGGACACCGAACATCCCGCAACAGGGCGAACTCCCAATCATCACCCCGCCCAAGCTCAGCCACGAGGAAACACTCCTCCTCACCGCGCTGGAAGTCGGCGAACTTTCGCTCGACGAATTGTGCTCCGCCACACGTCTCCCCACTTACAAAGTGAGCAGCACACTCCTCGGCCTAGAGCTCAAACGGCTCGCAAAGCCCCTCCCTGGCCAACGTTACATCCTCGCGGGAAAATAATGCAAAGCATGGACACACTCCCGCAACCGATCAAAGTAGTCCTCCCTGCCTCAACGGAACCAAACGCACCCGACGCTGAGCGAAAACTGCCCTTGATCATCCCAAACCCAGTCGATGAGGACGCATCGACTGATCCGGAGTCTGCGGTGCCGGAAGTCTATTATTACGTACTCCAAACAGGACGCATCGCGGGACCATTCACCATCAAACGAGTCGTCGAGATGGCACTCACCCACACCGTAAACCGGAGCGACTTCGTCCAAATCGCGGGCACAGCGCAATGGCTCCCGCTGCCCCTGGCACTCGATCCCTCAGTGCCACCCCCAGACGGGACAAATCCCGCACCACGGTGGGCATCGATCCTTGCGTGGTGCTGGCTGCGACTTCGCTACAACCTCGATGAAAAGTCCCTCCAAGCAGGCTGGATATGCCTCAGCATTGCGGTTCTCGGCGTATTACTCAGTCAGTGGCAACTTGCATTTTGGGGACCTCTCATACTTCCACCGCTCGTGGCTGCAATTGCCCTCATACGTCGCCGACGGTTCTTCGCGGGCGGTCTCCTACTCGCTGCGGACGCGTTGATTCCGTGGGCAGCTACCGCTCGATGAGCAGCGGTGCCACCGCCGTACCGTCGCTCCATTTCCCCATCGCGGGCGAAGGCTCGAATGGACGACCCGAAAAGGCCGCATCGCACAGCTCATCGAACAGCCGCCAATAGCCGAACCAATCGAGCGCATTTGCCGTGGGTGCCAACGGCGCGAGATGCCCCGACGAAAGGCGCGGCGTGCCGTGGGCGTCGGATTGGACCGTGATAAATCGCCGCTCGCCCACATGCTTCGTGCCTTCCCAAATCTTGCGCGAACTGCGCGTTCCTACGAAGTGGTCGTCCGCTCCCACAACAATCGCAACGCGAGTCGTGGACGGGATCGTCGAGAGGTCACTGAGAGGGATGATTTGGACTCCATTCTCCGCGCCCTGCCCGGATTGCACGGGCATGATTGCTTTCGGAATCGGCAATCTATCCTCCACCGCTCGCGCAGCAAACGTGGCAGATCCGACACCACCCGCCGAGTGCCCCACAACGGCCACGCGGTCGAGGTCAGGCGCGACATGACCCTCCTCCGCAAGTACTTCCAACGCTCGCCGGATGGCCGCTGCGATGTTCGAGTGATACTCCGGCGGCGGAGTGAGTAGGTCTTTTTGATACTGCGGATAAACGACGATATTCCCCCGGCGAACGAGGTGCGTGATCCACCCCCGATACGGCTCAGGCCGCGTCGCGCTGTAGCCGTGGAGGAAGATAATGAGCGGTGCCTTTTTAAGTGCAGGCTCTGCAGGCTCAAACAGCCAAAACCGCTGCGCGCCAGCGCCATGCTCGCTCTCTCGCACCTTTGCATGTGCATACTGTGCGCCGCCGGGACCGCTCGGCGGCTGTTTGGGTTGCTGCGGTGCGGCGTGGGCGAAGGTGCTCATCAACAGCAAGCAAGCGATGGGTAATCTCGGAAATCTCATACACCGGTCCTATCGTCTCGCCGCAGCTTTTCAACGCTGCGTTCTTTTTCTCTCGCCGCATTCTTTTTTCCCCGCGAAAAATGAACCATGACCGTCGAAGCCCACATCACACCTGTCTGGAAAAAACAGAAACTCCTCCTCGCCTTGTTGCTGCTCGGATTTGGGGCGTGGTTTGTGTTCGACGGCCTCATCGGCTGGCCAAAGAGCAACGACCGTTGGCGCGAGCACGAGCGACTGAAGGGCCAAGCGGGAAAATGGGAGGAAGTCGCCAAGCAAAACAACTGGAGCACCGAACCCCCTCACCGACTCTACGAATACAAAGACATCCTCGGCCAATACATCATCGGCGGCCTATGCGCCGCGCTCGGCCTCGGCGCGCTCATTTACTGGCGCACGCAAATCAACCGAACCCTCCGCATGGACGATGACGGCGTGACGACGACGAGCGGAGTGCGCGTCCCATTCCCCGCCATCATCGGCGTCGGCAAAAAGCTCTGGGACTCCAAAGGCATCGCCAAAGTGCGCTACACGCTGGACGGCAAGCAGTGCGAATTCATCGTCGATGACTACAAGTTCGACACCAAGCCCACGCGTCAAATCCTAGAAGAGATCGAGAAGCGCCTGCTGTCGAAATCCTAGCTACTTCGCCCGCCGGGCGCTGTCGGCGAGGTGCTCTAGCACGTCTTTGAATTTTTCAGCGTTGTTGGGGTTCGCTTGGATACACGCTTCGTGCGCTTCGAGCATGACTTCGCGCGTAGTGGCTTTATCCGCAACAAAGTCGAGCGGGACAGCGGACGTGCCGCAGGCGGGAGCGGGGCCTTCTTCAAAGAGCGCGGTGAATCCCAAATCGTCGAGCAACTCGGTATTGCGGTGGTTGCGATTGATGACCCAGAGCTTCCCTCCGCCAGCATCCGTAAGGCGCATCGTGATCCCCGCGAGCGTGCCCATGAATGTGCTGTCCATCGAGGGGCAGTTTTTCAAATCCACGACGAACGCTCGTCGTCCTTCAGCGATCATCTTCTCCGCGAAATCCCTCAGGCACGGGCTATTGGTGAACTCTCCCTTGCCCTCGACACGAACCAACACAGCGTGGTCGCTCTCGGTGTCGGCAAAGATGCTCGGTGGCCTAATCATTTACGGTCTGTGGAGGACAAATACCTCATTCGATGCCGATGTTCAAACTTAGTTCCACAGGAATGACTGGCGGAGCCCGACGATCTTCCCATCCACGATGAGCAGGAGCCGCCAAGCGGTGATCTTCCCGTCGTCCCGATACTCGTCGCCGATGACGGTGAACTTGCTCTCCACGGTGCCCTTTTGCGCCGTGTAGTGGAGCTCCTTGGCCTGAACGTGGGAGGCGATGTTTTCCTGTCGGTATTCAAGGCGCACGGTGACATCTGCGGGCTTCCTCGTCTTCCACCAGACGTTAAAATAATGCCCATAACGCTCAGCTCGGTCGTAGCCGCTGACGGCCCCAAAGTTCACCCTCGCACGCTCAAACTGGATCATCGCGCTCGTCGTCGGCTTTTGCGTCCGCGGGTCGCGCGGGTCGTTCGAAAAAGTGGAGACTTTCGTGAAGGCAAAGTCGTCCGAAAGGGCAAGTGGGAGCACTTCCGCGCTGGCAATGGCGGTAATGCGTGGCGGTTCTTTCCGTGAGGCGCAGGCTCCCAAAAGGGTGACCGTAGCAATAGCGGCGACGAGGCGTATCATGGATGCAGTGATAGGCCGGAGCGCGCTCACTGTGCAAGTGCGCCGTGCGCTATAAATCGGTCGGCGTCACCGGCTTGGGCGGCGTCCCAGGTGCTGGTGCAGGGATCCCCGGCGGGAGCGTGGCGGGCGCGGCGGGCAGTTGAGGGCCATCGTAGTCCGTCGAGGTCACAGGAACGACGATGATGCTGTTGTTGAAATTACACTTCAGCCCCGTTGGTATCGCACCGAGGAACTTCACTTTCGTCCCGGCTGGAAGCACCACTTTGCCAAACTGAAGCTGGACGCTTACGGGCTTCGTAAGCGTGAGGTCCGTCTTCGCCACCGGCGCAACTGGCGCGACGGGCACAGTGGGCGTGGTCATCGGCGGCGGAGCGATCGGCGGCGCGACGGTATCCGCGCGAGGGAGCGTCGGAGGGCCCGCGGGGACGGGATTTACGGGCGGGATGGTTGGGACGACAGGCGGCGCAGCCGGCTGCTCTGCCATCGGAGGCGCTGCGGGCACGACGGGTGCGACGGGCGGTGCCTCCACGGGAGCCGGCGGTGTCGGCTCCAGCGGCAATGCAGGCACCGGGTCGATTGCAGCGATGAGTGGGGCATCGGTCGGCGGCTTTTGCACGGGGGCTTCGGGTGTCGGCGGCGGAGTCGGCGGGGGCGTCGCGGCTGCACCTTGGTTGGCGAGGGTGGGATCGCTCGGCTTCATGAGCTGCATCGCTCCGATGATGAGCCCCAGCGCGGCAAGACCATACACGACGCCGCGGGCGGCAGCCTGAGCCGGGCTCGGCCCACGCTCCGGCGAAGTCGAGATAGCACCCGAGATATGCGCGCTGGATGTCGCACCTTTGGGCGTGCTGCCAAAGCGCAACTTCGACTTCCACTCATCCATGACAAGCATCGGGAAATGCTCGGCGATGGCAGGGAAAAAGTAATGCCAAAGTGCATCCTTCGGGCTCGCCTCCCACGAGGGGAAGCGCTTGTCGAGCGACTCCACAAGCACTTGGCAGTGCGCCTTCGTCACATCTTTCACCACCCCGACGCCTTGCGTCTGGCAAAGCTCCACGTAAGTAGCGCCCCGTCCCGCCTTGCGATGGTCGATCTCATCGGCGAATACATCGCTGTGCAGACGCGTCTTCTCTTCATTCCATTTCGCGAGCCGCGCTTGGAGTTTTGGGGCTTCCAGCGCGTCGCTCACTAAGAGAGCCGCTTCGCTTTTCGACGCCTTCTCGGAAAACTCGACGCCGAGATACTTCAGCAGCGCCTTCTGTTTCGCCGTCGCAGGCGTCACAGACTGAGGCGCAGATCGGACCCCTGAGACTTGCACCACTGGCGGCGGCTCACTCGGCTTCTCGCTACCGGGATTCAGCACCTCGCTCACAGGCAACCAAGCAGGCAAACCCTTGCGCCATGCCATGTCTTGCGGGCGCACCGCACCGGTTTTGATGAGTTTTTGCACGGCTTGCTCGTCGAACGGCCCTGTCTGTTCGCCGCCGCGAAGGATGAAAATGTCCATAGTAGAGTGAATGAGATACCGGGGGGAGTGGGGTGTTATTAGAGCGAGTCCATTTCGGATCGGAAAGGGAAATGACGAACGACGAATGACGAATGACGAAGTTCGCGAGTTTCGTCATTCGTCATTCCCCCCGCCACTACTTCACTCGCACAAGTTGGAACCCTTCGTTCTGAAACCACACATCGCCATTCTTGGAGCGAAGCTCAGCCACAAGGACAACATCCGCCCCAGTCGCGTCAAAATCATACGCCAACTTCTGCCAGCCACTCGTCCCTTTAAACCCAGCAGTCCGCTGCGCTCCGCTGATGCGGAGGCCCGCGCCGCGCCCGCTTTCATCACCTGTATCATCCACATTCGCCACCTTTGCCATCGCCTCAAATCGATATTTACCCGGCTCCAACGCGACGGTTCGCCGCCAAGACGCCGACGAACTCCCGTCCGCCTTCAAGTGGTAGCAGCGCTGGCCGTCCATCTGCACTTCATCCAGCACGCCGCTCCCCTCACCACGCCATTGTTTGCCCCCGATTTTCGCGACGCCGTTCTTCCAGTCGAACGGCTTGGGCATATCCCCGAACTGCTTGCCGATAGCCGCGATACGCCCCATCACGCGTTGTTGCGTGGCCGTAATCTGGCCCTGAAAATCCTTCCCCCACTGCGGGTTCTGCTTGTTCAAAGCCTCCACGATCTTCTTTCCGTGGTCCGCGATGCGCAGCTCCCAATCGAGCCCTTTAAGCACCTTTGTATAAATCTCCTCAGCGATCTCCCGGTAACGCTTTTTCCACTCAGGATTACTAAAGACCGTCTGCCCGACGAGCGAGCCTGGGTCCCGCACGACGGGCCAGTTCGCGTCGCTGAAAAGCTGGTCCATCCCATGACAAAGGAAATTCGCCTTCCCCGTCTTCGGGTCGAAATAGATGCGGTAGTTGTTCCGATTAAAATTGTAGCCATCCCAGTGGCAGGTGAATGTCTCCAAAGCGAGCGAGCGCAAGAACTCCTCCACATCCAGCACCTTCGCCACAGCCTCCCACTTCGCTTTCGGGTCGGCAATTTTGCACGCCGCCGCAAGCGCCTTCAGGTCCGACTTATCCTTCCGGTCCGCACCCTGCTGCTTCTCCAAATCACCATCCACCTCGGCGATAAAATGCCCGTCGTAAAAGCTGCCATCCGTCTTCTCGAAAAAGTAAGCGAGAAAGTCATCCGTGAAGCTTTCCTTAAACAGATACAGCCCCAGCTCACGCCCGTTCCATTTCACGAGCACATGCGTGCAGCGCGAAGCAGGCACTTCGCTCGCCCGGCACCACTCGCCCCCCACCAGTTCGTTGAGGAAGCTCCCATCTTGGGCACCGTTATTCAGGTGGAACTTATCCATCCCGTGAAATCGCTCGGCCCCCTTGTATTTATCCATGCTGATGGTGAGCCCCGGCTTATCATCCGGCCCGCGAAAACTCCCCGCAGCGCCCTTCAGTTTTACCGCCGCGTGCTTATGGGTCTTGGTCGTCCCATCCGGCAAAGTCTCGATGATGTCGCACTCCGCATACCGACGATTATCCCGCTTCAGATACTCCCACTCTTCCGGCTCCCATACGATCTCCAGCTTGCGCACAGGACCGTTGAAAAAATCGTCCGACGCTTTGCGGTTTTTGTCCTTCTTCTGGAGCTTCGGCACCGGAATCGCCGGTTGCACGACCGGCACCAACTCACGGGACGCGATGGGCGCAACAGGCGCAACAGGCGGTGCAGGAGCGACGGGCGGTGCAGGCGGTGGTACCGTATTTTGAGCCAGCAAGATCGGCTCGGGCTTTGCCGCAAGCGGAGCACTCGGTGTCTCAACCACAGACTTTGGCAGCAGGGCCACACGCGTAGGCTGGCCGGCGACAAAGGGCGCTATTAAAAAAGCTCCGATCCCCACTATAAGCGTCGCAATCATGTATGAGAGAGTTCTCATCGGTCGTATTTCGCGTATCATTTAATTTATTTGGTGAGCGTGGACGCTTTACCACCACGCTGGCGACGATTTATTTGCACCAAGAATGCTTCAGTTTGCGTCCTCAAGTTCCGCAATTGGCGGAGACCGATTTGGCAGTCATGCGGGTTCTGGGACCGAGGCCTCGATTTATCTGCACTCGCTATCGCTAGGCCTCAGCGGAGCTTACGGGTGGCGACGTCGCGCCGACCGAAGTCCGGAACTAATTTCCCTTCGGCGTCACCGCTATGCTCCGCAACTCGGGCTGTGTGGTGGCGGCTTCGATAGCTTTGATCGCATCCTCGACAGTGCCAACCCGACGGTTGTTGAGTTCACCCTTTGGGTATTCGCCACGAGCGCATTGCTCGTTGAACGAAACAATCAGCTCGCGAAGCCCCGGGATCGCTCCACGCGCGGCAGTTCCGTATTTTACGATCTCCTTCATGATTTCCCCAGTCCGGTTTTCGCTGCCATGCCCGCCTTGTGTTTTCGCGAACTCGACGCCGACTTCGACGCCTTCTTTGAAATTGTATTTCGTCAGCGCCTTGAAGCCTCCCATACGGATTTCGTTGCTAAACATCGTGTCCGCTGGGCTCGGGGTTTTCACGGCGGCGAAGATGTCAGGGGCGAGCGCAATCACATCTTCGAGCTTCAGGCGCCGGTCGAAGAAGCTGCGGAGTTTCGCGCGGGCCATTCCGTCGGCGTTGCGGGAGATGGCTCGGATTGCGGGATAGAGCAGCTTCGGGTCGGCGGCTTGCACTGCATCGGCGAGCGGGCCTTCGAATAGCGTGGCGGCGAGCTGGCCGTGAGTGAGTTGGATGGGGTCGGCCCAGTTCACAGGCTGCAGAGGCTCGGCGGTTTGCACGAGTGCGCTCAGGATTTCCGGGATGGCAGGTTTCGCAGCGCCGCCCATCCTTTTGAGCGCCTGTGCAGCCTTGAAGCGCACCCAGCGGTCGGGGTGCGAAAGCCGGCGAACCAAAACGGGCAAAGCTTCTACGCTCTTGATTTCACCGAGCGCCTCGCACGCACCTTGGATAAGGTGCACGTCCTTGCCATCGGCGAGCGCGATGAGTTCTGGCACCATCGCCTTCGCCTCGGGCCGCTCGGCCAGCTCATCCGCCGCCCAGCCGCGCACGATGGGCGACCAATCGCCAAACGCTGCCACCAACTCCTTTGGAGTCATTTTTGTCCGCGCCGTATCGAAGCGCCCGGATGCTATCGCACTCGTCACCTCCGCCGCACTCAGCGAGTTCGCGGGCTTGGCGTCCTTGCCGGTGATGCACAGTTTTTTCAACGGCAGCGAATACGTCAGTACATACGTGGCCGTCGGGCTCATGCCGTAGTAGCCGCTCTTGCCATAGTAAGTGTCGTCGTCGGTTTTGCCGGGACCGTATTGCTCGCCACCGTCGTAGGTGAAGGAGCCGTCACTGCGCCGCACGAGGTCGAGATGCCACGACGCCTCTTGCACAAACGCCGCCGCCGCCGCTGGCCCTCCGACATTCGCGCCGAGCGCGCTCCACAGGTAGCTGAACCCCTGTCCCGTGTGCCCGCACTCGCGACTCCGGTATCCAGCAGTCGCCATCTTCGCAAAAAATTGTGCCTCCTTTACCTTGTTGCCTTGCAGAGCGAAGAACACGGCAGACATGGAAACCTTACCGTTGTTTTCGTGAAAAGGCCATGGCTCGTGCTCGCCGTAGGGAATCGATCCCTTATCGACAAAGTATCCGAAAAATCCCGCAGCCCTCGCGATGGCTGCGTCCACTTCCGGATCCGCTACGCCGCACTTCTTCCCCATCACAATGGCCAAATTCCCGATCAGCCCAGCCTCATTGACTGGCCCGTACGGCGGGATGGAGCCGTGCAATTTCCCCTCCGGCGTGAGCCGTGATATTCCGTGCCCGAATGTGCCATAGAGGCTCTGCCCCTTCGCGAGCGAGAGCGTATATTCGTTAATGGCATGGAGCACCTCCTTATCGCCCGTGAGCAGAAAATACTCGCTCAGGAAAAGATTCCGGTATCCCCAATCCCACACCACCATCCCGTCCTTGAGCTCCAGCTTCAGTGACGTCGGTCCCATCTTGTGCGCAAACTCCCGGACCTTCGGCAGATACTCCGCATTCCCCGTCGAGAGTAGAGCCAGCGCACTAATGGAGCCCATGATCCCGTCTTTCAGCGGTTCCGCAGCGAGCACCTTGCAGGCATCCTCAAAGATGAGCTTGGACTTCGAGCAAGCGTAGGGTGCCGTCGCGCCGTATGCCCCGAGCACACGCATCTTCAATTCCACATCCTGCGTCTTGCCAGCGCGCCAGATCGTCATCTTCAAACTCCCCGTCTGCTCGGCCAACTGGATCGCCCCAGCGAAACTCTTCCGGGCATCCTCACTGAAAGGCCTCCCGCCAACTCCGAGGATCACATCATCCACATTCACCACTCCATCCGCCGGGGATTTAGCGCCCACATGGGTCACAAGAATTTGCCGACTCGCCGCCGTCGTCCGCCCTTGCAGGCTATCGAGATAATTCGCGGGCTTCGTATATATCCACCCCCGAAGCCCCGTCGCCCCAAGGTTGTAAGTCAACTTGCGATCCACCGCACTATCTTGCGTGAGGTCCGGCGGCGTCTTCGGCGGCTCCGCCGAAAATGCGGACATGGTGAGCGTGAGCAGGAGTACGAGGCGATGGAGTTTCATATGGCGATGAATTCAATACTACGCGCCCACCTCCGCGCGTCTTGGCGACGAAAAGCACGTTCATATGAAACTCGGCACAGCCGGAAGCGCAACGCCTCCAAGTCAATCGTCCTCGGAAGCTCGAAAAGAATGCGCCTCGCAAAACGACTGTTATTTTTCCCGACCTGCTCGATAGTGGGTTTGCGCCTCTCACTACAAAACTCACTCATGCGAATTTTCCGCGTACCGTTGTTCTTCCTCCTCTGCCTGCTTTTCTGCGGATCGTCTTTGCGTGCCCAGACGAACCTTGCGCTGAACAAACCAATCACGGCCTCGGCTGCGCTGATTTCTGGATACCCGGTCACAAATGTCGTCGATGGAAACGCTGCGACATTCACCCACCCGAATGCGGCGTCGGGGAATACGGGATTCTATTACCAGATCGACCTCGGAGCGACTTACCCCCTTTCGAGTATCGTGCTGCGCAATCGTGCAAACTGCTGCCCGGAGCGATTGAGCAACGACAGCGTCCGCGTGTTCGCAGACAACGGCGGGGTGCCGGGGGCTCAAAACTGGATCGCGACGCTGCGGGCCGACGGGAGTAATTCGGGGATGGGCGGAGTGGATACGATGGTGGCGTCTGCAAACCCGACCGGCACGTTTGCAGGGCGTTTCATCCGTGTCGTGAATTTGAACGGCGCGGGCTACAATCCCCAGATCGCCGAGGTGGAGGTGTATGGCTTGCTGCCGCCGAAGATCGTTTCGTTTGTCGCAAGCGATGAAACGATCGCGACGGGCGAAATGGTGGCGCTGTCGTGGAACGTGGAAGGCGCAACTTCGCTGACGCTGAATCCCGGCGCGATTACGCTAAGCGGGGCAACGGGAACTTATTCGGTGAGTCCCACCGTGAGCACGACCTACACGCTAAGTGCAACGGGCGCGGGAGGGACCAGCACAGCGACGGTAAACATCGGCGTGAACGTGACGCAGACGCCGCCGCTGATTACGGAACTGTTGGCGGAAAACGACGGCGGCCTGAATGATCAAGACGGCGACAGCCCGGACTGGATCGAGCTGACGAATTCGAGCCCGTATCGCTTCGATTTGGCCGGCTATTTTCTCACCAACAAGGCCGACATTCCTGCTCAGTGGGCATTTCCGACTGGGGCGTCGGTGCCGGGAAATGGGCGGCTCATCGTGTTTTGTTCGGGGAAGAATTATGTGAATCCTGCGGCGCCCTTGCACACGAATTTCAAACTATCAAACGCAGGCGACTACTTCGCGCTCGTCGGGCCTGGAAGTGTCGTGCTCCAGCAGATTCCTGCGACGTATCCCGAGCCGCTCAAGTTTCCCGCGCAGCAATCAAACATCAGCTACGGGCGAGACTCGGGCGGCGTGTTTGGCTACATGCAACCGCCGACGCCGGGGGCTGCGAATGGTGCCGTCTATTCGGAGATCGTGCAGGATCCGGTGTTCTCCGTTGCGCGCGGCTTCTACGATCTATCGCAGAACGTAACGCTGACCACGACGACGGCAGGCGCGACGATCCGCTACACGACGAACGGTGCTGCGCCGACGAGCACGACTGGGACCGTTTACACTGCGCCCATCGCTGTCACTGCGACGACGATCTTGCGGGCGGCAGCATACAAGACCGGGGCGATTTCGTCCGATGTGCGGAGCAATACTTACATCTTTCTAAGCAGCCTTATCACGTCGCCAGTTTTCACGTGGGCAAACGGCGGGAGCCCGACCGATGCAGAGAAAATCGAAAGCCTCCGGGATTTGCCGAGCGTGTCGATCTCCACGGGCAGCACGATTTCCACGACGGCGACGGTGCCCGCATCGATCGAGTGGATTCGGCCGGATGGAATCGTCGGTTTTCAAGAAAACTGCGGGGTGGAAAACTATGGGAACTCGGCGGCCGCTTTCGCGAAGCGTGCGATGCGTATTTCTTTCAAGGGCGAGTATGGTGCGACGAGTCTGAACTATCCGATCTATGAGGGCTATGACCATGGCCTGCGACCGGTGACGCAGTTTGACACGATCGACTTCCGCGCCGGGGAGCACGACATGAGGCAACGCGGGTTTTACATGGGGAATATTTTTACGGACGACACGATGCTCGAAACCGGAACGATGCATCCGCACGGGCGCTTCGTGCACATGTATCTGAATGGCGTTTATCACGGAGTTTACCACGCACGGGAACACTGGGATGCGAAGATGGCAGCGCGGTATCTCGGCGGCAGCGACCTCAACTATGAGACGATCAACGGCAACGCAAACATCGGCGTGACGTGGGACGTCGGCAGCATCGCCGACGGCGATGGCAGTGCGTGGGCGCGTATCAAATCGCTGCGGTCCAACTTCGTCGGAGTACGTCCATTTATCGACATCGGCGAATACACGGACTGGCTGCTGATGTGGATGTTTGGCCGTTGCGAGGGCGAATACCGCATCGCGGGGCCGTCCGTCGCTGGCAGTGGATTCAAGATATTCCTGAACGACGGCGACGGCTTTTTGAAAGCATCCGACTCGACGTGGGATGGTTGGGGCGACCGCCTCGTTTACACGGCTGCCGGACTGACTCCCACTCGCAAATCGGGCGATGGTCCGGGCGACGTATTCTCGGGACTGTGGAACGCGAACACCGTGGATCATCGCGTGTTCCTGTCGGACCGGATTTACCGGATGTATTTCAACAGCGGAGTGCTCACTCCAGCTCGCAATGATCAGCGACTACGCACGCGTTGTGCGCAGATCGAGAAAGCGCTGAAGAGCGAATGCGCGCGCTGGTTTTCAAATTCGGCGACGAATTTCCGGACGTATGCATCGTGGATCGTTGCGCGCGACAGCGTGCTGAATACTTGGATGCCGCCGAATACTGCGACCGTACTCGGGCAACTTCGCACGAGCGGCTTCTATCCGCCGACTGCGGAGAATCGCGAAGCGCCGCTGCTCAACCAGCAGGGAGGAAGTGTCTCAAGCGGCTTTGTGCCGACGTTCACCGGTCCATCGGCACCAGTCTCCGCACAAATCTATTACACGCTCGATGGCTCCGATCCTCGGTTGCCCGGCGGCGCGATTTCGCCCACTGCGCAGCTTTGTGTCGTTGGAGTGAGTCCGACGATTCCTGCGCTGACGAAGAGCGCTATCATTAAGTCCCGGCACAAAAACGCGAGCACCGGTTGGTCCGCTTTGAATGAAGCATACTTCCAAGTCGGCGCTGCCGTCGCGCCCGGCGATATAGTCATCAGCGAGCTGAATTACAACCCAACAGCGGGAGATGCGCAGGAGTTCATCGAGCTTCGCAATATCAGCACGCGCGCAGTGAATCTGCGCAACACTGCGCTTACCGCCGGAGTCGCATTCACCTTCTCGGACTACTTTGACACCGTGCTCGCGCCCGGCGAACGCATCGTCATCGTGAAAGACCTGTTCGCCTTTCGCGCGGCGTATGGCACTGAAGTCCCCGTCGCCGGCATCTACGACGGAAACCTCGACGATGGTGGCGAGCTCATCACCTTTTCCAGCGCCGCTGCGGGCGGCACGACGCTCGATTCGTTCACCTACGACGGCGCGCTCCCGTGGCCGCAAGGGGCGGACGGGGGCGGCTATAGCCTTGCGCGGGTTCTCCCTGCGAACAGCGCGGCTAGCCAGCCTGAAGCATGGCGCAACAGCACGACGATCGGCGGGAATCCCGCCGGGAGTGATGCGGTGTCTTTTACCGGTGTCGCTGCGTCCGATGGCGATTCCGACGCGCTGCCAGCGCTGGTCGAACACGCACTCGGGACGAACCCCACTTCAAATACCAGCGGTCCCGGCGTGCTTGTCGCAGGCGTGGACCTCACCGGACGACTCACGCTCACCTTCCCTCACAATCTTCTCGCAGAAGACGTCTCGTGCCTCTGCGAAACGAGCGACGATCTCATCACTTGGACCCCCGCCGAAATGGTAACGCGGGTAGTCAGCGGAAGCATGGCGTCCGAGATGTGGCGCAGCGCAACAACGTCGAGCTCGGCGCAATACATTCGACTGAGAGTGACCACGCCTTGATTGCCCACGATGCCGTCGCTCGACGGTCTCCTTGCGATTGAATACCGCCAAAGCAAAGTTCTCCGCGCAGACTGCCGCCTGCGAAACTCCGGCTACCTCCCCTTGCGCACTACCTTCGGCTCGGGCAGGAGTTCGATGCCGTCCTCTGTCATCGCGATGCGGCGGCTTTTGTAGAGTGCGCCGAGCGCTTGCTTGAATGCTTTCTTACTCGTCCCAAATCTTGTGAAGACTTCGCCGGGGCTGCTGCGGTCGTTCAGCGGGAGTTTGCCGCCGTTGGCTTTGAGGGCTTCGAGGATTTTCTCGGTGAGTGGGGCGACTCGCTCTTGGTAATGCGCGAGCTCAATGCTGAGGTCGATCTTCCCGTCGGGGCGAACGACGCGGACGTAAGCGTCCATCTTCGAACCAACTTGGAGCATCACACCGAGATCGGTTCGATAGAGCAGCCCCCAATGCGCGCCTTCGACGATGGCTTTGTAGCCGAGCGGCGTCTCGCCGACGACGAGGATGCTGACGCGCTGCTTGGGCTCGTACTTGGGCGGCGTGAGGTTGAGCAGTCCATCGAACTGCGTCGTGGCCACGATGCGATCGCTCCTTTTATCCACATACACGAAGACGACGATGCTGTCGCCGATAGTGGGCCGGTGGGTGAGTTCGCGGTTTGGGAGCAGTAGATCTTTGCTCAGCCCCCAGTCGAGAAATGCGCCGATGCGGGCGTGTCCGCCGACAACTTTGAGCGAAGCAAACTCGCCTACCCGCGCAAGCGGCGTCTCTGTGGTGGCGACCATCCGATCCTCGGAATCGCGATAGACGAAGACGTCGAGAACATCACCGGGTTTGTCGCCGGGTTGGACGTAGCGTTTCGGCAGGAGAATCTCGCCGTGCTCGCCACCGTCGAGATACACGCCGTGGTCGCTGTCCCTCACGACGCGGAGTTGGTTGCGTTTGCCGATGATTGCCATGCTCTACGTTTTTGCGCGCTTAAAGTTGACCTCGATTACACGGCGTCCGTCGGATTTTGTGACGGTTGCCTCGAATTCGTCGATGCGCGTCTTTTCACCCACTGCGGGGAGGTGCCCGATGAGTTGTGTGATGTAACCGCCGACAGTGCTGACCTCGGTGCTTTCAAGTTCCAGCCCGAGCATGTCGTTGAGTTCGTAAAGCCCGAGACTGCCTTCCACGACGAACTCATCCTGTGTCACTTTGCGCATCTCCGGCTTCGATGTATCGAACTCGTCTTGGATCTCGCCGACGAGTTCTTCCAGCACGTTATCGAGCGTCACGATACCCACCGCACCGCCGTATTCATCGACGACCAGTGCGATGTGGGTGTGGTTTTTGAGGAAGAAATTGAGCAGCTTTTCCAGAGGCATCATCTCCGGGACGGTGTGTAATTCGCGGCGGATGGATTCCACGTTTGGTGAGCCGCCTTCGCGCAAGAGCTTCAGTAAATCCTTGATGTGAACGAGGCCGAGCGTGTCGTCTAAATGTCCGCGGCAAAGAGGGAATCTCGTGTGCCGAGATTCCTCCGCGTGCTTCATATTCTCGTCGAAGGAATCCTCCGTATTCAAGAAGATGACGGAGCCTCGCGGCGTGTGAATGTCGCGAACCACACGCTCTCGCAGGTCGAGCGCGTTGATGAGCAACTCCTTACCGAGCGGGCTCACCTCTTTGGCATTCGCGCTCTCGGTGAAAATCATTCGCAACTCTTCCTCGCTGTGCGCCAACTCGTGTTCGCTGGCTGGCTCTAGCCCAAAGAGTCTCCGAAGCATCCAGTTGGACACTCCATTCAGAAACCAAATCGCGGGCCGCAGCAAAGTGCCGAACCATCGCAGCGGTGCGGCGACCCAAACCGTTGCCGGTAGCGGTTTCCGGATCGCGAGGATCTTCGGCACCTGTTCGCCGAGGGTGATATGGATACTCGTGATCACCGTGAACGCTAAGATGAACGATACGCTGCGAATGAAGGTCTCACTCGTCACCCCGAGCTTTGCGAAAATGGGGGAGATCATCGCCGCAAGATACGGCTCACCCAGCGAACCCAGGGCCAAGCTGGCGAGCGTGATGCCGAGCTGACACGCGGATAAATACGAGTCCAGATTCCCTACGATGTGTTGCGCGGTTTTCGCGCCCCGATTCCCCTCTTCCACGAGCGCGTCGAGTTGGCTTGAACGCACTTTTACCAGCGCGAACTCCGCCGCCACGAAAAACCCGTTCAGGAAAACGAGCACTGCGATGGCGAACAGTTTTAGCGCAATCATCCCGCCGTCCTCCCACTGGAGAGCGAGTGCTGCGTTGGCCAGTAAAACGATATTTATCACGAAAACGAACGAGTCGCAGACCCTGAGATCTGCGACTCGAAAATTGGTTGTGAGCTGAGGCTGATTACCAGCTCGACTTCGTCACGCCGGGGATGAGCCCGTGCGATGCAAGCTCACGCACTGTGATACGTGAAAGTTGAAAGCGGCCAATGTAAGCGCGCTTACGGCCAGTCGCATTGCAGCGACGGCTGAGACGGACAGGGCACGCATTACGCGGCAACAGGGATAGACCGACGTAGTCGCCAGTTTTTTTCATTTCAGCGCGGATTGCTGCGTATTTTGCCACAGTTTTTCCTTTGCGTTTTTCGCGTTCGAGCCAGCAGGTTTTTGCCATAGATAGATTAGTAAAAGAGGCGCGGAAACTAACCGCCAAGTCGCAGATGGCAATCACTTTCTTCATTTTTCACACGTCGCTGACCGTTCGGGACGTAGGCGACCACTCGCGGCTCCGCTGCCGCGATGATCGCGACGAAAGTGACGAGCGAAAGAGCGGATGGCGGTTTCATCGATGTGGTTCAGATACGCGAAAGGCCGCGAAAAACGGTGTTCGTTTTCGCGGCCTTTGCGG
This sequence comes from Prosthecobacter debontii, assembly GCA_945905735.1. Classification (GTDB taxonomy): domain Bacteria; phylum Verrucomicrobiota; class Verrucomicrobiia; order Chthoniobacterales; family Chthoniobacteraceae; genus SXWH01. The sequence goes on along the minus strand of CAMDQC010000002.1, from coordinate 43,474 downwards.
GTGAGATGGGGCGCTCTTAGTAAACGTCGCGGCGGTAGCGTTTCTCGGTCTTCATGAAGATTTCTTCGATGAATGCCTTCGCTTCCTCGGGGCTTTTGCCGCCGTGCGTCTGGGCGATGTTGATGAGTTCGGCATGGACGTCGGCTGCCATCTTGTTCTTGTCGCCGCAGACGTAGAAGTATGCGCCGTCATTGATCCATTTCCACAACTCTGCGCCTTGTTCGCGCATCCGGTTTTGGACGTAGATTTTCTCCGCTTGGTCGCGGGAGAATGCGAGGTCGAGACGGGTGAGGAGGCCGTTTTTCACCCAGCCTTCCATCTGCTCGCGGTAGAAGAAATCCTGTTCGCGCCGTTGGTCGCCGAAGAAGAGCCAGTTCGCGCCTTTCGAGCCGCTGATTTCGCGCTCTTCGAGGAATGCGCGGAACGGTGCGACACCAGTGCCAGGGCCGCACATGATGACGGGTGTATTTTTGTCGTCCGGCAGTCGGAAGTGCTTCTGCGTTTGGGCGAAGACGCCGGCCGTCATATCGCCGCCCCAACGCTCCGCGAGGAATGTCGAGCAGACGCCGCCGCGCTTGCGCCCGTGGGCCTGCCAGCGGACGGTGGCGACGGTGAGATGCACGGATTCGGGGTGCGCATTGAGCGATGAGGAAATCGAATACAGGCGGATAGCCAAGACGCGAAGCTGGTCGCAGAACTCCTGCGCCGAAAACTTCACCTCAGGGAACTCACGTAGGATGTCCACGTAGTCGCGGGTGGCGTTGCGCGCAGTGGTGTATTCTGCGAGTGCGGCGGCGTTCTCGGGCTTGAGCAACTCGGCGAGTTTCGTCGCGCCTTTTTCCGCGGCTTTCGCGAGGAATTTCTTTTCCACGAAATGAATCGTGTAATCGTTGAACAGCGCATCGCGCAGCGGCTTCTCCACATCCTTGACCTTTACGATCTCGTCGCCCGTGCAGCCGAGCGTCTGGATGGTGAGTTCGACGAGTTCGGGGTTATTCGTGCATTTGAGCGCCAGCGCGTCGCCGACTTCATAGACGAGCCCCGAGCCTGCGAGCGAGATTTCGTGATGCCGTGTATCCTTTTCCGAATGCTCGCCGGTGAGTTTGAAGTTCACCGTGTGGCGGGCTTGGAACGGGTTCTTGGAGTTATAGAGCGGTTTGATAGTGGTTTCTGTGGACATGCGTGCGGAGCAAATAGGAAAGCGTCGCAAAAAAAAAGAAGAACTTTCGACGAGATTGCGGAGGTTGCTATTCTGTAAGCATTGCTGTTAAGGCCTGCGGTCTATGAAATCGCTCGCTCTTTTCGCTCTCACCCTTTCTGCAACCGCTGGAGCGCCCATGACCACGATCGAGCCTCCGCGCGACTTGAGCACGCACGTCTTTTTCTCCGGAGAGTCCGCATATGTCGGCGAGGCGGATTACGAGGGCGGCGTAGGGAAGGGGAGTGGCTCTGCGTGGAGTGGGCGGTTTCAGCTCGGCATCGTGCGCCCGCTCTCTGGCCTGCGCCTTCTCGACGGCAATGGCGGGCAGTGGCAATTGCGGCTGGGGATGGATTACGAGCGCTTTGAGTTTAACCACACGGGCGCTTTCCCGCTGCCTGCGAGCCTTCAGCGCATCGCGGCGGTTCTGGCGTTGGAGTATCGCATCGGCAGGCAAGTCGGCGTAATCATTGATGCCCGCCCTGGCGTTCATTTTGAAAATCGCATCGCGTCAAATGCGTGGAATTGCCCCGTGCTATTTGGCATCGGCTTCCCGGTGACGGACCGCTTCACCCTCGCGCTGGCTGGGCGGTTTGATGCGATGGAGGAGAATCCGATTGTCGGTGGCCCGGGGTTCATTTGGAAAATCAACGACCGCCTCATCCTCACGGCCATCCCGCCAGAGCCGCGCCTTACGTGGGTCGCCAGCGAGGATCTCACGTTGTGGCTCAGCGGAGAATTGGCCGGCGGCGCATTCCGCACGGATAAACGTGCCAGCGACCCACGCATCAGCGACGCAGTGGTGAGCTACAGCGATAAGCGCGTGTCTCTCGGCGCGACTTGGACGCGTGGCAGTTGGACTCTCGAAGCCTCCGCCGGAGTCAGCATCGAACGCGAATGGGACTACCATCGCGTTGACCGCAGCTACACCACGGATGGCCCCGCGCCTTTTGCAAAACTCGCCGCTCGCGCGCAGTGGTAGCCTTTTCGTAAGACAGCGGGATGAACACACACTTCGTCGAAATCACCACCGTCTATGAAGGCAGCCTCCGCTGCCGCGCCACGCACGGGCCGAGCGGTGCCACCCTCATCACCGACCCGCCCATTGATAACCAAGGGAAAGGCGAAAGCTTCTCGCCCACCGACCTCGTCGCCACCGCCCTCGGCACCTGCATGGCCACCATCATGGGCATCTTCGCCGAGCGTCACGCCATCGACCTTCGCGGGCTGAGCGTGAAGGTGCGCAAAGAAATGATCACCGCGCCCATCCGCCGCATCGGCAAGCTTGCCATCGAAATCCGCGCCCCACTTTCCCAAGACCACCCGCACCGCGAAGCACTGGAGCGCGCCGCCCTGAGCTGCCCCGTCCATCAAAGCGTCCACCCCGACATCGAGATGCCCGTGGAGTTTATCTGGGAAGGGAAAGAGTAGCGCCCTCCCCGCTGGCACCGGCATTGCTTGCTGTCGTGGCGTGAAATTCCAGGGAATCGCCAAGCTCGCACTCATCATCGCACTCGCCGCTTGCAGCTGGGCGTGGAACCCTTGGCGTTCCATCCACCACCAACCCGGCGTGCTCGTGCCGAGGCCGCCCGCGCAGACAGAACTCGCGCAAGGCTCCCTCCCCGATGTCGAAGGCTGGAAGCTCCGCCCGATGGCCGCCTACCAACTCCGGGGCAGAGTCCTCGGGACCAAAAAATACCGCAGCGGATTTGGCAGCGACCTCGTGCCCATGGATGTCGCCGTCGGCTGGGGGCGCATGAGCGACCAAGCCGTCCTCGACCAATTCACCTTCTCCATGAGCAACCGCTTCTTCTTTTACAAATGGAGCGACCAACCCGCCATCCCGCCCGACGAAATCATGTGCAGCGCCGCCAACAACCACATCATCGCCGCCAACCCCGCCGTCCGCAAAGCCGTCCGCTCGCTGCTGCCCGGCCACATCGTGAACATGCGCGGCTATCTCGTAAACGCCAGTCACCCCGACGGCAGCACATGGAACAGCTCCCTCCGCCGCGACGACACCGGCAACGGCGCGTGCGAAGTCTTCTACGTGGAGGAAATCTCCGCCGTAGAATCCCTCGCGCAAGAAATGGACGCCCCCGTCGCCGCGAGGTGAGGTGATGGCCTGCCGAGGCCTCGGATGTTCCCTCTTGCTGTTGCAACGACGATTGGCTGAGGATGCGCGCCTTATGAATATCTTCCGCTCCTCGGCCCAGCTCCTCGTCGCCACCGCCGCCATGCTCGCCACCACCGCTTCCGCAGACATCATCGTGAAAAGCGGTGAGAAAATCGGCTTCCTCGGCGACTCCATCACGCAGGGTGGCTGGGGGAATCCGAAGGGCTACGTCCACCTCGTCATCGATGGTCTCGCCGCCAATGGCGTCACCGCTGAAGCCGTCCCGGCGGGAATCAGTGGGCACAAATCCAATGACATGCTCGCCCGCGTCGAGCGCGACGTTCTTTCTAAAAAGCCACAATGGATGACGCTGAGTTGCGGAGTGAACGACGTGTGGCATGGCAAGAATGGCGTGGCGATTGACGACTACAAAAAGAACATCACCGCCATCCTCGATAAGGCTGCCGCTGCGGAGGTGAAGGTCGTCGTCACGACAGCGACCATCATCAAGGAAAACCTCGAAAGCCCCGAGAACCAGAAGCTCGCCGCCTACAACGACTTCCTGCGCACCCTCGCCGCCGAGCGTAAAGCGCCGCTGGCCGATCTCAACGCGATGTTCCAAGAGCGCATCAAAGCCGAGAACAAGCCGGGGAAAAACACCGTCACCGGCGACGGCGTCCACATGAACTACGAAGGCGACAAGATCATGGCGCGCGGCATTTTGAAGGCATTTGGCTGCGACGACGCGCAGCTCAAAAAAGCCGACGAAGCTTGGGCTGCCAAAAAGTAGGCGCGTTCACTTTGCCGCTCGCAGCGCCCGGAGGCTCATGGCGTCGTGGCGCTTGGCGAGGCGGTGGCCGTGTTCGTCGGTGACGAGGGGGCAGTGGTAAAAGGCGGGAGCGGGATTGCCGAGGGCGGCGTGCAGGAGGAGCTGGCGGAAGGTGCTGCCGATGAGGTCTGCGCCTCGGACGACTTCGGTGATTCGGAGAAGCGCATCGTCCACGACGCAGGCGAGCTGGTAGCTGGGGAAGTCGTCCTTTCGCCACACGAGGATGTCGCCGAAGTCCCGGCCTGCGGTGGCTTTTTGCTCGCCGAAGTGTCCGTCGTGGAAGCGCACTTCGCTGCCATCGGGGACGCGAAAGCGCCAGTTCGTGCCGGGGCGAGGGACGGTCGGGTCTGCGCTGCGGCAGGTGCCGGGGTAGGGTGGCTCTTCGTCGCCGAGGTGCGGGGCGGAGAGGGCGGCGGCGATTTCTTTGCGCGAGCAGCGGCAGGGGTAGAGGCAGCCCGCGTCGCGGAGGCGCTCGAAGGCGTCGCGATAAAGGGGGAGGCGTTCGCTTTGGGAGAAGGGGCCTTCGTCCCAGCGGATGCCGAACCATCGCAAATCTTCCATGGCCGCGGTGGCAAATTCGGGGCGGCAGCGGGGGCCGTCGAGGTCGTCGTTGCGGTAGATGAGGGTGCCGTTTGCGGCGCGGCACCGGGCTTGCGCGATCTCGAATGTCCGGGCGTGGCCGAGGTGCAGGTAGCCGGTGGGGGAGGGGGCGATGCGTCCTCGGTAGCCCGCGCTCGGCATGGCTTTACTCCGGCATCTCCACGGATGCGACGGCCATTGCGGCGACGCCTTCTTTTCGCCCGAGGAAGCCCATGCGTTCGTTGGTGGTGGCTTTGATGCCGATGCGCTTTTCGGGGAGTGTGAGGACGCGGGCGAGGTTCGCTTTCATCGCGGTGAGATGTGGGGCGATTTTTGGGGCTTCGGCGACGAGGGTGGAGTCTATGTTGAGGATGCGCCCGCCTTGCTGCTGCACGAGCTGCACGGCGCGGCGGACGATTTCGAGCGAGTCCATGCCTTCGCAGGCGGGGTCGGTATTGGGGAAGTGGTGGCCGATGTCGGCTTCGCCGATTGCGCCGAGAATGGCGTCGGCGATGGCGTGGCAGAGGACGTCGGCATCGCTGTGCCCGTCGAGCCCGAGAGCGTAGGGGATTTCCACGCCGCCGAGGATGAGTTTGCGTCCTTCGGCGAAGCGATGGACATCGTATCCGAGTCCTACGAGCGTCATTCGGGTGTGAGGAGTTTGATTTTGCCGTTCCATGCGCGGACGGAGATTTTGTCGGGGTTGTCGGCGCGCGTGGTCATTTCAAATGCGCCGCCCGCATTTTCGACGAGGAGCTTGCCCGCTGCGACATCCCAAAGGCTGACGCTTTGTTCGATGTAGGCGTCGTACCGCCCGCAGGCGACGTAGGCAAGGTCGAGAGCGGCGCTGCCCATGAGGCGGCACTTGCGCACGCTCTGGACGTATCGAGGGAGGAGGGCGAGACCGGCGTTGATGGTGGCGACGGTCTTCGAGAAGCCGATGGAGACGACAGCATCCGAGAGCAACGTGCGCGGGCTGACGGAGATCGGCTGGCCGTTGAGAAACGCAGGGCCGCCGATGACGGTCTGCCACAGTTCGTCGCGCTGTGGGTCGTAGATGACGCCGAGCTGGATCGCCCCCATGTGCCGCAGGGCGATGCTGATGCAGTAATGCGGGATGCCGTAGAAGTAGTTCACGGTCCCGTCAATCGGGTCCACGATCCACTGCCACTCGCTGTCCTGATTCCCCGCCAGCCCTTCCTCGCCGTAGATCGCGTGGTCGGGAAACTGCGCGAGCAGCCGCTCGGTGATGAGGTCCTGCGTCTCGACATCGAGCGCGAGCTTGATGTCGTGCGCGAGCATTTCGTTGACCTCTGCGATTTTGCCAAAGTGGCTGCGAAGACTTGCCCCAGCCTCACGCGCAGCGGCGATGGCGACTTCGAGCGCGGTGGATATGATGGATACAGACATGGCGGCACTGTGCCCGGCGAGGCGTGGGGAAAACAATGCGGAATATGCGGCGAGACGGATGAGCTACCGAAGGGCTGCGCGATGGGAGCGGCGACACTCCTGTCGCCGACAGGCTTCATGGTCCGTGATTGGTCGCAGAGTGTAGGCGCTTTTCCCTCTTCTACGCTATTTCAGCGAGCTGACATACTCGATGATGTCGCGCAGTTCGCGCTTGGTGAGAAGGTCGCCGAGGTTTGGGATCATGCCGCTGGGCGCGGTGTCGCGCTTGGCGATGTCGGCGGCTTTTACCTGCTCGGCTGGCGTGCCGGGATTTTGGATGGTGAGCACCCCGTTCTCTTCGGTTTTCAAGGCACCCGCTTTCACCGAGCCGTCCTTCATTGTGAGGATGACCATTTGGAAACCCGGCGCGACTTTCGCGTTCACGTTCACGATGCTCTCCAGAATGTAGGCGCGGTCGTGCTTCGCAGCGAAGTCCGTCATGTCCGGCCCTGCGTCGCCGCCGCTGGTGGAAACCTTGTGGCAGCGCAGGCACGCCGCGACGGGGTGTTCTTTGAAGAGCTTTTCGCCCGCGTCTTTGTCGCCGCCGAGCAGCGCGACGTTGAACTTTGCAAACGGGTTCGCGAGCGACTTCTCGTAAGCGGCGATGGCGGCTTTTGCGTTGTCGTGCTTCTCCGCAGCTTCGGTGATTTCGAGCTGCGCCTCCGCTGGTTCCTTGGCGAGTGAGCCGACGAGCTTGGCTAAAAACTCGCCCGATTTCGCGCTCTTGGTTTCCCCGAGTGCGCTGGCGATGTCGGCCTTCTCCGCAGCATCCGCGCTCTCCCACGCAGCGATGAGTTGCGTCGCTGCGAGGTCCGGCGTGCGCTTGCCCATCAGCTTGCTGGCAGCCGTTTTCAGCGCCGCGTTTTTGTCCGCACCCGCGACGATGAGCGCCGTCTCAAACTCCGGCGTCGCCAATTTCGCCAAGGCATCCAGCGCCGCGAGCCGCGCTTTTGGCGCTGCTTTGTCGTTCTTCAACACAGCCAGCACATGCGAAGCGGAAGCCTTTACGTCATTCGCGGCGAGCGCCTCGCACGCAGCGATGATGACCTTCTCCGCTTTGTCGCCGAGCAAGCCCGCTGCGACGAGGTTAAGCTGAAACGCTGCATCGGCCGCGCTGCGCTCCGGCATCGGGCGGAAGGTCCCCGTGATGTAATCGCGCTGCGGCGGCTTCGCCCATTTCGCCAGCATGTTCAGCGCGATGACGCGGATGCCGTCGTTCTTCGCCCGCGCCGCATAAGTGGCCAGCGAGTTCGCCCCATCCGTCCCGCCGACGCGGAAGTTCGCATTCAGTGCGCGGATGAGAAACGGCTCGTCTGCGGTAGGATTCGGCCCGACCTGCGAAGGCGCATTGCCGCCCTCGGGTTGCTTGATGATGAGCCGCTTCGCCAACGCCGGCATCGCCGCGAGAATCGGCGCATCGTTAATCGCAATCGCCGCCTCGCGGATGAGCGCCGGGTCTTTGTCGTTGAGGAAATGTTCGACACTCGGATGGTTCCTCCACGCTAAAAGCACCGCGAGCCGAACAGCACGGGACTCATCGCTCGCAGCCCTGCCGGTAAGTTCGCTCGCCGATTTCTCCCGAGTAATCAGCCCTTTCAAAGCCATCACGCCTGCGTGCTGGAGGTAAAGGTCTTTGCCGTCGTTTTTCCGCAACATTGCGATAATCGCCGGGGTACTCGAACCGGAACCGTGCTTAGAGATTACCATTGTCGCGTATGAGCGGACGCGCATGGACGGGTCAGATTTCACCAGTTTCTCAATGATCGAAATGGATTGGGGAGACAGAGAACCTATAGTGCGAAGAAATACCATGAATTGCGCACGAATTTCGGATTCATCGCTTTCGATGAAGGATTTGCGCAAAATGTCATCAATTTCGAGAGGTGGCAATGGCTTCCCACTGGATTCAGCCCGATACGAGAGGTTTCCATAAATTTGCGCCATTGCCCAAATTGCATGGCAACGACCGGCTTTACTCGCGGCAGGCGAACTATCGGCGGCGGCTGCTCCGAGTAAGCGCATGACACCATAAGCAGAATTTTTGTTTATTCCACGCCCCGCCAATTCCCACTGTGCTCCGAATCGCACACGCTGATCAGTGTGATTGAATAGTTTTACCAACTCCTCCGGCGTCCGCTGCTTGAATCCCTCGCCCAAAATCTTCTGCACTTCCGCAATCTGCGCGGCTTGCGCGACGCGTGCTGCGTCGTGGCTGAGGCGGTAGATGCGGCCTTGGTCGCTGCGCTCCCAGCCTTCATCCCACGCGCTCACGTAGAAGCGCGAGTCGGGGCCGAAGTCCACGTCGGTCGCTTGCACGTTGTCCATGAATGTCTTCAAACCCACGAGCTTGAAGCCTGCGCCGTCAGGCTCGGTTTTGAAGGTGCTGATTTGGCTCTTCGCCGTGCTGCCTTTGTAGCCTGCGAGGAAGAACGAGCCTTTGTATTCCGCAGGCAATCCGGTGCCGGGATAGTAGGCGAGGCCACTTGGTCCGTCGGGCAGATTCGCGATGGGCGACAAGACATACGCGGGTTGATTTTTCTTCGCGTCGCGCGGCTCCCACATCTTCTCGGCGAGCCACGGGTTGTGCTCTTTTCCGAGCGGATGATGCTGGTAGCCGACCCGCCAGCCAGCGTCCGCGCCCTCGATCACGGCGACCCAACGCTCGCGGTCGCCTTGGTCGCTGTCGTTGTCGCCGGTGAAAAGATTGCCGTAATCGTCGAACGCCAACTCCTGCGGATTGCGCAGCCCGCGCATCACGAGTTCCAGCCGCGAACCGTCTGGCTCGCAGCGGAAGACCGCGCCTTCATCTGGCACTTCGATGCTCGTGCCTTCCTTCGTTTTGATGGAAGCGCCGCGATCTCCGATGGAGAAATAGAGCCGTCCATCCGGCCCTGCGATGAGCCCGTGGAAGTCGTGGCCCGTGTAGCTAAAGCGGACGCCGTAGCCGCGATGCAGCTCTTCCTTTTTCTCTGCCTTTTGCGCACCGGAGAGCTTCCACAGCGCGGGGATGTTTGCGAAGTACAGCGAGTCGTTATGCCACAGCACGCCGCTGGCGATGCCGTCGAGCGCGGAGTTGAAGCCATCCGCATAGACGCTGGATTTATCAGCTTTGCCGTCGCCATTGCTGTCCTCGACGAGCCGCACTAGCTCGCTCTCTTTCTCCAGTTCCTTCCAGTCCTTCGGGAAGTTCTTCTTAATGGAAGCGAGCCAGTCGTCTTGGTTCCGCGAAGCGAGGTCGTCCTCGATCATCCAATAGTAGTGCCGGATATCGAGCACGCTGCTGCGGTAGCGATGCGTCTCGCTCACAAACATGCGCCCCTTTCCGTCGAAGCAAAACGCGACGGGATTCGCCAGCAACGGCTCGCTGGCCCACACATCGCCGGAGAATCCAGCGGGCAGCTTCGCCTTGCGAAAGTTGTTTTGCACGGCGTCGGGCGTGTCTTTTGGCGGGTAGAGCGGCTGGCGCGGCGCGGGTTTCAGTGCGCCGGACTTCGAGCCGCCGCTGGATACATCGGCGGCATGGACGGTGATGGACAGGATGGACGCGATGGACGCGATGGACGCGATGGACGCGGAGAGCGGCGTGAGTTTCATAAAAGGTCGCGCACCGTAGCTGCCACGCGAGGAGAGGCAAGCGGACACGAAGAAAGCCAAGCCGCAGTAGTCTGCCAGCTTGGCTTTCAAATCGTTTGGGAGCGGGTGTTTAGTCTTTCGACTCTTCGCCTTCCTCTTCGTCCTCCGTCTCGTCGTCGTCGCCTTCATCATCAGCGTCTCCGACGGCGACATCGTGGTCGCTAAAGAAATGGCGTTTGCGCTTGCCGGGAGGCAGCGGGACGAGGGTCATGATGACATTTTTGCCCATCATCTTGGGAATGGATTCGGGGTGCCCCATGGTCTCCAAGTTAGCCTCGATCTTTTTCATCAGGGCCATGCCGATCTCTTTATGGGCCATCTCGCGACCGCGGAACTGGAGCAAAATGCGAACCTTGTTTCCCTTGTCGAGAAACTCCTCCGCATGGCGGAGCTTGGTGTCGTAGTCGTGCTTATCAATGTTCACGCGGAACTTGATCTCCTTCATTTTGGAGGCCGCATTCGACTTCTTTTCTTTCTCGTTCTTGGCGAGTTCGTATTTGAACTTACCGAAGTCCACGATGCGGCAGACTGGTGGGATTGCATTGGCTGCGACTTCGACGAGATCAAGCCCATGTTGCTGGGCTACGCGGAGGGCGTCTTGGATCTTCATTACCCCGAGCTGCTCGCCGGTGGAGGCCACAATCACGCGCACCTCTCGCGCGCGAATGCGTTGGTTTACACGAATTTGAGTGAGTTGGATGGTATTTATTTAAGTGGGACCCGCAGCCGCAGAGCTCGGTTGGGTCCATTTCATTCTGGCGTCGCTGTCGCTACTTCAGGGGTTTTATTCCTGGAAGCAACGGCTCCATTTCTGTCTGTGCCAGCGACCAGCTCAGACGGTGGACTTCAAATTTTCTTCTCAGTCCCATGCGCGGTGTATGGCCGTTCCCCCCTTGCGGCAAGGGATTTTTCAGGAGGATGAGCGATTTATCGTGAACGATGTGCGCTATTGCTTGAACGGACTGCCCGTTGGCGCTGGCGGGACTGGAGCTGGCGTAGGCTGGAGCGGGTCGGCAGTCGGGAGTGCTTCGGCCTTTGGTGCTGGCTGCTCGACCTTCGGTGGGGTGGGCCACTTGGGAGCGGTGACGGGGCTGCCGTTCTTGGTTTCGAGGACGGTGCGCGGCACTTTTACTTTGATTCCAGCGATGGTCTGTTCCTCTTCGACGAGCTTCATCCGCGTGTCTTCGACTTTGAAAAGCTCGCCGTCTTTGTGGCGGAGGAACTTATTCATTTCATCCAAATGGAATGGGCGGCTGCCACGGCGTCCGAAGACGACAGTTTGTCCGCCGGTCTCATCCACCACGCGGTCGCGGTCGAGGCCCCGGCTCACGGATAGGGCATGGTGTTTCGTGGGATACGTGGCGATAAGGAGCGGCTTAGGCCGTGGCGTGAAGCCGTAGCTGTTGGGCTCGCGGTCGGGGCTGATCATTTGCAGGACACGCATTCCGTTTTTACCGTCGGCAACGAGCGCATACATGCTCGCTGCTACGCTGCCGATTTGCACGGCGTGGACATCGTTGAGCGCTCCATCGGCCGTGAACATTTGGTCGAGCTTGGGTTGCTCGGGATTTTCCACGTCGATGATGGCAAGACCGTCCGGGCCGTTTGCTACATACGCGTAAGTGCGGGCGACATAGAGTTTGCCCGCGTGGCGGAGTGCGACGGATGCGCCGCGCACTGGGCGTGGCTTTACCGGGTCTGTGATGTCGAGGACTTTGAGCCCGTCGGCATCCGTGACAAAGGCGTAGCGGAACTGCACGGAAATCGCGCGCGGCTGGCGGAGGAAGTCGCCCGCGTATTCACCTGCAAGGCGCGGCTTTAGCGGATTGCGTACGTCCACGACGGCGATGCCGCGTGGCGTGCAGACATAGACGCGGGAGCCGGCGCACACGGCATACTCTGCGCCGGTGAGTTTGCCGTCGGGGTTAAAGACGGCGTCTTTTTTCAGGAAGTTGTCTGCTGGGTCGCCGTTCATCAGGCAGGTCGTATCCACGATGACGAGACCTTCCTTGCGGTCAGTCGCGAAGACGTAGCCATAAACCTCGTGGATGGGCTGTTCCTGATTTTCGGGAAGGCGCACGCGCTTCGGATCATTCAGCAGCGTGCTGGGCAGTGCGACGCTCGTGCAGTCTTCCAATTTCACATGCGTATTCTGCCCGAGCGGGGAAACCGGCTGGGTGAGGAATCGTTCGCTGAAGCCCTTGTTGTCTATGTTCGCCACATCATAGACGCGGAGTCCATCGTGTCCGCAAGCGGCATAGAGATACTCGCTGCGGAGCGTGAGATCGCGGACTTCGCCCGCGTGATGGTGGTGGGCGACCTTGAGTTCGCGCCCTCCCGCGACGTGCTTGGCGTGATTGTCTGAGTATGCGAGCTTTTGGAATGAGGAGCCGAGGGGTGCTTGTGGTTCATCCGATTCGGTCCAGATGGCGGCGTCTATTCCGCCCTCGCTACCGATCCATGCGTAACGGCCAAAGAAGTTTACCGTGCCCGTGCCGAAGCCGAGCATGGAAGTCATCCAAGCATTGTTGTCGTTCGCTTTGCTCATGTGGCAATCCGTGCAGTTCTTGGTCGTTCCCTTGCTGCTGGTCGTATGGGCGAAGTGCGGATTAAACGCCTGCCCCGCGTAGCCCTCGGCGCTCACGGTCTGCTGCTGAGAATAGATCCATTCGCGATTCACGTTTTGCGAACTTACGACTACGGCGGAGGAGGAGCGCAACACGGCGAGTCGGTGATTCTTCACCGTGCTGTCGATGCCGAGTTGGAACACGTCATCGCGCACGACCTGCGGGTTGTAGGTCGTCATGTTGCGATCCAGTGTGCCTTCGAACTTATTCAGTGGGACGCGCTGGTTGGCCTTCATGGAAAGATGGCAGCCAAAGCACGAGGTCGCCCACGAAGTATGGCAAATCTGGCAGTCCATTCGTTCGTTCGAGTGCGCCAGCTTTTCTTCACATTGGCCCGTCGGCGGGAGTTCACCCCATGTCTCACCATCGCGTCGAAGCGTTTTGGCGTGGGCGGCTTTGGCGTTGTATTTTGGCGATTGCGGATTCACCACATCGATCGTCTGCGGGATTTCCCAACGGATGTCGGGCGACATTGAAGAGTTCTGGAAAAATTTCTCACCCTCCCACTCGAAGCGGGGCTTCCAAGGGGTGACCGATTTGCTCAGATCGACCGGCTCCGTCTTGCGTGACTTTCCATCCCAAGTCCCGCCAGGGCCGGTCGTGAGCATGGTCGGGCGTGCCGACACGGTGCCGTGGCAATCGATGCACATGATGGTCGTCGCGGCGCGTGGTTCGGCGTAAATCAGCCCGTTCCCGTGAACATCGACGTCGAAGTGACAGTCCACGCACTGCATTCCTTTTTTGATGTGGATGTCGTTCAAATGAACTGCGTTCTTCCAATCGCCGGGTTGCACCTTGTTATCGTCGAGGTCTAGGAGGTTGCCCTTCTTATCGCGCTTAAATATCGCACGGAAAACCCAGCCGTGACCGTGGTAATCTGCGAACTGCGTTTGCTTCATCTTAGGATTCAGCTCGCTCACTTTCTCTAGGAAATCCGTGCTTCCCCATAGCCCGCGTGCTGCCGCTCCTTCCGGGTTGGCGCGGGTAGCGGCGACCACTTCGGCGTCCGTTGGGTTTTTCTGTTTGAGCATCTCGGCCTTCGATTTCCCATCGCGCCAATACGGGTCGTTCGCAAGCGGGTTCGCGGGATTCGGATACATGAATTGCCCCTCTGTTTCCTGATCCCACCACACCATTCCGAGGTATGGGTTCACGAACAGATTGCCTTGGTGCATGTGGCAGTTCATGCACATCGCGCTGGGGATGCTGCGGGTGAAGACGTGCTTGATCGGATGCCCCCGTTCGTTCTTTGGCATCATCGGGTCTTTCGAGAAAGACAGTCCTTGATTTCCATATTTGCTCCACCAGCCCGAGTTTGTTGGCGAGCGGTCGTTTGCATAGACGACGTGACATGCGGTACAGCCCGAACTGCGATAGTCACCAGGCCGGTCGTTGCTGCCGAAAAAGCCGAGCATCGGATCGTGCAGTCGTGTTTTCTGCGCGCCGAGCACGACGGGATCGACGCGGATTTTCGTCCCCAGACCGCGTTCGCTCAATCGGCGCTCGGGCTTGCCAGGTGGCTCGTCGAGCGTGGGTGTGCCGAGCTCTAGCGGTGATGCACCGCCTTTTTCAAAAATACGGAAGAGGTTTCCGGGCATACTAATATTGAAGCGCGGCAGAGGGAACATCGCAGGAAGCCATCCGTGTTTCAGGGTCTCTTCTTTCGTCGGCTCGAATGGTGCCTCCAGCTTGAGAGCCTGCCCGTAAAGCCCGTATGCCTGCCCGACAAACGCATTTTTTAGCGGCACTGCGCCATTGTTGTAAGCGGCCGCGCCCCACAGCATCGCACCGTGATTCATCATCGAGTGTCCGACGTTGTGAGTCACTTCACCATGGCAAAGCCCGCAAGTTTTATCTGCCACGCGTAAGTCGCCGGGGTTCACAAATTGAATCCACTCCGGGGATTCGTGGTTGAGCAAAGTCGTCGAGTTCGGCGGGTTCGCCGATGATGGCCAGTATTCAGGGTTCAGCGGTTTCGGGTGCGCTTTATCGATCGTGAGACCGGGCTTCGGGTTGCCGGTGTGGCAGTCCGTGCAGCCGAGGACGACGTTCGGCGAAGCGTGCATTGTATGTGCGTCCGTCGTCTTGTGGCACTCGATGCAGCCTGCGGATTTTTTCTTCACCATCTCATCGGACTGATCGATGCGATTTTTCGGTGGGAGCTTCACGCTCCCCGGCTTCATCGGCGGGACCGAAATTTCTGGCCCCAGCCCGGAAGTGGCTACGGGCTCTAGCTTAGGAGGCTCCGGCTTCGCGGTGGGCGGGTTCTCTTGCGGTGCTGGTGCGGGTGAAGTTTTGAATGGAGACGTTTGTCCGTTTAGCCACATGACGGGGAAGGAAACCGCGCAGTAAAGCGCGATCCAAAGGAGCCAAGAAAACGGACGCTTACGGAGAATTGAAGGCATGACTTTCGACGTTTACCCGAGTGCGTCGGCGAGTGGGAGTCATTTTTCACATTATATGGCGCAAACGACGAAAAAAGTGAGGGGGTACCTGTTTTGCCCCTGAACGACTAAGTGCAGGGCGGGAATTCAGGCCCGCGTAGCGATGCCCAGGGGGCGTCCGCTGAGACATCCACGATCCCTGGTTCTGCCGCGCCCGAGGGGGAGAGGATGGCGAGGAAAACGAGGCGCTCGTTGAAGGGGTTGAACGTCCCGTGAACTTCACCCATCGGGATGAATGCCATCTCGCCCGGCCCGAGGATGCGGTGCTCTTTTCCCACCCATTGCTCTGCGCGGCCCGAGATGATGAAGATAATCTCCTCCCTCGTCGGGTGCGTGTGGAAAGGGTGGCACCGCCCCGGCTCCATGTTGGCGCGCACCATCAGCAACTCTTTATTGTCCACGACATCGCCCCGGCAGAGCCATTCTTCGAGGGTCCACGGTGATTGGAAGTCCACTTTTTCTGCTGCGGTGACGAAACGGCGAGGATTGCTCATGCACCGAGCCGTGCCGAAATTTCCGCACCGGGAAAAGCAAAATCATCTGCGCGAGAACTACTGCAGGGCTAAATGCTCGCGTCTTTTTCATCGGGCTACTTATCTTCGCGCGGATGAAACCAATGAAGCGCAAGGGCTACGCGAGCGGCACGCAGGGCAAAGGGAGCAAACGCTTCGCGAGTCGAGCGATTGTGCTGCTCGACCAAGCTGCACTGCGCGGCAAGGCAGCATCGGAGTGCAGTCGCCAGATGGCGCGACTGGAAAAGGCGAAGGCAGAGTGGAAGCGCTACGAGACCGAAGACAAAGCGCGCTTTGATCAATGGATGGCGGCAACGTTCGGCCCGGTTTTGAGCCGTTTGCGGGAGCTTAAATCTGTCATCACCGAGAAGGAGATGCTGATCGAAGAGGTGGAAATGGAGGTGCATTTCGGCATGGCGAGGAGCGAGCGCGCGGCATACGCCGATGTGCAGGAACGCCGGAATAATCCGCCGCCGCCATATCAGCCGCCGCCGCCCGAGGTTGATGCCGAGGAGTTTGAGGACATCTCCGAGTATGAACAGGAGATGCTCTTTCAAGGCTTTCTGGAGGTGGCGATGGGGATGTTTCCTGGTTGTATGACCAAAGCGACTTACGAGAAGATGTTCGCCGAGTTTAAGGCGAAGATGTCTGGCAAAAAGGACGAGGTTCCGCGGACGCAGCCTGAGCCATCGACGCCGGAGCAGAGCCGAATCAAGGAACTTTACCGCCAGCTCGTCCGCCGCCTTCACCCCGACGTTCGGGAGGCGGATGCTGCCGATGTCTCCGCCCTCTGGCACGAGGTTCAGGATGCCTACAACACGGGAAATATCGAGCGCCTCGAAACGCTCATCGCCCTCACGGACCTGCAGGCCAACACGACTGGCGCGCACACGAGCCTGTCGCAAATGAAGTCCGTCCTCACGGAGCTGCGCCGCTCGTTTAACGCGCTCCAGCGCAATCTGCGGCAGGCAAAGAACGACCTCGCGTGGAACTTTTCGCGGATGGAAGACCGCTCGAAAATCCAGCAACGCATGAGGCAAGAGTTGTCGCGAGATATTACAACGTACGAAGAACGTCTGCGGATGCTCGAAGCGAAGATAGCAAGCTGGGCCACGCCGCCGAAAGGTCGCAAGAAGCGCGCGATTCGGCATCAGTCGGAGTTCCGGTTCTAGCCGTTTCGGGAAAAGTTGCCGTGGCTATTTCCGGACGCTGCCTGTGCCGGTGGTGCGGCCCGAGCTATCGCGGAAGGTGATGGAATTACCCATGCGCGATGCCGTCCCGAGAACTCGGCCCGAGGCGTCGCGGTAGGTGGTGCTGTTCCCCAGCTCCGATGCGGTGCCGGTCACACGTCCGCTCGCGTCGCGAAATGTGGTATTGCTGCCCAACTGCGAGGCTGTGCCGCAGACTCGTCCGCTTGCGTCGCGATAGGTGAGGCGGTCCAGCCCGAAGCCGGAGGCGGTTGCCGTGACACGCCCCCTGCTGTCGCGGTAGGTGGTCGTAGCTCCGGAACTCGCGACGGAAAACGCCGTCCGCCCGTTGGCCTCGCGAAGCGTTCCATCGGTTCCGTAGAGTGCTTGAAATTCGGCCTTTGGCTCGGCGTGGGCGAGCGTTGCGATGGCGAGGAGTGCGAGTAGTTTCATTTTCACGAAGCACTCAGACGCCGTCCCACGGTGATTATTCAAACGCTTTCAGCGTTTCCTCAGGTCTATTGTCGTTCGTGTTCGGGGCGGAGGAAGTCGAGTTTGTCGCCGACTTTTTTGCGTTCCCATTCGGACTCGGCGAGCATGACGGTGTAGGTTTTATCGAGGCTGGAGACGTAGATTTTTAAGTAGCAGCCGCTGTCGGTGATCTTGTCGGTGACGCCTCGGCTGCCCTTTTGCGCGCTGACGGTGATGTCGCGTACCTGCTCGCCGGTTTTGTATTTTTCGCGGATGATGCCGTTGAGCATGTTGGGGTTTTTCGCGGTGCCGGTGGAGTAGATGGCGGCGAAGATAAAGCAGAGGATGCCGAGCATGATGAGGACTGCGGTGAGGATGTCGCGGCGGCTCAGCCCTTTGACGATGACGAGCGGTTTTTTGGGCGCGGGCGTGTTCATTTTTCAGGCCGGCGTTGCGCCGATGGTGCGGTCCCAGACGTAGCGCTTGAGGATGACTTTCGCGGTGGCGGTGAGCGGGACGGCGAGGATGGCCCCGAGTAAGCCGCCCAGCAGAAGGGACCATAAGAAGACGGAGAAGATGACGGTGACGGGGTGCAGTCCGACGCGTTCGCCGACGATCTTCGGCGTGACGAAGAGCCCGTCCACTTGCTGCACGACGGCGAAGATGCCGGTGACGATGAGGGGGAAGACCCACCACGCGGCGTCCGAGGAAACCATCCATGAGCCGCCCTGCACGGAGGCGATGACGACGGCGGGAATCCAGCACATCGTGATACCGAGATACGGGATGATGCCGAGGAAGCAGAGCCCGAATCCGATGAGGATTCCGAAGTCGAGCCCCGCCGAAGCGAGTAGGACTCCGGTGGCGACGCCGTTGATGAGGCTGACGATGAGTTGGCCGCGGAAGAACGCGATGAGGTAGCCGTTGATCTCGGTGAGGCAGGAGATGACTTCGTCTTTGAACTCGCTCTTTTTTAGCGGCACGTAGGCAGCCCAGCCTTTCGCGATGTGTGGCGATTCTGTGAGGAAATAGAAGAGGTAAAGCGGGACGATGACGAGCGAGAGGAGGAAGCCGAAGAAGCCGAGGAAGCCGCCGAGACTGGCGCTGAGAAAGCTCCAGACGTTGCGCGCGACGGAAGGCAGCGCGTCACTCACCCAGTCGCCGGTCCCGAGTTTGTGGAGGATTTCTTCTGGGTTTTCCGGTGGGACATCTTTAGTTGCGTTGGGTTTGGTCGCCAGCTTCGCGGCGGCGAGCAGTGTCTCGGCTGGTGTGGGCTCGTCGGCGGCGACGGCGTTCGCTTTGGGCGGCTCGGGTTCCGCCGGAGGTTCGGGGGCGGGCTTTGGTGGGGCTGCGACGTTTCTTTTTGGCAGCGTGAGCATTTCCTCGGGGAGGAGCTTCACGCCGTATTGGTCGCGCACTTTGATGGCGAAGGTCGCTACGCCGAGCCGCACCTTGTAGCTGATGTCGGGAACTTTCACCGCGAGCTTCACAGTCTGTGTGGAGATGACGGGGATGATCCAAAATAGGATGCCGACAATCGCCAGTGTGGTGATGATAAAGACGCCGCTCACCGCGCGATTTCGCGTCGTGCCGAGGCGCACGAGTCGTGTCACCACCGGCTCGAGCAGATACGCCAGCACGCCCGCGACGGCGAACGGGACGAGGATCGGCTGCATGAAGGACATGACCTTCGAGAAGACGTAGAGGAACCCCACCGACACCGCAAAAATGCAGGCGATGGAAAGCGCGGACAGAGCGCGCCATATCACTTTTTTCTGCCAAGATGTGGGATACTCCGAAGGCGGTGTCATGCGACCCGAACCTTTGTCATGCAGCGGCGGAACGGCAACTGCGAAAATAGATTTTCGGCATCAATGCTCGGCGCAATAGCCATCGCCCCATTGGAGATTGAATTGCAGCCACACGGAGTGCTCGTCGCCGAAACTCGGGGAGTGATCGTAGTTATATTGCAGCTTCACATTCAGCGGGAGGTCAGGCGACCACGTCGCTGCGGGGGAGAGCCGCCAGCGTTCCGGCAGGCCCGCCTCGGCAGTGCCGCTGGCATATTCTGCACGGAGGTGGGCCTGCCATTTTCCACCGGGCAGCCCATAGGTGAGCACGGAATAGGCGGCAAAATCCGTGAACTCACGCCGTTTCCCCGTGCCCTCTGCGACTGCGCCAAAGCTCCGCAGCATCGCCTCCGAGCGCCAGCGCAGAAGCTCGCTCGTCTCGCGGTGCGCGTGCCCGTCGGCTCGCAGCGCGCCCTCGGCCCGCCAGAGATATTCGTAGTGCGCGCCATAGACCTGCGTGCTGCGGCCAAAATGATTGTCGCCCCACGCTGCCGAGACTCCGCCCGTGTGCAGCGTGGCGCTCGTGGCTGCAAAAGTGAGCGTGTAATCCGCCGTCGCCGCCCACTCGCTAAAGAACGCCGCCTCACTCTCATACGTGGGCTCTGCTTCTTCGTGTCCGTGTTCTTCCTCCTCAGCAGCGGGGATTTGGCCGTAGGAAAAAGTAAGCCGATCCTCCCAGCCGGTCGGGAGATCGCGGAGGATGGGCAGCGAGATCTCGCCGCCTTGCACGGTCAGCGAGTCTTCGCCTAAAAGTCGTCCATTCGCGATAAACTGGTCCACCATCGTGAAGTCGTGCGGGTGTTTTTGATTTTGAAATCCGAAGCGCGTGTAGAAGCGCCCGCCCTTCAGCGTGGACTGAAGTGGGAGCGAACTGACGGTGGCATAGTATTCTTCAATGTTGCCTTTCCAGCGGTCTTCTTGGTCAATTTTCACCGCGTAAGTTCCGAACAGCCCGAGCGCGCCATACTTCACCCCAAGTGAGAATTCTATGTCCTGAACCGTGAATCCATGCCGATCCGGGTCGTGATGCCCGGAAGCGAGGTCGGCGGGTTCCGCAGTGGAAGTGCCGAAGGCGCTCTGCACATTGAGGGCGGGAAAAAGAACATCGCTGAGCGAGAATCGAGTCCCGGCTTCCGGCTCGGCAGCGGCGGAGAGTAGCGTAAGTGCGGGAGAGAGAATGAGTGCGACGGTTTGATGATGAGCCATGACAGTAGGCATATCGCGCCGTTTTCATAAAGCAATCAAATTGCAGTAAATGCCAATCGGGGTTGCTAAACGCGCACTTCGACTTTCGGGCGATGGGATGATGAATCATAAAACGCACTCTCGACATGGAGGCTCGGCATTCGAGATTCGAGCCCTCGTCATTTCCATGAACCGCTATCTTGCCATTTACCGCCTTACGTTTCGCAACTCGCTGATCCGCGAGATGAATTTCAAGGCGAACTTTCTCCTGTGGATGATTGTCGAGTCGTGCTGGTTCCTTGGTCAGATGGCGTTCATCGAGGTGATGTATGGGCACGTCACTGAGATTGCGGGATGGACGAAGTGGCAACTCGTTTGCCTCGTGGGGACGCATCAGATCATTTCGCAGGTCTTTCAGGGATTCTTTTACATCAACCTCGCGAACTTGCCGGAGCTGATCCGCACGGGGCGTTTGGACATCTTGCTGGCGCTGCCGGTGGATGCTCAGTTCGCGGTGAGCACGCGGCAGGTGAGCTTCGATTCTTTTGTGAATACGCTCGTGGGCATCGGCATCGTGGCGTTCTCGTTGGTGAAGCTGGGGATCGTGCCGGAGGTTTGGCAGGTGGTGGTTTTTGCGTTCGCGATCTTGCTCGGCGTGGCGGTGCATTATGCGGTGATGTTTTCGTTGGCGGCGGTGAGTTTTTGGATGATTCGGGGGCAGGCGCTCGTCCACGGGTACTTCAATCTTTTCCATATCGGGCGGTATCCAGACGCGGTGTTTCGCGGGGCGTTCCGGTTTATTTTTACGTGGATCATGCCGATCATCTTGGTGTCGAATGTTCCGGCGAAATTGTTGGCGCGGCCGTTTGAGAGCCCGTGGGTGGGCCTTGCGACGCTCGTGGCGGCCACGGTCATCGTGCTCGCCGGGACGCGGGTGTGGTGGCTTTTTGCGCTGCGGCGATACGGGAGCGCGAGTTCGTAGGGTGGAAATTTTTTGGATTGAACGCGGCGCGTTTCGACGCATCTATGTGCATCGATGCTTCGTCCACGCTCTTACTTGATTCTCGCACTGCTTTCGTCCACCGCGGCAAGCGATGCTGCTCAGCTTTACTGGGATGGCGCGACGATCGCTGGCGATCCGGGCGGGGGGGCTGGGACGTGGAGTACGGGGGCGACGCTAAATTGGGATACAGCGCTGACGGGAGGGACGGGGGTAAGGTGGACGACGAATGATGCGGTATTCGGCGGCACAGCGGGCGTGGTGACGTTGGGCGCGACGCTCTCGGCGACTTCGCTGAACTTCACGACAGGCGCTTATACCATGGCTCTCGGGACGCGGGTGTTGACGGTGAGTGGTGGTGTTTTTTCTACGGTGGCGGGCAATGTGTTTTCTATCACCGGTTCGAGCGGCAGCGCGGTGTTGAGTGGGAATGGGAATCTTACTTCCGCGCAGTCGGTGACGCTGACTTCTGGCATCCTCCAACTGCAATATGCAGGCACTGGCAGTCCGCTGGGCTCGGCGCAATTGCTACTCGGCGGAGGGACGCTGAATCTTCGTCGGGATGGTGCCAATTCTTCGGTGCTTGAGGAGTTTGCGCTGCTCAATCGCGTCCGCGTTACGAGTAATGTGACGATCAATGTGGACCGGCTGACTACGACAGGAGGGACGGGAAAACTGCTGGAGCTGGCCGGTTTACAAATCGGAGCGCAGAAGCTGACGACGGCGGCGGGGAATGCCTTTAAGCTGGGGTTCGACGTGGTGACGCTGGATGGAAATGCGACGCTGACGACGAATGCGGAGACGCTGCTTGGCGCGGTTACGGAGTCGGGTGGAGCGCGGACGCTGACGAAGCTGGGCTCTGCGGCGCTGGTGTTTCGCGAGACTTCGACGTGGACGGGAGGACTGCTGATTTCTGCCGGGGAAGTGGAGGCACGGATATCGGGTGCATTGGGCGCGGGATCGGTGCAATTGGGCACTGCTGCATCAAATACGGCGCTGACGGTGAGCCGCACGGCGACGATTGCGAATGCGATTACGTCCGGCGGTACAGGAGGCACGAGGACGGTGTCGATCCGCGGAGGACATGCAACTTTCACCGGTGATATCGCGCTGAACCGTACGACGACCGTGGACGTGGCCGGCGGGAGTCTCGCGACGCTTTCCGGCGCGCTGAGCGGATCCACGGTGCTGACGAAATCCGGCGCAGGCACGTTGCTGCTTGGGAATGGGAACAACCAATTCGGGACTAATGCTGCGAGTTCTATCGTGGTGACGGGCGGACTCGTAAGCGTGGACTCGGATTCCGAACTCGTGAAGTCGGGCAACGGGGTGCGACTGAGTGGAGGAGGACTATTGGTGACGCAGGGCTTCGACTCGGACCGTGGGATCAATTTGATCGGAGCGACGAACGGGATCGAAGTGGATGCCGATATGGTGTTCGGGCTGTTGACCACGGCTGTATCGGGGACGGGTGCTTTTACCAAATGGGGCAGAGGCGCTCTGAGGCTGGACGTTGCGGCGTCGGCGACGGGTGGCTTCACGCTCGGTCGAGGGGAACTGCACTCGTTGGCTCCGAGCGGGAATGTCGTGGGGACCGGGGCTGTGCGATTAAACTATGGGCTGTTGACGCTGGCCCCCGTCTCCGACTTGGACACGGTGACGCTGACGACTGGTGCGATCACGCTCGGCGGGGCGGTGAAGGTGGTGCTCGATAATACCGGCCTGACGCTCGGGAACTCCGGCAATCTGCTCGCGACCCTCAGCACTGGTGCATTAGCGCGTGTGGACCACGGCACGGCTGTGGTGACCGGGATGGCTGGGATCGGGTTGCTCGGTGCGCCGTTGAGCGATGGCGAGCGGTGGCGCATCCCATCGATAACGACGACCATCCCGTTTTTCCCACCGTATGTGCTGGGACTTGATTCGGATGTGGATGAGTCTCCTCACTTTCTGAGCTACTCAGCTTCGACCGGTTTTAACAGTAAACAGTCCTCCTATTCCGATGGATTTGATCCAAATCCCGCAGTAACCGCCGAGATCGCAGACATCACCTTGGAGTCGCCGGTATCCGCCAACGAGTCCGCCCTCGCCGTGCGGGTCGGCAGTAATTTAAACATTGATCCGGGCATCACACTCACGCTCGGCGGATCGAGTACCACGGCGGGGATCATCCTCCGTAGCAGCGCTGAGATTCGTGGCGGGAGACTGTCTTTCGGAACGAGGGAGGCGCTTGTGTATGTCGCGTCGAATACTACTTCGATCATCGCATCCGACATCGTGAATACGGGCACTGCCGGTGGCTTTACGAAGTTCGGCCCCGGCGGTCTGGAGCTGTTGCTTGACAATGCGAATGGGAATCTCGGCGAGATTTCTGTCCAAGATGGTGAGTTGATCGTCGATGATATAGCGGCCTTGGGAACGGGCATCGACGCGCTACGCGTGGGAGTCGCTGCGTTCACCTACCGAGGTGCGAATAGCGTCGCGCTCGGACGACCGCTCATCGTCGGCGTTTCTGGTGGGGCGACCGTGAATGTGACCGCTTCCACGTTGACGCTGGATCGGGTGATCTCCGGCGGCGTGGCGGGTGTCAGCACTTTCGGTGTGACCTTTTCCGGCGGTGGCGCGGTCCGGTTGGGGAACACTGCGAATACGTTTGCTGGGGATATTTTGGTGGATGGAACGGAGTTGCTCATCGCCGGGCCGGGCGCGGCGGATCCGACGGTGCTGGGTTCGGGGCAAAAAGATATCCGCCTTACCAATGGAGCGATATTTTCGGTGGATTCCGGCGATTTGGATCCGCTTCCAGATACGAAACGGTGGGTCATCGACACGGTGGGGGAGATTCATGTGGAGAGCGGCGTATTTCGCTTAAATGATCCGAATCAACTGATCGGGGATGGCTTGATGGTCACCTCCGGAGCAGGAACGCTGGAAATCGGTGACGAACAAGGTGATTTTCTTGCCGACGTGATGATTCAGGAAGGGACGCTGCAAGTTTCGGGACGCGTTTCAGGGAGCGTCGTGGTCAACTCTTCCGCGACATTAGCAGGGACGGGAATCGTAGGGCCGGTCAACGTTGGTAGCGGTGGGACGCTGTCTCCCGCTGGCGATGCGAAAGGGCAGATCAGGACCGGAACGGTGTCATTGGCCCTCGGAGGAAGCGCGCGTTTCGATATCGACAGCACCTTGGCGGTGGCAGGCTACGATCAAGTGTCTGTAGTTGGTTCTGTGTCGCTCGCAGACGGAGGTTTGTCTCTTGATTTGGGATTCGTTCCGGTTCCCGGAATCGATCTGTTTTATTTGATCCTGAATGACGGAAGCGATGCCATCACGGGCGTGTTTGGAACGTTGAATGGAGTCGTTGCAAACCTGAATCAAGGCGCGGTTTTCCCCATCAGTGGGCAGTTTTTCCAAATCAGCTACACCGGAGAGTCTGGGGTGGGATTTGAAGGCGTAGGCAATGACGTCGTGCTTCGAAGCAGCAGCATTCCGGAACCGGGTTCCACTGGGTTGCTTTTTTTGGGGTTGACTGCTTGGTTCTCCCGTCGGCGGGTGAGGTGAAGCGTTGTAAATTCCAGAACGCTCGAACGGCGCATTCCGATGAAAAGCGAAAGAGCGAGGATATTTAAATCCTCGCTCTTTGCGAAATACTTGCCGGTTGCCGATGCTTACTAAGGGCTTGGGAACTTTTTATCCGGAGGCAACACTCTACCCGGCGGAACTAGAATTACTGGACTACGTCCGCGGAATGAAGAGAGATTCGGCTGGAATCCGAGCCCACCAGGGAAGTAGCTCGCTTGTGCTTCGGGAGGTGCCTCGCCGATGATTTCCTTGGACCCCTTGCCATCGCCGCCTTTGTAGTCAGCGGTGTCTCGGCCTTCACCGATTGGCGTGATTTCCTTACCATCCTTGGCGGTGGCGGTTTTTTGCTCGCTTGCCACGTCTGATGGAGCCTCAGCGATTGCGACGAGCGCTCCGGCCACTTCGTAATCAGCGAGTGAGAGGTTGGCGAAGGTGTTTAACTCGCGAACGTTCAGGCTTTGCCCAGCCGTTTCCGGTGTCCAGCGGATAGCCATCGCGACAGATGTCGTGTCATCGAAGTCCACGCTGGCGCGAGCGTTAGAGCCGTCGAAGCTGATGGTTACAGATGGCTGCACGCCATCAAGCGAGACTGGCTGCCCGACTGCTGGAGCTTCGGCGAGTAGATAAACATCTGCCTTACCTTTGGTGGCCACATCGGTCAACAATGCGAGGCGCGAAACAGTCCGGCTTGAGCCGAATGTAATGACCATTCCCGAGTCCGTGCTTGCTTTAAGCACGGACGAAGTCTCCGGATTATCGTCGATGGCTTTTTGCCATGCGACCGAGGATGTGCCTCCATTGAGGTAGGTCACGAGCCCTTGGCTGTAAATGCTGGAGACGTTGAAGCTGGTTTGGTTATTGACGAACTCGCCAAGTGCCGAAACTTCGACTTGATTGCTGCGCTTGACGATGGCGTCGTTCACGGCAACCCGCTCCCCGTAAGCGTAAAGGCTGAAAATAGGGCCCGGATTCGGGATGTTCGTTTCGATCAAGATGCACTTCGCTTGCCGATTGAAGCTCTTCGCGAGCTTCTTTTGGTTGATGGCAGAGACAGGAACGTCTTTGGCCACGATTTGCCATGAAACATCACCGGGATTTTTTACTTCGTCGCCGGAGTAGATTGTGATTGTTCCTTCGACGGGTGCTGTCGAGAGGCTGAAGTTCGTGAGGACCTGTGGTTCGCTGAATTGCAGCACGTAGTGTTGCTTTCCAGCCAGCGCTGGCCAACCGGTGGAGATATCGTCATCAAGCCAAGCAGCAGCGGCTTCGGTATGTACGTAGGTCTGTTTCGAGCTGTCGAAAAGGAACAGGTTTGATCCGAGGTGCTGCCGCGCAAGGTTCTTTTGAAAAGACTGTAACTGCTTGGCGCTCGGCGTAGTTTCTGCGGCTACGGAAGTCAGACATGCAGCGCATGCCAGTGTGAGCAATGTTGTTATGGTGTGTTTCATGGGTTTTGCTTTGTGAGTTTTTATCGGGATGTTTGAGTTTTGCAAACAGGTTTTATTTCGAATTTGGGTCGTGTGAAATTATGGAAATTACGGCGTTTGTATCGTTTTCTATTTTCTTTGCAAGTAATATTTTATAGAAAATGCGAGGGCTTGAGAAGTTTTTAGTGGGTCGGTTTTTGCATGGAAAGAAAATTGTTTTAAAAAAGTCGCTTTTTGGAGTGCTTTGGGCGAGGGCATTGATCCCGTTCTGTAAAATATCCGCTGCGGGGGATTGCGGGCTGATGCTTTGCTTCCACGAGTACGTGGCGCCCGTCTTGGCGGGAGTCCTCGCCGGAGATTTTGAGGATGCATGATTTCTGTTGTCGTTTTACTCATTGCCGACTAGGACCGTCGTAGCTGCGAAAGTAGCTGAGCCACGTTTTTCGCGTGGAGTGCCAATTCAACACAAGTCAACGATCAGCGCATACGAGCCGTGCAAAACGAAGCGAACTCATCATCCAATACAAGCCAAAACGCCTTTGTGGCAGGTCAGAAACTAGCGGGATGCTACGTCCTCAACCGAGAAATTCCGGGTGAGTCGGGTCTCGCCGTATGGCTTGCCAACGACGAGGTTTTGGGGAAAGAGGTATCGCTTCACTTTGTTCCGCTGGCGATTTTGGACGATCAGCGAGGGATGGCGGAACTGCGCCAGGAGGTGAAGCGAAATCGCCAATTAATTCATCCCCACATTCTTCGTGTGTATGATTTTGTTGAGGGCAGTGGTTTTGCCGCAGTGTCGATGGATCGTTTTGACGGCGAGTCTTTGGAGTCTTTGTTAAAGCGGAAAGGCCGGTTCGAACCGAGCGAGATCAAAGCGTGGATTCAACAGCTTGCAGGAACCTTGGATGACGCGCATCGTGTGCAGTTGCTTCATCGAGATATTGCGCCGTCGAACATTTACGTGCGGCCGAGCGGGGGGCTCTTTGTGACAAATTTTGGAGTTGCACGGTGTATTCGTGATGCAATGGAGCGGACTCGTTCATTGTCATCTGATTCACTCCACATGGCCTATATGAGCCCACAGCAGGTTGATGGCGAAAAGCCGACGAAGAGCGATGATGTTTACGGGCTTGGAGTACTCGTATGCGAGTTGATTTCGGGGAAATTGCCGTTTTCCGGGCATGATGTGGTGCCTGCGATTCGCACCACGCCGGCACCGCGCGTTGCGGATTTGCTTGGAGCTCCAGTTGCTTCTGAGTGGGAGAGTTTTGTGGCGGCGTGCATGTCAAAAGCGCCGGAGCAACGCCCGGCAACGTGTGGTGCTGCGGTTGCCTTGATTCATTCGTCTGCGGGTACTGCGGGAGTTGGTCCCTCTACCCCGATGCCGGAAGCGCCGCCTGTTACTAAAGCGGAAGCGGAACCGGTGCACTCCCCGGCACCTCCCCGTCCGGCGGCGATTTCTGCGCCTGGGGCACCCGTTAAGAGCGGCGGCGCGGAGCGTCGGGTTTCGTTTGGTGGAAATACGGCGGCGCACTTTAATCCAGCCCCTGTAACTGAGGCGCCAGAGTTTGCGGCGATTAAAGACACGACCCTTCCACCTGAACCAGTCGTCCCCGATAGCAATGCGACAACAAAGGCACAACAGGCACCTCCTGCGCCGCCTGTTGCACCTGCCAATCGTCAATCCGGACCGAAAGCCAATCTTTCCTCGAATTTTCCGGAACTGTCTCGGCCTAAGTCAAAATGGCCTGTCGTAATGGCAGGACTTGCCGTCGGCTTGGCCGCGTTTGCGGTGATTAACCCAAGTTCCGCAGTTCGCGTTAAAAAAATCAACTCAGGGGATACAAATGATGGTGCTGGTAACGTGGCGGTCGTGTCGCCGGATGTGAGTGGTGCTGTTGAGTCACTTCCACTGCCAAAAGGAGATTCGCAATTACCGCCGCTTGATGGAAGTCTGCCCCCGCCAGTTCCCGAGGATGTCGTCAATCGGAATCTGCCCCTCCCGGTGGAAAATGTCGCAGCTCTTCCGATTCCTGTCTCCACGCTGCCTTCAAATCCCGCTGATATCTCACCAATAACCCCGCCTCCGAGCCCGCCTAGTGATGACCCAAACAAGTCGGCGGTGATGGTTCCGAAGCCCTCGAAGCGGGAAATCATAGGGGCGAAAATTCCACCGAAAGTGGAACCTGAAATACCGCCTCAAGTGCCCACGAGCCCGCCTGACGTGAAAGTCCCAGCGCAACTGGTGGTTGGCGTGGCTGTGAAGCTTCCGCCGCTGCCCCAGATGCCTGCAAAATTGACGATTCCGCCGGGAGCCGACACTGCAACGCTAGAAAAGCTAATCGCGGAGCGTAGCAATGTGGAAGTGTTATTAAAACAAACTGCTGGGGAGGCCGAGCAGGCGCAACAGGAGATACTGCATCTTTCGGACCGCGCCAAAAAAGCGCAGGAAGACCTGCGCAAGACTCTCGACGAGCGTAAAAAGGTGCTCACCCCCATGCTGAAAGAAAATGATGCATTGGTCGTAGAACGGAAGAAACGCGAAGAAGAGGCGAGTCGGTCCGAGGCGCTGGCGCTTGAGGCGCGCAAGGTTGCGGATGCTGCGAAGACGGCCTACGAGACGCTCGTCCAGCAAGCCGCAGTAAAGCTGGAAGCCGCAAAAAAAGCCGATGAAGAACTGAGGGAGCTTGGCCAGAAAATCGTAGAGCAAGCAAAGCAATCTGAAGAGTTTGGGAAAAATCAAACGCAAGTCCTCGCGCTGCGTCAACAAGCGGCTCTGGGACTTCAGCAAATCGAACGAGAAAGGGCGCTATTGATCGCCGCGGTCGAAAAAGCGAAAGCGGGCGCGCTTGAGGCGATGCGCGTGCAAAACCAAGCAAAGATCGCAGACTTGCAGAAAAAAATCGCACCGCTTGAGTCCGATATTAAGCGCTGTGAAGATGTCCTTGTTCGACTGAAGGACATCGGCGAAGCCGGAATCCCCGCCGCTAAGCCTATCTCCGAACGAATCGCCGCTACCAATGCTCAACTCAAAGCGTTGCGCGATGAAATAGCGCAACTTGGCGGTGCGAGTTCGCCGGTCAATGCAGCCCAGCCAGTTCAGCCGACCCTGCAGCCTCCTCCGGTGCCGACACCTCAACCGCTTCCCCCGAAGTCTGCCGCTACGACAAATGGAGTAAATTCCATTGGGATGCGCTTTGTGAAGATCGACGATGTTGATTTCGCCGTGAATCTAGTGACTCGAAAGGATTATGAGGCATTTGCGAATGAAAAGAAGCTGAAAGGTGGCAGTTGGCGCACTCCGGGATTTACTCAAGAGGAGGATCATCCCGTGGTGAACGTCACATGGAAAGAGGCGGACGCCTTTTGTAAGTGGCTCACTGAGAAAGATCGGAAGGCAGGAGCCATCAAACCTACCGAATTCTACCGACTTCCGTCTGATTTTGAGTGGAGCCGTGCTGTTGGACTGCCCCCAGAGAGCGGAGCCACGCCGGAAGATCGTGACCTAGGAGTGGATGGGATATTTCCATGGGGCATAGACTGGCCACCGCCAGCGGGTGCGGGAAATTATGCGGGAGAGGAAACCAATTCCGAAGTGAAACTCCAAGGATACCGCGATGACTTTCAGTGGACTTCGCCGGTCGGGAAATTTAAGCCCAACGCGTTTGGACTCAATGATATGGGGGGTAATGTCTGGCAATGGACGAATGATTATTTTAATGAAGCAAAAGAGAGTAAGGTGTTGCGGGGAGGTTCGTGGTATAATGGCGGAATCAAGCCGTCACTGCTTGCGTCGTGCCGCTATAACGCGAAACCTGATGCATCTAATGACACTTACGGGTTCCGAGTCGTCAGGGCCTCAGAGGGTGGTAAACCGGCGGTAAAGCCGAAGTAGCACTATAAACTGAAGCGTTTTTCGGGTTGCCATCTATCTAGGAATTCGGTGTTTAGCGTGCTTTGGTATTAAAATTATTATGAAGATTCTTGCTGGTCGGGTTTATCCGGTTCTCACTGCTGGAGCTTTGCTCTGCTTGGCTGCGCCTGCTTATTCGCAGGAGTTTTTTCGCGAATTTGGTACTTCGCGCAGTTCCAGCGGTATCGGTCGTTTAACCCCTTCTGCGGGCGTCTTCGCCGGCAATTCACCAGATGGGCTATCTCCTGTCGATGCGGTAGATCAACAGGCTGTGGAAGAAAAATACAATTTCCGCTTGGGTCTGGTTGATTTTGTAATCGCTGCGGGTATCGGGGTCGAATTTAACGATAACATTACCCTTTCGCACTCCAATCAATTAAGCGACATCGTGCTTCGTCCCGAGATAAATATCGAGGGGATTTTGAGGGTGTCTGAATTAAACACCCTTCGATTCGGAATCGGCTTGGGATACGCAAAATACCTCAGTCATAGCGAATTCGATTCGGAATCTGTGATCCTATCGCCCACCTCCGCGATCGTGTGGACGGTAAAAACTGGGAGTCTTACTTTTACCTTAAGGGAACGCATTTCGTACCAGGAGGATCCGTTTGATCTTCCCGTTCTCAGCAACGTCGCCAACTATAAACGCTGGGAGAACCAATCTGGCATTGAAGTTGACTGGGAGGCGACAGAATACGCCCGCGTTTCTGTGGGATTCGACCGTTTCGACCTTTGGGCCAAAGACGAAACGTTTGCCCCGCAAGATCGTACCATCAATACTGTTTTCATTCGGCCAAGCGTTGACATCAACCCACGACTGACGGTTGGACTGAATGGTTCCGTGAGTTGGGCGGACTATAAACAGAATATCCAAGCGGACGGAAAAACCACGCTGGTCGGTCCGTACATCCAGGTCAAAGTTTCTGACAATACGGATTTCTATGGCGAAGTCGGATGGCAAAAATCGGACTATGACGGTGGGACCCTCCAACTCATCGTTCCTGTCGCCAATGGAGTCGCCGGAGCGCCATTTTTCATCCAAGATACCCAGGACAGTGAGGAAATATATTTTAAGGTCCAGATCACGAACCGTCCGAGTGAAAACTTCCGCCATTCCCTCACTGCTTCTCGCACAACTGAGAGCGGATTAGGGTCGAATTTTTACGACCTCTACCATTTTGAATACTCTGCCGACTGGCTCTTGCGCGAAAGCACATCTATCACTCCGACAGCGTTTTACGAATCTTATGAGACATCGGGGGCCGTTCCGGAAGAGGCTCGTCGACTGGGGCTTGCATTGGGAATTCACCACATCCTATCAAATTCTCTGACACTTGGGCTCGATTATCGCTTTCTTATGAAAGACTCGAACAGACCTGACTCTGATTACAAACAGAATCTAGGGATGTTTAGTCTCTACTATAAATTTTAAAATCACTATGGCCTATGCGTAACTTTCCAATTCGATTCCTCGGGGCGGTCGCCCTCATCATATCGGCGACCAGTTCGGTGAGTGCGCAGTCCAATAGTTTTTTCAAGCCGACAGGTCGCCCTGGAGCGGGCGCGCCTGCGGTGTCGCCAACCGAGCCAGTAGCCGAGATTCGCTCGGCGGATACAGGGCGCTCAGTGGCAGTTTCTCCAAACACGCCTTTGGCTCCTGGGGCGGAGGTTTCGTTTAAGATTGTCGAGGAGAACGAAGCGCCAGTTCGTGCAATTATTGCGGACACCGGTGAATTAGAGATTCCCGGTGGAATGGGGCGCGTCGATGTGAACGGGATGACTTCCTCACAGGCAGCATCGGCCGTAAAATCCTATCTTGAAGGTCGCTACTACAAGCACGGGAAGGCTACCGTGGTGATCGGTCTCAATGTCCTTCCAATGAGTGGACAGACGAAATCGAAAGTCATCATGTCTGGAAAAGTAGCGCGCGCCGGAGCGGTGGAGTTCTACTCGAATGCTCCGAAGACATTATCAGAAGCAGTCAACGAGGCGGGCTCTACTTCCTGGTCTGATTTGGAGAAGGTACGGGTAACACGGGGGAGTGAGACACGCGAATACAATGTGAAGGACATCTTGGAGAAGGGAAATACGAAGAACGATTTTCCGTTAAGAGATGGCGACCGGATATTCGTTCCGGCGCTAAAGTGGAACTTTTAAGGCACTATCTGATATGGAATCGCCAGCCTACCCATCCGCCGCAGGTGCGGAACTTGGATCAAAACTCGGAGTTCGCTTTTACCGCTACCGCGCCGTTCTCAGGCGTTATTGGTGGATTTTAGCACTCACCATCGGTATCGGTCTTCTTTATGAAACCTACGTCGTAGTTTCAAAGCCCACTCGTTTCGTATCTTTTGGCAAACTCAGCGTGCGCCTCACTGGGTCTGACGAAAGGATGAATGGGATGGTCAATTTGCCCAGTTTTTATGGACATGTGATTTCCCAGCTCAAGGGAATCCAAGTGAGAGAGCGTGCTCGGGCTCAGGTAGCCGTTTTGAAGCCCGAGTGGATTGGGGAAGTCGATCGGATTGAAATCAACGCGGAGAACGAAATAAACACGTTCTTTTTCATTGTGACAGGGACGGGGCAGAACCCTGATTTTACGCAGTTTTACGTCGATACCGTGATGAAGGAGTTCTTGGCGATTCGCGAGGACGAGACTGCTGTGATCAACGGAAAAGTCATCGCCGACCTCAATAAACGTCTCGCAGACGAGAATCGACTGGCGGAAGAAGCGAAAGATACCCTCTTTAAGCTTAAAGAAGACATCAAAGTGCCACTTCCCGAAGAGCGGGAAAAAGACCTCACACTCCAGACGAACAAGGTTCAGGATACGATTAGTGGGCTCGAAAGTCATTTGAACCTGTATAAATCGATGTCGGACGGTGAGGTTTTGCGCGGAACCGGCTCGACCAAAGGAGAGGAATCAGCGTCGCCCGCAGCCAACAATCTGGTGACATTGAAACAGTTGCGGGCGAAAAAAGACTCTGACTTCGCGAAAAAGAAAGAGATTTGGCTCCCTAAAAACCCAAGGTATATCGCCGCTGTTGACGAGATCGAATCCCTAGATGCTGAGATCAAGACGTTGTCTGAATTCGCAAAACTTGGGCGTGAAGCTCAGATTAAGCGGATTGAGACCGAACTCGACCAGGCGCGGATAAAACTTAAAGAAGTTACAGAGGAATCTGTGAAATGGAGCTCTGTCATGCTCCGCTACCGCCAACTGAAGATGAATGTGGATTCGGCTTTGGAGAAAGTGAAGACCACGGATGATCGAATCGCCAAGATGAAGAATGAGCAGGGAAATAGCGGTGAGATCATCGGAATCCATTACGCAGCGCAGACTCCGACGGAGGAACCTCGCGGAGTGGTTCGGCATCTGTTGACTGGATTGATTGGCGGTTTCTTGTTGGGGCTTGGGATTCTGTTTTTGCTCGACCGTGCGGATGACCGATTGGCTTCCTCTAGTGAGATGATTGAGCAGTTTGCCGAGCCGATTTTGGGGCAGATTCCCGATGTGGCGGATACGCGCACTGAGGCTGGTTTGCCGCTTTTGCAGGAGGACGATGACCGCTACATGTTTGCAGAGGCGTTTCGCAGCTTGCGGTCTTCGCTGATTTTTATGCCAAATCAGACGGAGCTAAAGACTCTGATTGTGACGAGCGCGATTCCGAACGAAGGCAAATCTACGGTCGCGAGTAACCTCGCCGTCACGATGTCTGCGGCGGGCGCGAGAGTTCTCCTTGTGGATGCGGACTTGCGTCGAGGGGATATTGCGGCGCTTTTTGATATTGATGGGCGTCAGGGGCTCTCGAACATTCTGCGTGGGGAGGTGACTTGGCAGAATTCCGTCCAAGAAGTGCGAGGCGGTAAGCTGCATATCATTCCGCGCGGACCGGTTACGAACCAGTCGGGCGAGTTGCTCTTGCTTCCTATCGTGCAGAAATTGCTCGATGAATGGAAGGCGCGCTATGACTTGGTGGTCTTCAATACGGCACCGATCCTTGCGACGGATGATACGCCTACACTCGCGCCGAATTTCGACGGAACTTTAATGGTAATCCGCGCGTCATTTACGTCTGCGCGGTTGACCCGCAACGCTCTAAATGCGCTCTACCAACGGCAAGTGAATGTCCTGGGGCTCATTATGAACTGTGTTGATACGGAGTTGCCGGATTACTACTATTACCGGTATCCAAAATACTACGCGGCTTAATCTGCTTTGGTTTACCGTGCGTAGAGGCGTGAAAGTTTCTCCATCGAAAAGATTTTACTCGCGACTCGCTTGCGAAATGAGTCTTCTATGCGAATTCTGTCGGTCGAATCATCCAACATACAAAAACGCATGAAAAAAACCTCCTGCATCCTACTCACTTCGATTGCAGCAATGCTGACGGTCGTGCCATTCGTCACTGGGGCTCCTGAGCCTGATTTCCGTAAAGTGGCCTCCAATGTGGGGAATCTTTTGGAGACGGCTCACTTCAGCAAAAGGCATCTCGACGACAGCGTCTCGAAGCAGTTTCTGAAGAACTATCTTGAGCGGCTTGATTACAATCATTTGTTTTTTACCCAGAAGGATGTGGATAATTTCACGGCAAAATACGCGACTGCTCTCGACGATGATATTAGCGCCGGGAACGCGAAGCCTGCGCTCGAAATCTACGAGATTTTCAAGAAGCGGGTCGAAGACCGTGTTGCGAAGGTTAAGGAGAGCCTGAAGGAGAAATATGAGTTCTCTGGAACCCGTTCGGTAGAGCTTCGCCGGGATAAGTCGCCGTGGCCGAAGGACGCTGCGGATGCAGACCGGATTTGGCGGGACCGGGTCGAGGGCGAAATGCTCGACCGGACGCTGATGAATGACAAGGTTGATGCGCCTGTGAAGGTGATCACTAAGCGTTACGACCAGCTATTGCGCAATTTGCGTGAGCAGACGGAGGAGGAGATTATCTCAACATTCCTGACAATCCTCGCGGAGACGTATGACCCGCATTCCGAGTATATGAGTCGGTCGCAGCTCGACAGCTTCAACATTAACATGCGCCTGTCGCTCGTCGGGATTGGGGCTGTTTTGAAAGAGGATGAGGGTTACGCGAATATCCGAGAGCTTGTGGTCGGCGGGCCGGCGTCGAAAGACGGGCGACTGAAAGTGGGGGATCGTGTTTGCGCGGTGGCGCAGGGAGATGAGCCCTTTGTCGAGACTGTGGATATGCGCCTCGATAAGGTCGTTGAGATGATCCGTGGCAAGAAAGATACCATCGTCCGACTGAAGGTGATCCCCGTCAATACGACCGATCCATCGGAGCGCAAAGTCATTGAGATTAAGCGCAGTGAGGTGAAATTGACCGAGCAAGAGGCCAAGGCGGAGATCATCGAGCGTCCGAAGGCCGATGGCACGGTGGAGCGTATCGGCTGGATTATTTTACCGTCGTTTTATGCCGACATGGAGCGCAGCCGAAAGGCCGATGCGAAGAGCACTACGAAGGATGTTCTCATTTTGCTGGAGCGCCTGAAGAAAGAGAAGATTGACGGTCTTGTGATGGACCTCCGCCGCAATGGTGGCGGCTCGCTGGAGGAGGCTGTGAACCTCACGGGACTCTTCATCAAGAGTGGTTGCGTTGTCTTGGCCAAGGACACCGAGGGCCGCACGACGAAGCTCAAGGATAACGACCCATCGGTGGCGTATGACGGGCCGATGGTCGTGCTCGCGAACAAGCTGAGCGCTTCGGCGAGCGAGATTTTCGCAGCGGCACTCCAAGACTATAATCGTGCGGCGATCGTGGGTGACACTTCCACGTTTGGAAAAGGGACGGTGCAGACGATGGTGGATATTGGGAATATCATCCCGATGAGCACCGGAGCTGGCGCATTAAAGCTCACGATTCAGAAATTTTACCGGGTTTCCGGTGGCAGCACGCAGCTACGCGGAGTGGTGAGCGACATCAAGCTCCCGTCGCTTTGGGATCAAGCGGACATTGGCGAATCTGCGCTTAAAGGGCCATTGGGCTACGACACGATTGATGCGGTGCCTTACGATAAGGCGGAGAAGCCGCTCTTCGTTCAGGAATTGAAGCAGAAATCTACGGTGCGGGTGACAGGGGATCAGGAGTTCAAGTGGATCATGGAAGATGCCGAGCGCATCAAAAAGCGCGTCGCGGAGAACAAAGTTTCGCTCAACGAGAAGGCTAGGAAAAGCGAAGTGGAAGAGGAGAAAGCACGTAAAGAAGGAAGGAAGGCCGAACGTGCCAAGCACAAGGGATCGGAAGAAAAGGTCTTTAGCGTCACGCTGGCAAACGCTGGAAAGCCAGAGTTGGAGCCGAAGGTCGATAAGAAGCCCGAAGTAGCCGTGGTGCCGGGCAAAGACAGCGCCACCCCAGCAGAAACTCCGAAAACGGAGCCGAAGACTGCGAAAGAGGACGATGATGCGGACGATGAAGTGGATGCACCTGCGCAGGTGGACCCGATTCGCCGGGAAACACTCAACATCGTCGCCGATCTGATCCAATTCAATCGCACTCCGCCGACCCCGGCGGAGGACAAGACTGCGCTGAAAAAGTAGGCGCGGCTATTTCCCGCCGACGGTCATCGTGAAGCGCCCGCTCGCTCTGCGGAGGGCGACCTTTGCGCCGAATGCAGCACTGAGGTTCTTCGTGGTGAGGACGCGGTCTTTTTCTCCGGAGGCAAAGACGCGGCCTGAGGCGAGGAGTAGTGCGTGGGTGAGGGGAGGGATGATTTCTTCGACGTGATGCGTGACGAAGAGCAGCGCGGGCGCATCCTTTTGTGAAATGAGGCGCTCTAGGAAGTCGAGGAATCGCTCGCGGGCGATGGGATCGAGCCCGGCGCATGGCTCGTCGAGGATGAGCACGCTCGGCTTGGCCATGAGGGCGCGGGCGATGAGGACGCGCTGGCGTTCGCCTTGGCTGAGGACGCCCCATTCGCGCTGGGCGAGGTGGGCGCATTCGGTGCGCTCCATCATTTCGAGCGCCTCGCGTTTGTCGGCTTTTTTGACGCTGCCCCAGTAGTCGAGCATCGCGTATTTCCCGCCGATGATGACGAGTTCGGCGGGGTCCCAATCGGGGACTTTTTGGCGGATGGAACTGCTCACGATCCCCACGCGCTCGCGGAGCTTGCGCCAGTCGCTTTCGCCGAAGGTCTCGCCGAGAAGGGAGACGCTACCGCCGGAGGGTGTGAGGTAGCCGGTGAGGGCAGAAAGGAGCGAGGTTTTCCCCGAGCCGTTCGAGCCGAGGATCACCCAATGCTCGCCGGGCAGGACGGTCCAATCGAGCGCATCGAGGATGCACGTGCCGTCTCGGGTGATGGTGAGTTTTTCTACGTGGAGAATCGGCGTCATGGCAGTAAATCGGGGCGGCGTTCGCGGGTGCGGGCGATGGCTTGTTCTCGCCGCCATTTTGCGATGTTCTTGTGGTGGCCGCTGAGGAGGATGTCGGGCACTTTCCATCCGCGAAAATCGAACGGTCGCGTGTAGTGCGGGAACTCCAGCAGCCCGCTGGCAAAGCTGTCGTCGCCCGCGCTGGCCTCGTCGCCGAGCACGCCGGGGAGCAGCCGCACGATCGCATCCACGACGACGCACGCGCTGATGACGCCGTTTGTGAGCACGTAGTCGCCGATGCTGATTTCGTCGTCCACGAGATGATCGAGGACGCGCTGGTCCACCCCCTCGTAGTGCCCGCTGAGAAAGATGACGTGCCCGCGCAGCTCGGCATATTCTTGCGCGATGCGTTGGTCGAACCGCCGCCCGCACGGACTCATGTACACGACGCGCGTCTCCGGCGTCCGCACGGACTCCACCGCCTCGAAGATCGGCTCGCACTTCATCACCATTCCCTGTCCGCCGCCGTAGGGCGTATCATCGGTGGTGTGATGGCGGTCATGCGTCCAATCGCGGAGGTCCAACGAGCGAAAGGCGACGGCTCCCTTTTCCTGTGCGCGCTTCATGATGCTCTCGCCGAGGATCGCCGTGGCGATCCCAGGAAAGAGACTCAGGATGTCTATCTGCATCGCGGGCGTCGTCATTGGTGCGGAGTTGGATGGGATAAACCGCTGCGCTCGGCAAGCTGGACGTTGCCCGTTGTGGAAATAACACGCTTGGCAAAAAGCGCGCACATCGCCAGCTTGCGCACGTCAGTTCCAGTCATCAAAAACACACCGACTCCACACTCACATGAACGACCGTGAAACCCGCCGTTGAAATGATTCGCGCCGTCATGGATACGAACGTTCTTGATTCCGCGTTCCGTTCTCGGCTCGGCTGGTCGTTCGAGGTCTTCACCGCCCTCCGCCAAGGCCGCTGGACAGCCGTCCTCAGCAACCACCTCGTCCACGAATACGAAGAAATCCTCAAGCGCCACGCCACGGAACTCGGCCTCACCTTTGCGGACGTGGACGCCCTGCTCGACGCCATCTGCGCCCGCGCCGAGGAATGGCAACTCGCCTCCGGTTGGCTCCCGATTTTGCCAGACCCAGACGACGAACCCCTCGTCCAACTCGCCTACGACTCCGCCGCTTGCCGTATCGTCACCCACAACCTCCGCCACCTTCGCATCGCCCACACACTCGGCATCGAAGTCTTGCCGCCCCGCCACTTCGCAGCGATGATTCCCTCATCATGACGCTCCACATCGAACTACCGGAAACCATCGCCCGCCAAGCCCGCGACCTCGCCGCCCGCGAGCACATCACCGTGGACAGCCTCATCGCCGCCGCCCTCACCGCACAACTCGACCACGCCCCCCACCGCCCCACCATCGCCGAGCGCGCCGCCCGTGTGGATTGGCAGCGCGTAGATGAAATCCTCGCCCGCGTCCCAGACGCCCCGCCGGTGGAGGGTGATGAGAGGTGAGAACAGCCGTGGAAACAGCGACGCCCGATTCTGAATGAAATCGTTCTTTCAAAAACTCTTCGGGATAGAACCAGCGGCGAAAGCTGTTCAGAAGCCCGTTGCGCCCGCAGCGGCAAAGCCATCACCGCAGTCGACATTCGAGCCCTACAAGGTTCCCCCGCTTTTCAGGGTGATGAGTTAGTGGTTGATGTCGTGCATGTTGTTACATGCAGACAAGAGGACTCGTAGCAGGGAAATGCGCGATAGTGAAGGTTTTTGTCCTGCTTTTGTCAGGCGAAGGATGCCGCGAAATCATGGGCGAAAACAGAAAGCCTCGCCGCCGTTTCCAGCAGCGAGGCTCATCGCAACTTGAGGATGTTTTCGTGCCGTGCCGCTACGGCTTCACGATCCGCTTGATGCCATCCGCCAGCGCCGTCTTGAACCCGTAGAGGCACTCGACGGTGACGAAGACTCGGTTGCTGCTCGTCTCGCTGTAGCGCAGGTAGCCGAACGTGAGGCCGGTCTCGGGATCGGTGATGGCACCTGCTTCGTCGTATTCGGCGGCGGGCACCAAGTAGCGCATCGCCACGGCCATGCCGCTCGGGTGCGCCGCGAAGCCGATGAGTTTCTCGCCGTTCTCCGGCAGGATCACTGTCTCGTGCAGATCGAAACCGGCGAGACGGCGAATCATCGCGTCCATGATGCCAGGCTGCACGACCTGCGGGACGAAGCCTTTCGCGACCACATCATCGCCGAGCAGGTTCGTGTAGTAGGCGCCATCGAGCACGAGCGAGCGATCCGTCACGGGCATCTTCACGTCGCTGCACGCCTCCCGGATCGCCAGGAGCTTTTTGTAATCGAACGCACTGGCCGCCAGCGCGGGGATCACCGGCGCGCCGTAGTTTGCCGCCGTGATCGCGGAGAAAATGTCCTGGAGCACGTCCTGCGCGAGCTGCTTCACCGCGGCGGAGACGAGCGTGTCGAGCACGTTGAACGCCGTCTCGGCGGCTTCACGCGCGGTGACGTGGACGGTCTTGAACTTGTGCCGATTGAGCGACACCGGAATCACCGTGACCGTGGAATCCGGGTTCGCCGTGTAGCTGCCCGCGAAGTCGCTCGATTGCGTGGGTGCGCCGACCACCGGCACGCGCACGGTGTCGAGCTTCTCGGCCGGGTCGGGCGAGAAATTGCTGGAGAAGGCGCGGATCGGCAGCAGCGCCCCGCGGAAAGGCAGCAGCGCATTCTGCGCGACCTTGATGTCCTGGACGTTCGTGAGTGTATTGGGCATGGCTGTGGGCGGTTACTTGGTTTCGAGAATGGCGGCGCGCTGCTCGGCGCTGAGCGAGCGCCAGAACGCGGTCTGTGCGCGCGGGTCGGTGATGGCGGCGAATCGGGCGGCGAGGTCGTCCTCAGGCTTTCCATCAGCGGCAGGCGGCTTGGTTGTCGGCATCGCGAGCCGCGCTGCCTGCTGGACCAGGGCGCGGGAAAATTCGCCCGGCGTCAGACAGTTCAATCCCTCCGCCTTTGCGAGGGCGCGCACCGCTTCCACCAGGCGGGTGTCGGTGGATTCATCGGGACTGAGCGGTGCAGTGAAGCGGGCTTTGGCTCCCGGCGGAAGCAGGGAAACCACGGTGGCGAGGCGATGTTCGATGGTCATCATTTCCCGTCCTCCGGTGTCAAATCGTTGGCTCCAGCGTTGAGCACATCGGCCAATTCCAGCGGCTGTGTGCCCGTCTTTCCATCGCTCGCCCACAGCACGCGATTGGCCAGGCGCTCGGCATATTCCACCGCGCGCTGCGCCTCGATGACGACCGGGTTGCGGTCCTTGCTCGACATGACCGGCTCGGCAATTTCACGACGGCGCGCGTGCTCGGCGCGCAGGGCCTCGATCGCACGATCCAGCGCGGGCCGGATGATACAGGCCGCCTGGGCGCTGATTCGCCCACGCAACGCGGCGCAGGCCCGCCGCAGCGTCGCATAGCGCGTCCCGGTGAGGTTCGCGTCGGCGGTGACGAGGAGCCGCTGCTCAGCCTCGGCGCTCGGGTTGTCGAGGAACGCGTTGAACGCAGCCTGCTGCTCCTCGGCGACGCGTGCCGCGGCGTGCTGGCGTTCGCGCTGGCTCCAGTGCGCCCACTGCTTTTGCAGCCGGTGCAGCGCGTCGATGTCGTCGTCGCTCAGCAGCGGGACATTCAGGGCTTTGGTCAGGGTCAGGAATTCGTTTTGCATGGCGGTCTCGTTTTTCGGGTTTGGGTTCAGAGCATCGGGTTCACGGCGGGCGCAGCCTTGCGCGAGGGCATGCGCTTCAGATCCGCCACTCGTGCGGCGGCGAAGATCGGTTGCAGCCGGCCGCCCAGGTCGAGCTGCGCATCGGCGACCAGCTCGCCGTCGCGCATCCGCAGCAGCAGCGTGTTGCGGGCTTTGCCCGAGAGCTGCCCGAGCCGGTGCAGCGAGACGTAGGTCGGTTTGGTGGAAGGCGTGGACATGGCGTTTTGCCCCAATGTTCGTGTCAAAACGAACTTTCCTCCGACGCACCCGAGATAATCGTGTCGACACGACTATCTGCCGTTTCCGCGTGCTGTGAGGCCGGCGCTAATTGCGCAATGAACGGACGGCTTTGGCTCGATGGCCCGGTCTCGTTGCGCAACAAGATCGCTCTCTCCGCCACCAAACCAGGGGTCGCAAGGCTCGTTCAACGCACGTCTCTTGCACCATCATGCACCGTGCGGAAAATGGGACGGTTGGGACGCTTTTCGCAAACCTTTCCATGCACATGTGTGTGTGCGCGCACACATGCGCCCGCGCACGCGTTACGCAAGGGGTCTAAATCGGTGTCCCAACCGTCCCGATTTCAACACCGTGCATCTCCATGCAGGCGACAAGATGGAACAAACGCGCGACACGAAACTTGAGCACAACGGTTTGGCTCCGCGCCTTGCACCATCCTTTCGTGCCCTGCGTTTCCGGCAGCGAACAACGAAAACCAGCGCCCCGATCGCCGCACGCGCGGTGTAAAGCGCGGTCACGAAAAGTGGGCAACCTTCCACCTCACATGCACCGTGATGAAATTCCGCAAAGCAGCGTAAATAGCTCGTTTATCAGGCGTTGTGACGCACGGAAGGCGTCACTGAGGGATTTGGAGGCCGAAAAAAAGTGGAAGGTGCAAAAACAGCTCCCTCATAAGAAAAGGGTGGTGGTCGCTTTAACCGGGTTTGAGGCTGGCGCACATAAAAGATTGCTTAGACTCACATTTCAAAGGCTCGCGCTCACGTCCAATTCAAGCGGGCTGCTCACCTCCCGTCGCTTTGCTGAGCGATATCCATGAAGTCAGATCCGGCGATTCCAGTCGGCAAGGCGATGGCACGGTCGGCCTTCAACTTCGTCTGCTGGTCGCGGCGGTAGTTCAGCGGGGTGGTGCCGGTGAACTTCTTGAAGCGCTTCACGAAGGCGCTGTGATCGTAAAAGCCGTTGTCCTGAGCGATGCGGGCGATGCTGTGGGCAGTGTGTTTGATGGCGTCTATCGCGTGGAACATGCGCACCTGCTCGACGAAGACTTGCGCGGTCATTTTCATGCCCTGCCGGAAGACGCGCATGAAATGGCTTTCGGACAGGCTGCAGAGCTTGGCGAGGGTGGCGATGGTGACTGCCTCGGCGTAGTGGCGGAAGACGTGCTCGATGGCGGGCAGCAGGCGGTTGAGTTCCGCATCGAGGCCCATGACCTCGGTGTAGGGGCGGTTGATGGTGATGAGGCCGATGACTTTCCCGGCGCGGTTGTGGAGCGGGTATTTGCTGGAAAAGGTCCACTTGGGTTCATGGGCGAAGAATCCGGTGGCATGCACTTCATTTACCAATGGCTTGCCGTGCTTGAAGACGAGCAGGTCGTTTTGCCGGAAGCTCTCGGCGATGATTTTCGGGAAGAGGTCGAAGTCGGTTTTGCCGACGACTTCCTGCCCCGGCGGCAGGTTGATGGCGTCCCGCAGCGCCCGGCTCATGTAGAGGTAGCGGGAGTCGAGATTCTTGACCATGAAGAGTGCGCCGGGCAGGTGCTCCAGCGCTTGCAGGAGTTGCGTGGACTCGGCCACATCTTGGAAAAAAGCAGTTTGAAGTCGGTTCATCGCGATAAGAGGATGTTACCAATCTTTGGCGGTCGTGCCATAGCTTTGTCGGGCACCGCTGGCTAGATTCCCACCATGACCCAAGTGCGCTCATTTTACCGAGTCATCCTGCTGGCGGCATCGCTGATGCTGGCCGGTCAACTCGTGAGCGTGTCGGCTGCGGACATGCTGGTGCTGATGAATGGCTCGGGGAAAGTGGAGCGCTACGATTCGGAAACCGGAGCGCATGTGGGGACGGTCATCAGCGGGCTGCCACCGTCGAACGAAATCATTTTCGATGCGGAAGGGCGGCTGCTCATTTCCACGGGTGTGCCGGGCGGCGTGGGAAATGTGCTGCGCTTTGATCCGCGTGGCGGAGGGAAGATGGAGACGTGGCTGGATGTGCCGGAGGGCTATGGCGGGCGGTTGTTTCGCGCGACGGGGATGGCGTGGCTTGACGGCGATTTGCTGGTGGCGAGTCAGGGCGATGGAAAGGTGAAGCGCTTCGATGGCAAAACGGGCGAATGGAAGGCGGACGTGGCGCTGGC
>CAMDQC010000001.1 GCA_945905735.1 Prosthecobacter debontii | reverse complement strand
AAATTTCTCCCGCCGGGTGGTTTTCTTTTTTTCGCTGTACTCCGCTGCCGCGAAACTCATTTGCTTTTCCATGCTCTTGTCTATCAGCTCTATCGCCCGCTGTCCCGCTATTTTACAGGGACTTTCGCTTTATTCAGCGTTTCCCTAATCTCTGAACGCCGTAATCGTTCCAACGAACGCCCTGCTCACGACAATGAACGCCTTTTGTTATGAAATCGGGCCTTTTTCCTCGAAAGCGGCGTTCGGGATACCGTTCTTACCACCCGGCGAGCTGCTCGGGGAAGAGGCAGCGTTGGCAGTCGCTGGCGTCGCGCTGACAGAAGTCTTCGTACACTTGAAGTAGCCCTTGCTGAAAGGCGGCTTTTTTCAGCAACTCTTGGCCGAGTGGGCTGTCGCCGAAGAGTCGGAGGGCGGCGACTTCTACGCGGGCGTTCGTAAGGCTGGCGGGGAGTTGGCTGAACTCGGCCCAGCGCTCGGGATGCGCGGTGAGGGTGATGGGGAAGAAGACGTTCACGAGCATCTCGGTGGCGCGGGTCTCGCCGATGAGGGCCATGCGTTTGGCGGCGGGCTTCGAGGTGACGGTGTAGTGATGGTCCCAGTATGGGTCGGTGAGCTCGGCGCAAAACTCGGTGATCGTTTTGGGCAGGCAAGCGGCGCGGAGGGCGCGGACGCGGGGCCACTGGGCGATGAGTTGCGCGAGGGCGGCGAGGCGGCGCTGAGGATGGTTCATCGGGCGCTGGCCGCTCATTTTCCACAGCGGGCGCGGGACGGTGAGGCGCTCGAACTCGGCGCGGCGAGGCCACCATTTCTCCCACAGGCTGCGGAGGTAGATGCGCGTGGGAGAGTCGAACGGGGCGAGGTCTCGCTGGTCGAGGAAACCGGCGACGCCGAAGAGCAGGGCAGGGGCGTCGTCCTTCGCAGCGCGTAGGAGTTTGAGCGGGAGGCGCTGGGCGAGGAGGGTGAAGGGGAGCTTGTTGGACTTATAGCCGAGCGTGCCGGCGAGGGCTTGGAAGAGCATCTCGTCGGGGCCGTGGATTTCCTCCACGCGCAGGAGGGCCGCGCCTTTTCGCCTCATGCGGAA
Source organism: Prosthecobacter debontii (assembly GCA_945905735.1). Taxonomy (GTDB): domain Bacteria; phylum Verrucomicrobiota; class Verrucomicrobiia; order Chthoniobacterales; family Chthoniobacteraceae; genus SXWH01. Next base: position 78,788 of record CAMDQC010000001.1, on the reverse strand, counting down.
AAGGGCGGCGTCGCGCAGAACGTCGCGCACTTTCTCCTCGGGCAGATTGCGCAGCGGGCCGACGCAGCGCCCCGGCTTGGCCTCGGGCTGCGGCGTGGGCGGGTCGTCGATGGCGGCGAGGCTGAGGCGGATTTGCGGGATGCTCCGGTGTTTGCTCGTGCGGGTGAAGGCGTCGGCCTCGCCGCGCTCGAAAAAGGCGTGGAGCACGACGCCATCGTATTCGGGATTCGTGGCGTGCCCGTGCCGCTCCCAATCGCGCGCATCCGGGTCGAGTTCGATGTGCCCGCGCTGCGCAGGCCCGCCGTCAATGGAGATGGCGGCTTCGGCGAAATCGGGGCCCGCCTCGTGGTTCCAGATGCCAAACTGGATGATGTGAACGCGGCGACCATCCGTCGTCGGGAAGTCCCGCCCGAACGCGCCGGAGAACCACAGCGACTGCAACTCGTGCTCGGGCAGCGTGCGGGCAAAATCGGACGCCTCGCGAGCAATCAAGCGCGAGCGCAGCAGTTCATATCGGGAGCCGGGAAGCATGGGGCGAGACTACTGCGGAGAATGTGCGCGCGTCATTCCTCAATTTTAGCCTCGTCTGGTGCGATGGCGCGCACGTATCAGCGACGTATGACACCATCCGATCTCATCGCATCACTCCACTGGCGCTACGCCACAAAATCCTTCGACGCCTCGCGCAAGATTCCCGCCGACGTATGGGCGGCGCTGGAGCAATCGCTCATCCTCACTCCGTCGTCCTTTGGGCTTCAGCCTTGGAACTTTATCGTCGTTACGGAACCGGCGGTGAAGGCGCAGCTCTCGGCGGTTTCGTGGAACCAGCCGCAGCCGACGGACTGCTCGCATCACGTCGTCTTTGCTGCACGGAAGACGATGGACGATGCGGAAGTGGACCGGTTTCTCGCCAGCACGGTGGCGGCTCGCGGGGGGAAAGTGGAGGACCTCGCCGCCTATCGCGGGATCATGACGGGCTTCGTCGCGAATGCTGCGAAGCAAGGCTGGCTGGGCGAATGGGCGGTGCGGCAGACCTACATCGCCATCGGGCAATTCATGGCGAGCTGCGCCGTGCTCGGCGTGGATGCGTGCCCGATGGAAGGCATCGCCCCGCCGGAATATGACCGCATCCTCGGCCTCACTGATTCCGATTACCGCACAGTCGTGGCGTGCGCGGCAGGCTATCGTGCGGAGGGGGATAAATACGCAACGCTGGCGAAAGTGCGCTACGCGGCGAGCGATGTGATCCAGCGGGTGTAGGGGGAAGAAATGACGAATGACGAATGACGAAGGTCGCGTCACTCTGCTGTTCGTCATTCGTCATTCGTCATTCTCAATGTCCGTCGTCGCCAGCTACTGCACCACATTTCTAAAACCGGAGATGCGCCACATCTACCGGCAGGTGTCGGGCTTGCGGAGATGGCAGACATTTGTCCTCACGCGGGAGCGGAAGTGCGAGGAGCAGTTTCCGTTTTCCGACATCGAGCTGATCCCTCGTGCGCGGAAGAATTTCGTGAAGCGCTTTTGGCTGAAGTACGTCCAGCGCGTGCCGGCGGTGTATTATCGCGGCGAGTTGCAAGAGGTGATCAAGCTGATGGAGCGTCGCCCGGCAGACCTCATGCACATTTACTTCGGGCACACTGGGGTTCACTTGCTGCCTTTTATAAAAGAGTGGGACAAACCGTGTGTGGTGTCGTTTCACGGCATGGACATCCAGCCGCGCCCAGACCAGCCCGGGTACGATGACGCGATGCGCGAGCTGCTGCAAACTGCGCCGCTGCTGCTGGCGCGCTCGCATTCGCTGATGGACCGTCTGGCGGCGATGGGTGCCCCACGCGATAGGCTGCGGCTAAATCGGACGGGTATCCCGCTGGAGGCATTCCCTGCGATCCAGCGGCCTGCGCCTGCGGATGGCGCGTGGCAGCTCGTGCAGGCGTGTCGATGGATTGCGAAGAAGGGCATTCGCACTTCGCTTCGAGCGTTTGCGCGATTTCGCGAGCGGTTCCCGGCGGCGAAGTTCATCCTCGCGGGCGACGGGCCGTTGCGTGGTGAAATCGAACGGATGGTCGGCGAACTGGAACTCGGTAGCTCGGTGGAGTTGCGCGGCTTTCTCGACCAAGCAGGGCTGGCACAGCTTTACGCGGCGTCGCACATTTTCCTCCACCCGAGCGAGATGACGGAAGACCTGAACCAAGAGGGCGTGCCGAATTCGATGCTCGAAGCGATGGCGACTGGCCTGCCCGTCGCAGCCACGCTGCACGGCGGAATCCCCGAAGCGGTGAGCGACGGGGTGACGGGATTTCTCGTGGATGAGCGTGATGACGAGGCGCTCGCCAGCGCGCTGCTCCGCCTCGCGGGCGACCCGGCGATGTGGGCACGGATGGGCGCGGCGGCGGCGCTGTCGGTGCAGGAGGATTTCTCGCAGGCACGGGCGATTGAAAAACTGGAGGGCTTTTACGATGAAGCGAAAGAAGCCGGAAAATAACAAGCTGCGCACGTCCGTCCGCTTCAGCGCCGCAGAGCCGCCGAAGCACGCGGACATTACCGCCGACGATACCGTCTCCTTGCCGAGTAGCGTGGTGCAGGCGCAGTTCCCGAATGCCGAGAGCGGCTTCACTTTCGCATATCTCTGCGAGCGACTGCCGTCGTTCGTGCAGACGTTTGTGTACCGGGAAATTGAGGAGATGGCGGAGTTTGGGATGAAGCCGTTCATCGTTTCGATCCGCCGCCCCGACGACCCGGCGGAGATGGCCGTCGCGATGAAAGCGCCCGTCTTTTACCTGCCGGAAGGAGCCGAGATTCGGACGAAGATTGATAAGGACCGAGAGCTAGGTCGCCTCCACTCCAAGCTCCATCGCGCCATCCCAAAGTATCGCGGCGACACGGATTCGCAGCGCATGTTCGAGGCGGCATGGCTCGGCCCGATCCTCGAAGCAGCGGGCATCCGGCACGTCCACGCGCACTTCGGTGGGCTGGCGGCGCGGACGGCGTGGTGGCTGCGCAAGCTCTTCGGCATCACTTACAGCTTCACCGGGCACGCGAACGATATTTTTTGCGAAAACGACTTCCCCACCACGAACGCGATTCTCGTGCGCGATGCGAAGTTCGTCGTCACCGAGACGGACTACAGCCGCAAGTGGATGGAGAAAAAGCACCCCGGATCGCGCGGCAAAATCTTCCGCATTTTTAACGGCATCCGCACGGGCGACCTCCCCGTTGCACAGCCAGCAGAGGGCATCCCGCGCATCGTCAGCGTCGGGCGCTATGTGGAAAAGAAAGGATTCCCCGACCTCATCGCCGCGTGCGATTTGCTGCGCAAAAAAGGCGTCGCGTTCGAGTGCGAGATCATCGGCGGCGGCGAGCTGGAAGCCGTCCTCGCCGAGCAAATCACCCAGCTCAACCTCGGCGATTGTGTAAAGCTCCTCGGCCCGAAACCCCAAGCCGAAGTCCGCGAACGCCTCGCCACTGCCCGCGTCTTCGCCCTCGCTTGCCAAAAAGAAAAGGACGGCGGTAGCGACAATCTCCCCACTGTTATCATGGAGGCGATGGCCATCGGCTTAGCCGTCGTCTCCACGAAAATCGCGGGCGTCCCCGAGATGGTGGATGAAGGTGAAACCGGCTTCCTAACAGCCGAGCACGACGTGCCCGCCTTCGCCAGCGCGCTTGAAAAATTGCTCGCCGACCCCGAGCTTGCCGCCAAGTTCGGCGCGCGGGCTGCGCAGCGTGCGCGGGAGAAATTCACCGTTAAAACTAACGCCGCCCGGCTCGCCGAACTCCTAGTCCGGCACGCCCCGGTGGATGCGCCGTCTGCGCTCGCCGCCAGTCACACGACACTCCGGGTCGGGTTCTGGCGGAGGATATGGCGGTGATTTCGGAGCTGTTGTATGGACGAAAACTGGCTGTTTTGTTCCTTCTTGGAACGTTGACAAAAGATCGGTTCCCCGGCATTTCAAGCGCGCTTCTTTACCCACAACACCATAAATTAAAATCTTCCGATGCACTTAAAGTCTTCCGCGTTTAGCCGCTTCTTCCGCCATGCGACCACGGCCTTTCTCGGCTTAGCGTTTGCACTTTCGCCTGCACATGCTGGGGACACCTACAAGTGGACTGTCCAATACCTGATCGACAACAGCCAGACCGTCTATGGTAAGGCGCAGACATCGTGGCCGCGCCAAAACCGCGGACTCGCCATCTCGCCCGACGGTAAATTTCTCTACACGGGATATAACCACGCGAGTAACGGACAGGGAGAGGTCAGAAAGATTGCCATCGGCATCGCCGACGACTTCGCCCGCGCAACCACGCGCGTGCTTTCTGGGCCTCAGGGAAAAGCGATCACTACTGACGATAAAGGGCGCGTCTTCATCGCGAGCGGCGGAGAGATTTTCATTTATGACGCAAACCTTTCGCAGCTCCAGTTCAGCGTCCAGACTGCGTTGTGTGAAGGCGTTGCCACGGTGCGCGACGGCAAGGAGCTTTTCCTCTACGGTGTGGAGCGTCAAATCGGGCGTGTTCGCCGCTGGGTCCTTGAGGAAAAAGACGGCACTATCGTCGATGCAACGCCTAGTGCCAGCTTCGGAGATGCCGGTGAGATTTTCATCAAATCCGCGCAAGGATTGCGTGGAGCAGAGGTTGACCCAAAAGGCCGCTTGTGGGTTGCAGACTTTGAAGGGGCGCGTGTCTATCGCGTCAGCAAAGACGGAAAGAACGTGGAGCAAATGGATCTCGATCATCCCATGGATATTGGGTTCGACGGCGACCGGGCATTCATCACACGGGGAGTAGATCGCGTCATCTCAGTTTTTGAAGCGGAGAGCATGAAGCTGCTCGGCAACCTCGCAGTGCCATGGGATGAGCTGGAGCTTAATCCTTCGGGCAATAATCGCACCGGTAGTCTTTCCTGCATCGTGACGGTACCCGGCAAGGGTTTCTTTGTGACCAATGAGGCTGGCCAGACACTGAATCAAAAGAGCACCTACGGACGTGCCGACACACATGCCGATGTGATCGACGGTAAGCTTTACCGCGACGCATTCATGGATGATAACGAACCCATTCTCCAAGCGCTCGTAGTCCCCGACGGCAAGTAAACGCAAGGTTCACGCGCGGCAGCGTGCCCAGCCCATGCACGTCCTTTTCGTCCACAAAAACTTCCCCGCTCAGTTTGGCCATGTCGCCCAGTGGCTTGTGGAGAAGCATCAGTGGAAGGCCACCTACATCTCCGAGTTGCCCAACGCTCAATTCGGCGGACTCAAACGCATCCACTACAAACCCCTCGGCGGCGCGCGGGAAGAAACGCACTTTTGCGCCCGCTCGTTTGAGAACTACGTCGCCCACTCCCAAGGCGTCCACCACGCGCTCAAGCGACTGCCGGACATCCGTCCCGACCTCGTCGTTGGCCACAGTGGCTTTGGCAGCACTGCATTTCTCCCAGAATTGTACGACTGCCCCATCATCAACTACTTCGAGTGGTTCTACCACCCTCGCGGTACCGACATGGACTTCCGCCCTGAGTTCCCGCCCACCGACCTCGCCATGCTCCGAGCGCGCGCGCGCAATGCGATGCTCCTCCTCGACCTAAATACCTGCGCCGCCGGATACTCGCCGACGGAGTGGCAGCGCTCCCAATTCCCCAAAGAATACCTCCCGAAAATCCAGACCGCTTTCGACGGCATAGACACCGGCGCATGGGCCCGGCAGGCGCAGCCCAAGCGCAGCGTCGCCGGGAGGCTCATCCCCGACGGAGCGCGCGTTGTCACCTACGTCTCCCGAGGCTTCGAGGCCATGCGCGGATTCGATATTTTCATGCGCGTGGCGAAAAAGATCGCTGCCGAGCGAAGGGACACCGTCTTCATTATCGTCGGCCAAGACCGCGTCTGCTACGGGAACGACACCGTCCACACCGGCGGCATGACGCTTAAAGAGCAGATCCTCGCGCACGGCGGCTTCGATCCGGCGCGCTTCATCTTTCCCGGCCTCCTGCCCACGGCCGAACTCATCAACGTCCTCAGTCTCTCCGACCTCCACATTTACCTCACCGTGCCCTTCGTCCTCAGTTGGTCGCTCATCAACGCGCTGGCCTGCGGCTGCACCGTCCTCGCCAGCGACACGCCGCCCGTCCGCGAAGTCATCACCCACGGCCACAACGGTCTCCTCGCTGGATTCTCCGACGAAGCCAGCCTCCTTTGCGAATCCCTTAAAGTGCTCGATGCACCGCAAAATTACCGCGTCCTCGGCCAAGCCGGACGCGCCACCGTTGAGGAACGTTACAGCAATGACGTGTGTCTGCCCCGGCTGAAGGAGCTATTTCAGCGCGTCGCGCACAGGTGATGTAAGGAGGCGAAGAGCTACCCCATTCGCCCCATCCACTCCGCGTGGACCTTGGGCGAAATCTCGCTCGGCTTGATCTCGCTGCGTCCGCCCCAGAAGACGTTCGTGTAGTCGCACGGGATGCCTGCTGAGACGAGGTGCGCATCGATGGCAGCCTTGTGCGCCAGCACGCGCTCCTTCTCGGTACCGTGGCAGACGGCCATGATGTTCACGTTGGCAAAATCTTCGCCCCCCTCGCGCCAGTAGCAGTGTGTGAGGATGGGGTGCCGCCCGACTTCACCGCCCGCTGCGACCTCCATCCCCTTCGGCACGCGCCAGTGGAAGAGAGCGTTGAATTTCGTCACCCGTTGCCCCGATGCGGTCGGCTTCACATGCTCTAGGAATGTGCTGAAGCGCCCGATGACTTGCCGGGAATTGAGGTCTTCCGCCACGCGGCAGAATGTCTCCAAATCCACGCCCGCTTCCGCTGCGCGCTGCGTCCACAGGCCGAGCCGCACTTCGTCCAGCGTCAGCTCGCGCTTTAAGGCGAGCAACACATCCCACTCTTGCGCGGTGAGGTTCACGATGCCCACGCGGATCATCTTTGCCACCTCATCCGATTTGTCGCCGGGCTCGATGGTCTTGCGGCGCACATGGCCCACGCCCAGCGCGAAGATGCCTTTTGCCGGCATGAGTTTGAATTTCGTGCAACCGGTGTGGCGCATCAGGACTTCGCAGTGCGCGGCCATGTCTGCGCCCACGGGCACTTTCAGCGTCGTCCAAAGGCGGTACACACTGCCCGTCGTCTGCTGGTCGGTGCTGCGGACGACGACGTGCCCGCTGAATGGGTCGTTCTTGAACATCCAATCGAACGCATCATTGAGTTTTTCCTCCGATACCTGCCATGCGACGAGCGCGCCCTCGGCGAGATTGCTGGCCACGAGCGTCTGGCGCACGCGGCGGATCGTTCCGGCGGTGAGCATCCCTTTGATCCGCTCCAGCACAGTCTCCAGCGGCACGCCGCTCTTCTCCGCGATCTCGGCAAAAGGCTCGCGGACGAAGCCCTGAATCTTGTCCTCAGACGTGGCGAGGATTTGTGAATTAATAGGATCGGTGTGCTCGATAGAGAATGACATACGGAAGAACGAGCACCCTAAAACACCCGCGCCGCCCGCGTCACTGAGAATTGTGCTCCAGCGAGCGGCAGTTTGGAATGCAGGTTTGCACTTCACGCGATACGCGCTAAACCTGCATGTGTGAAACGTAGCCAATTCATTCTCGCAGCCATCCTCTTTCCAATTATGAGCCTTCAATCCGCCGAACCCGCCAAGCCCGCCGCCACCGAGTCCATCGTCGTCGGAGGCGGGTGCTTCTGGTGCGTGGAGGCTGTGTTCCAGCGGCTCCCGGGGGTAAAGAAAGTCGTCTCGGGCTACTCCGGCGGGCATGTGAAGAACCCGACTTACGAGCAGATATGCGGGAAGCAGACGGGACATGCGGAGGTGGTGCGCGTGGACTACGACCCGGCGGTGGTGAAGCTCGATACGGTGCTGGATGTGTTCTTTGTCGCGCACGACCCGACGACGCCCAACCAGCAAGGTGCCGACCACGGGCCGCAGTACCGCTCGGTGATCTATTTTGCAAATGAGGCGCAGAAAAAGGCGGCAGATGCAGCAGCCGTGCGCGCAAAGGCAGAGTGGCCCAAGCCCATCGTGACGGAGATCGCCGGGCTAAAGGAGTTCTACGCGGCGGAGGCGTATCACCAGAATTATTTCAACCTGAACAAGGACCGGAATCCTTACTGCTCGGTAGTCATCGGGCCGAAGCTGGCGAAGCTGGTGAAGAGGGGCGTGATCAAGCCGGAGTAGGCAGGTTCTTGAATGACGAACCCCGCGAACCTCGTCATTCGTCATTCGTCATTTTTAAGAAAGCCATCCTCTCATCCTCTCACGCCGGGCAGACTGCTAGGAACTCACAGTGGACGTTCGCTTTCCCGCCGCTACGATGCGCGCCTTATGCGAACGCTTTTATTTCTCCTTTTGACTATCGGTCTGCACGCTGCGGACCGCCCGAATATCGTGTGGATCGTCGGCGAGGACATGGGGCCGGAGTTGGGGAGCTATGGGGATGCGCAGGCGATTACGCCGAATATGGATCGGCTGGCGCGGGAGGGCACCCGCTTTACGAAATGCTTCACGCACTGCGCGGTGTGTGCGCCGAGTCGGAGCGGGCTGATCACGGGGCGGTATCCGATTTCTATCGGCACTCAGCACATGCGCTCGCGCCTGGTGGAGCCGCCGGTGACGTTTACGAAGCGGCTGCAAGATGCGGGGTATCACGTGAGCTGGCCGGGGAAGACGGATTTTAATTTCGCGGACCCTGTGAACTTTGCGACCGCGCGCAAGCCGTGGCACAAGGGCGAGCCGCTAAAGGAGCCGTTCTTTGCGTATGTGAATTTCACCCAGAGCCACGAGAGCCAGGTGCGGAATGATGGGGAAAAATACGCGGCAAATACGAAGCGGCTCACGGCGGATCAGCGGCACGATCCGGCGAAGATGGTGTTGCCTCCGCTATGGCCGGACGCGCCCATCGTGCGCGAGGAATTGGCGCGCTACTATGACTTGGTGACGAGCGTGGACTACGACATGGGCGATGTTTTGAAGTGGCTGGACGACCATCATTTCGCAGAGAACACGGTGGTCTTTGTCTTCGGCGATCACGGGCGCGGAATGGCGCGCTACAAGCGCTGGGTCAATGATACGGGGACGCATGTGCCGCTGATCGTCCGCTGGCCGGGGAAGGTGAAGCCGGGGACGGTGCGCGATGATTTGGTGGAGTTCCTCGACCTCCCCGCGACGGCGCTGGCGCTGGCCACGGGCTCGGTGCCGCCGGACCTCGAAGGGCAACCGATGTTGGCGGCGGATGGCTCTGCGCCAGCAGTGGCGCGGAAGTATGTCCACGCGCACCGGGATTTTATGGATGAGACGCTGGACCGCATCCGCAGTGTGCGGGATGGGAAGTTCCGCTACATCCGCAACTTTATGCCCGAGCTGCCCTACGCGCAGAACATCGCATACATGGAGCAAGGCGGGACGATGAAGGCGTGGCGGGAATGGAATGCGGCGGGGAAGCTGAACGCCGTGCAAAAGCAATTCTTCGCCGAGAAGAAGCCTGTGGAGGAACTCTACGACACCGAGGCTGACCCATTCGATACGCGCAATCTGGCGAGCGATCCCGCGCACGCGGAGAAGCTGGCAGAGCTGCGTGCGGAGCTGGATCGCTGGCTAAAGGCGACGAACGATTTTGCCGGACGCATGACGGCGGACGAGATGGTGGCGAAAGGGATCATCAAGCCCCGCGACGAGAAATACGAGCAGCGCAGGCAGGGCGTGCCTGCGAAGTAGTCCGCGTCAATCGGCTACGGCTCCGACGGCGGGGACGTAGGAGAAGCCGGGATTCAGGAGAGTGGCGTCGGTGGGGCTGTGGCCGCTGACGACAAAGCGCGGGTCGAAAATGTCGCGTTTGATGAGCTCCACACGCCCGTCGCAGAAGAGGAAATGGGCGGCGTTTTCTTTGAAGTTCACGACATCACCGGGGCCGAGATAGGCGCGCAGGGTTTCGGGGCGGAGTTCGGATTTGTCTTCGCCTTGCTCGCCCATGAAGACGGTGGAAGTCGCGGATTCGATGCGGAGTTTCGGCATGGTGGGCTCGGCGGTGGTGGAGAGCCAGCCGTTCATCGCGTAGGAGAAGAGGCGAGTGGGCGGCTTGGAGTAGCGGAGGAAGTCATCGTAGGGGATGGCGGGGTTCACCCAGATGGATTTTTGCCCGTATTTCGGCGTGAGGCTCATCGCGAGGGGATTGGATAGGGGAACCTCGCTGATGTAGCTTGGCAGTCGGTTAAACCAAGCATCTTGGTCCAAAATATCCACGGCGTCCCCATTCATGCCGGTGGAAGGGAGGCGATTGTCGTAGTCTGAAAGTGATGCCGTGAGAGCGATGCCCCACTGGCGCAGGTTGTTGACCGATGCAGTCTGATAGCCCCGCATTTTCGCCTTGCTGAGCCCGGCACCGACGAGGGCACCGAGGACTCCGACGATCGTGATTACGACCAAAAGCTCTACGAGAGTAAATCCATTCCGTGTTGTCTTCATGTTCGTTGTGTTTGAGGGGTGCAGTGTCGCTGCGCAGCGCGGTATTGGCTACGTTACAACGGTGAAGATCACGTTGCAGTCGCGTCACGGCGATTTTTTGGAAATCCCCGGTTCCCTTTTCCTCTCTAGCATGGATATTCGCGGTCCATGAACGTGCTCTATTTCCTCCGCCGTCTCTACGTCTTATTCTTTTTTGCAAGCGTCGCAGTCGGTGCGCCGACGATCATCATCGACGCTGGACACGGCGGGCATGACCGGGGCGGGATGCCCGGACAGAAGCTCGAGGAAAAGGGTTACGCTCTCGATGTCGCGCGGCGGCTCGATTCCGTGCTCCGGCGCGCGGGGTATAAAACGGTGATGACGCGCAGTGACGACACCTTCGTAGGACTCGACGAGCGGTGCGCCATCGCGAATCGCTACGCCGGGCGCGGCGTGTTCGTGAGCATTCATTTTAATGGAGCGGACAATCCAGACGCGCACGGGATCGAGACATACTACTCATCCGGCAGCGCGAGCCTGCGCCTGGCGCAGAGCATCCACAGCCGCGTGGTCCGCGCCACAGGCGAAATCGACCGCCGCGTCCATAGCCGGGGCTTCCGCGTACTGCGGGGCACCCGTGTGCCTGCGGTATTGTGCGAGCTTGGGTTCCTTACAAACCGTGGGGAAGCCCGCAACATCCAGAGCTCCAGCTACCGCCAGCGTTTGGCCGATAATGTCGCTGCGGGGATCCGCAGTATTTACCGCTAAACTGGGCACGCACCTTGCAGAAAGCCTCGCCATGATACTTAGTACCGCAGCCATGAAGGCCATCGAGGAGAAGGCCTTCGCCGCGGGCGTCCTTCCTGAAGTGCTCATGGAGGAAGCGGGTGCGTTGATTGCGCAAGCCGTGCGCCAGTTTTTCCAGACTCCCGGCGTCTGCCTTGCCGTCTTTGGCAAGGGCAATAATGGTGGCGACGCGCTCGTCGCTGCGAGGCATCTGGCGGCGAGCGGGTGGGATGTTCGGCTCGTCCCCGCGTTTAATGAAAAGGAGTGGACGCCCCTCGTCGCTGATAAATTTTCGGAAGCCGTGGGCTGCCGCCGTGACCACGCGGGCGCGCTTCTACGGTCCACGGGCAGGCCCCTTATCGTTCTTGATGGGCTCCTCGGCATTGGCGCAAAAGGCGAACTGCGGGAGCCCGTCGCCGCTCTCACTCGGGCCGTGAACCACCTCCGGCAGACTGCGGACGCCCGCGTTTTCGCGATCGATTTACCCACCGGCCTCGACGGCGATACCGGCACGCCCGACCCCGGCTGCATCGTCGCCGATACGACGCTGACGATCGGATTCCCCAAGCAGGGCCTCATCGCCGACGCCGCCACCGCCTACGTCGGGCGACTCTGCGTGCTCCCGCTCCGCGAGCTCAACAGCCGCCTCGGCGGAGTCAGCAGCGTGGCCGCACTCGCGACCTCCACGGAGCTTGCGCCGCTCCTCATGCGGCGAGGGTTCGACACGCATAAGGGCGAGTACGGAAAAATCGGCATCGTCGCCGGCTCCACCGCCTACATGGGCGCAGCCGTCCTTTGCGCTACCGGCGCACTGCGGGCCGGCGCGGGCTTGGTCACCCTTTACGTCCCGCCTGAGATCATCAGTGCCATCGCCCCCAAGCTCCCGCCCGAGATCATGCTCGCTCCCCCTCAAGCGATCCTCGCTGCCCTCCAGAAAAACCACGACGTCGCCGTCGTCGGCCCCGGCGTTGGTAGTGGCCGCAGCGGAGAACTCTACAACCTCGTCGAAAAATGCACCCTCCCCATGGTCGTCGATGCAGACGCTATCAACGCCATCGCCACCAAGCCCACCATCCTCAACACCTGCGCTGGCGAACGCATCCTCACCCCGCACCCCGGCGAAATGGCGCGGCTCGACCCCGAGTCCACCAAGCGCACCCGCCGCGACACCGTCAAAGCCTTCACCCAGCGCCACCCCTGCACCCTCCTTCTCAAAGGCGCACGCACCATCGTCGGCCAGACCGGCATGCCCTTCAGCATGAACACCACCGGCACCCCCGGAATGGCCACCGGGGGAAATGGCGACGTCCTCAGCGGAGTCATCGCCGCGCTCCTCGGCCAGCGCGTGCGCCCCTACGACGCCGCCCGCCTCGGCGCGTGGCTCTGCGGGCGTGCCAGCGAACTCGCCATCAGCATCGGTGGCGAAACCGAAGAAACCCTCACCCCCTCCCGCTCCCTCGACTTCCTCGGCGCCGCCTTCCGCGAACTACGCGGACGCTGCTTTTAGCCTCGGCAGACTCGCCGCCGCCACCGCCTGTCCGTGCCTTTTGTCCTTCTCATCCGGCGTCCGCAGCTTGATGCGCTCGGCCAGTTCCGGGAACTCCGCGCGCAGGACTTCGCCCGCTTTCTCCAGCAGTAAATTGCCGCCCTCACCGCTCGTCACCCGGCCCAAGATCAACAACGTCCCGATGTCATAAAACTCCGCGTAATGCCCGATCGCATACCCAAAGCACACCCCGATGCTCTCGTAAATCTGCCGCGCCCGCGCATCCCCCTTCGCCATCAACTCCTGCACCTCCACCAGCCGCTCCGCGAACTTCATCTCGCTCGGGAAAACCAGCCCCGCCGCCGGAGCAAGCCGCGCCACTCCTTGCTGGCAAAAGAACTGCACCCCGCATCCACGGTCCCCGCTCCACTCATCCACCGGCCCATCCGCCCGATAATCGCACGGCGCAAACGCCAGCTCGTTCAGCCACGACGTGATCGAGCCATCTGCCGTCACATACCCCGCCGCCACACTCGTCCCCATACTCACCCCCAGCACCCGATTCTCCCCGAAGCTCATGGATGCCGCCAGCGCCGTCACCTCCCCATCATTCGCCACCTCAAACGGCACCCCGCCCCACGCCCGCTGGAGCTCGAAAAAAATGCACCGAATCCTCCGCTCGAAATTTTTCTCCGACACCCCTCGAAACAACGACGCCGCGCGCACCTCCTTATTCACATACACCCCCGCCGCACTCCCCCCGATCGCATCCACCCTCGGCAAATGCGCAGCCGCCCGCCGCAGCGTATCCGCGATCCCATCGTAGTGATACTGCGGGTTGCTCTGGAAGTAAGGGTCCCACGCGATCTCTTCGGAAAAAACCACCTCCCCATCGATCACCGCCGCGCACTTCCGGTCCGAGCCCCCGAGGTCAAACCCGATACGGCACCCGTCCAAATTCCGCCCCAGCGCCACCACCGACTCCCGTTCCTCCGGCACCTCATCGAAAGCCCGCGACTCCACCGCAAACGAGCCATAGATTTTGGCCAAAAACTCCATATCAAAATCGGACACCTCGACCAGTGGGAACCCGCCCACCAGCACCCGCGACGCCCCCCGCGACCACATTAAAAACTTCACCAGCCGCTCCACATACCGCACATTCAGCGCAGCATTCCCCGCCGTATGCCGCAACGTCGCAAAGTCAAACCGCGACACCGTCCCATCCGGCCTCTCCAGCGCAATCGCCAGCGGCACCGTCGGCCCCAGCGCACGATAAGCACGGTTCCACAAAGCCGCATGGCTCACGTTGCAATCGAGCGGGGATTGGACGAGTGGTCGGATATTCAACATAGCGGACGCGTATCCCTTATCTCGCCATCGATTGCCAGCGTAAAAAAGAGGGGCGACGGAAGTAGGACAGGTTTCCAGCCAAAGATGTTCGGCATAGAAAGTGGCGGCACCCTCCTCCGCCAGATCGCCCTCGGGCGCGGCCCCCAGCAAACGCATCTGGGACTCTACCTTTAGATCGCTTCGCTGGCAGAAGCCCGTCGCGCTAAACGGTCGTTATCGCGCTGGGTAATGGCTGTGCTTTTCGAAATGCGAGTAAGACGTGGCTGATACTCAGAATCCGCTGACGCTTTTCTTCCCGCGAAAGGCGACGGCTGGGCGGGCGTTTGCGTTTTGCGAGAGTCGGGTGTCGAGGTATTGCGCGGCTTGCGTGGCGGCTTTGCCGAGTTCGGTCATCGCGCCGAGTTCCGTGGCGAGGCCGTGGAGGATGGGGAGTGCCTCTGGGCGCTGAGTCTCGGCTAGGGCTTGCACGGCGGACATGCGATAGACGGGGTGCGTCTTCGTTTCGCGTGCCCATTTGGGCAGCATCTCGACGGCGACTTGTGGGTAAAAGCGGGCGATGCCGAAGAGCGCGTAGTGCCGTGTGCCGGGGTCGCCGTTGAGCAGTTCGTGCTTCCAGAAATCCCACTCGCGGTCCTCGGTGATGCCGTAGAAGCGCTTGGCGGATTCGCGGCTGAGGGGCTCGATCATGGCTTCGATGCGGAGCTGTGGGTCGAGGGAGAGTGCGACGGTGTCGAGCCTCGTGCCGCTTTCGCGGAGCGCGGTGAGTGCGCCGATGAGGTCGCCGGTTTCTACGCGGAAGGCGTCGGTGGGGAGCTTGGAGGTGATGCCGTTGGTGGGCGCAAATTTGGAGAGCGAGTTGAGTGGGAGATTCTCGGTGAGCGCGAGGACTGCCGTCTGGAGCGCGGGGGCACCGACTTCGGGGTGCTGGGCGACCCAGGCGAGGAAGGCCTCCAGCTTTGGCGCAGTCTGGTAGGAGGGTTTGTAGGAGGACTCCCCAATTTTATTCGCGGAGTAAAGCGCGACGGTAACGAGGCGCACGTCGAGCGATTGCGCGGGCATCAGCTCGGCTTCGGCGGGCCGTGCGACGATGACGAGGTTGCGTCCACTTTCGAAGACTTGCCCGGCGGGAATGCCGACGCGCAGCGGGGTGGGGGAGTTGTTGCGCAGCTTGGCGATGAGGCGGTCGCGCCCGTTGCCTATGAGCGTTTGCTGGACGATGCCTTGTTCGGTGCCGCTGAGGATGTCGGTGTTTTGGAATTTGACCTCCGCTTTCGCGATAGCCTGTGCACTCGCGATTTCCGCTTTCACGTCTGCGACCGTGGGTGCGGTAAGCGGCTCTGGCGGGAGGATGGATTGCGGCCCGGCGCCGATCGGAGGAAGCGCCTCGTCGTCGGCACTTGTCAAGGTGATGATGGGCGCGGGTTTGCGGAATTGCGGCACTTGCGCAGGAGCGGCGCTTTGGTCGGCGGCAGCGGCGAGCGCGATGACTGCGGCGACAGCTGTAGTGGGCGATTGGAATGCTGCGAGCGAGTCTTCTGCGGCGCTCCAAAGCTTGAAGGCACCGAAGCTGAGCGCCGGAACGATGATGGCTGTAAGGAATTTTGTGTTGGACATGCAGACGTGAGACGCACGGCCTGTGCCAAGCTCCGCGCTCATTTCACGCAAGGCGAATCTTTTTCTGCGTCACTCCGGAACCCGCATGGATGCAGGGTTTGCGCTGCTCCTACAAGAGGTGAGGTGGACGGCATCCTTGCGAACACCGCCCACCTGTTTTCCAACCAACATTCTGAAATTTCTAGTTCCGCGCGGTCTCGCGGTAGCCGTAGCGATGGCCATCCACTTCGAGCGTCTGGCGGATGCGTTCAGCGGCGTTGCGCATGTCGAAAGGCGCTGCGTAGCCGAAGCCCGCAGAGTTTATCGTCCCGTTGATACCCATGACGCGGCTACCTCCGGCGACATCAAATTCATATACGACGGGGCCGGTCCCACCCTTTTCATCGCTGCGGCGCGTCGAGCCGACTTCGGTCACTTTTACATGAAGAAGGATTCCCGAGCGCCCGATGCCGAGGCCTCCGGCGATGGCGCGAGCCGGGGCGCAGCCCGCGTCCACGAGTTCGATGGCCCCATCGACGAGCCAGCCGGAGTTGGCATCCTCGTCGTCGGCAAGCACTGTGGTCGGAGCGAGTTTTTCCAGTTCTTCCTTCAGGATATTTGCGAACGCTGCGGGAGCCTGCGACTGGCGAATGGTCTTGTTTGCTTTTCCTCCGTGTGAGCCACTGAAAGCACCGTCTGCGATGCTAAACGGGCGAATGAAAATGGCCTTGGGCGAAGTTGCCCCGGCAGCAATGACGGTGTTGGTGACTTTAGTCCCCGCACATGCACTGAGGCAGATGGCGGCGGCGGATGCGAGTAGGTGTATCTTCATGGGCTGATAGACCCCAGAGAATGCAGGTAGTATGCCCGCGAAACGGGAAACTTTCCGCCACCTCGACTCAGCTCGCCAAGGCACGGGCAACAGAGCGATAGAAGTCCATCGTCACGGCCCACAGCTCTTTTCCAAAGTTCGCCCATGTGAACTCCGGAGCCATCGTAATCACGAACGTCGCGAGCAGTCCCACATTGAAAATGTAAATTAGCGCCAGCGAAAATATCCGCCCCGGACCAAGCAGGTCGCTCTGTCCCTTTAACAGCATCCACACCGTGAAGCTCACGTGGAACATCCACGTGAACCCTAGAGCTCCGAAGAACGAACCTGCATATTCCAAGCCCCACGGAGTCCACCCCGCGACACCCCACGCGGCCACCACCGGGACGCTGTAGATCGGCCACAGGTAAGGAGCCAGCGCGATGATGAAGTTATACTTGTCCGTGATGATGTAGCCGCCCTCCTCCTCGGCGACGAACTCTTTGATCCTCCCCTTAAAAAAGAAGCCCGCCAGCCAAGCGTGCATGAACTCATGCCCCACCACATACCACTTCAGCAACAGTGGCATTCCCCGAATCGCCAAGCTCGTCCCAAAGATAACCAACCACATGACACACCCAGCGATGAGGCAGACGAACTCATGCGCTTTGTAAAACGGCCCATGGCGCTGCACAGCCCCGAACATGTGCAGCAGTGCCACCGTGAGCACATACGCAAACGGCACCATCGCTAGGCCGATGATTCCATTATAAATGCGATGCCGAAGCGGGCGGCGCATCTCCTCTTCTTCGATTTCCGCAGCCTCCGCTTCTAAATCTTCGCCGTCCGCCAAGCCCGCGATTCGGGCCTTCGTCGCCAGCTTTTTCTCATGCTCTGTGAGCACGGGCAATCGCATCTGCCGGGAATCATACGGCGTCTTTTTCTTCTTCACGGTTTTGTTGCGGGCATTGCTCACGGTCTGCGAGGGTTTCCACCACACTTCTGGGACTTTCGCAATCTCGGAGCCGCTACGGCAGGCTTTGCCGAAGCACTTCGTCGGTCTGTTTTTGCCGGTAGGCGATGAGAGCTTGGCGGACGCTGCTGTTGTTTAAGGCGAGGATGCTCACGGCGAGCAGGCCCGCGTTTTTCGCTCCTGCGTCGCCGATGGCGAGCGTGCCCACGGGGATGCCGCCGGGCATTTGCGCGATGCTCAGGAGGGAGTCCAGGCCGCTCAGCGCCTTGCTCTGTACGGGTACGCCAAAGACGGGCAGATGCGTGTGCGCGGCGACCATGCCGGGCAAATGGGCGGCCCCGCCCGCTCCGGCGATGATGACTTGGATGCCGCGCTCGGCAGCAGTCTTCGCATAGTCGGCCATGAGGTCCGGGGTGCGGTGGGCGGAGACGACCTTGGCATCGTACGGGATGCCGAATCGCTCCAGAATGTCCACGGTGTGCTTCATGGTTTCCCAGTCGGATTTGCTGCCCATGATGACGGCGACGAGTGCTGATTTCATGGCGGGAGCTTGCGGAAAGTTGAGGCAGGGGTAAATGACGAAAAGGGCACTGCTTTTGTCACTCCGCGATTTCGGCGAGGGTCGCTTGGACGTTCGCCTCGATGGAGAATTGCGCGCCCTTTTCGATAAGCTGCGCGCGGATTGCTTGGCGGCGTTCCGGCTCTCTCCAGCGTTCCAGCGCGCTGCGGAGAGAGGCGATCTCGCCCGGCTCTACGACATCGCCCTCGACACCGGGCTGGATGATTTCAGCGAAGCCGTTCGCCGTCGTGGTGATGACGGGGAGGCCCGCCGCGAGCGCTTCGAGGCAGGCGTTGGAGAATGGTTCGTAGAGCGTGGGGAGGATAAATGCGTCGGCTACCGCGAGTAGTTCGTTCACTTCCGCGCGTGATTGTGCGCCGAGGAAGTGGACATGCTCGGCGTCGGGCAGCCCCCTTTTTTTTCCCGCACCGGCGACGAGCAATGTCGCGTCGTGCGGGAGGGCAGCGATTGCAAAGCGCAGGCCTTTTCTCTCCCAGCCGGAGCCGGTGAAAAGGACGACGAACCGCTCCTCCGCAATCCCCAGTCGCTTCCTTCCTCGCTGACGAGCGCCGGGTTCCTCACGCCAGGCGGGGATGCCGTTGTGGACGAGGGCGATGCGGTCGGCGGGTGTTTGAAAGCGCTCGATGATCTCACTCCGCACGAGCGCCGAGTTCGCGATGATGCGCTTCGCGCCGCCGGTGAAGAGCGTCCTCTCCAGCTCCACGAGTTCGCTGTGCTTGCGTTGAAAACGCCGAAACACCGGCTTCCACCAGTGCTCGAACTTCGCTCGCCGCTCCAGCCACGACGCATGGACTCCGTCGCCGGCGCGGAAGGCGTCGCACTCCCACACGCGCTCAAGCGAGAAGAGGAAGTCGCACGATTTGCGCGGCTGGATGGCTTGCATGGCGTCGGCAAATTCGCGCGGCGTCCGGCCATCGACGATGATTTTTTCGCAGTCGGCGGCGCTCCATTCGGCAGAGCCGAAAACGACGGTTTCATGCCCGACTGCGCGGGCAGCCTCAGCGAAGCGAAGCAGGTAAGCCTCCGCTCCACCGCTGCCGGAGTATCCGCGCCGAACGAGCCCGATTTTCATCCTAGACCCATGCAGGATTGCCGGTGCGGGATAAAGCGGAAATGCGTTTTACTGAAGGTCGATGAGGGCCGCGCCGGCGGTGGTGGTTCCAAGGAAGAGGCCGACGCCGGTATTTTGTTTCTGGAAGAGGATGCCCGAGAAGCCGCGCGGTTTGACCGGGACGACATCGGGATGAATGAAGGTGCCGGTGAACGTGCCGGTTTTGAATGCGGCGGCGAGGGTGACTTTTTCAGGCACGTTGGCCGAGGTGATGAGCGTTTTCCCGGTTCTCAGGAATGTGAAGGTGAGAGGGAGATTATTGGGTTCGTTATCCGCTAGGCCTCCGTCAGTAAGATCGAGTTGATGAGTGCCGGGGATGGTGGTGGGTGCCACCCAGCGGGAGGAGAGCACGGTGATATTTTCAGGGCCGAAGCCGAGCGGGTAGTAGAGGCTGGTGGGTTGCGGGCCGCGTTTCCATTGGAGGGTGCCGTCGGCGTCGCTACCAGGTTTATCTGCGAAGGTGAGCACGCCAAAGAGGTATCCGCGCCCGGTGATGGGCTGGGTGGTGTAAAGGGGAACGTTAATGAGGAGGGAGTCGGTGGCGCGGAGGGAGGGAGCCGTGGCAAATGGGGTGCCGTCGCTGAGTTTGCCAGCCATTTTTGCAGCTCCTTTCGCGGAGATGGTGAGGGTGGCCCAGCCGTTGCCTTGGGGGAGGAGCGGGTCTGTGGGCGGGCGGAGCCAGACGGTGTGGCGGGACGCGATGGCGGTGGTTTTCAGGCGGGCATCGGGTGTGATGTTTTGGTCGTCAACGGTGCCGCTGAGCGTTCCTGTTTCGCTGGAGGTGTCGAAGTGGAGCGTGATGGAGAGGTCAGGTTTTCCTTTGCGAGGAATGGTGATCGTGGACGTGCCGGCGCGGTTTCCAGTCACAGGATCAATGGTTCCGTTTATGGGGAAGGTGCCGCCGTACGTCAGCGTGCCGGTAAAGGCTCCGGTCGCGCTGAGGGTGAGTTTGATGGTGCCGGTCGGTTGGCCTTCGGGGGAGGTGAGATAGGTGAGGTAGTTACCTTTGAGGGCAGTGAAGGGGTTGCGAATCGTGACGGTCCCGACGGTCTTGGCTTGGCTGGGGTCGGTGACGGAGTAGGTGAACGTGTCGGTCCCTTTGAAGCCTGCATTAGGGGTGAAGCGGATGACGCTGCCGGCGAAAATCGAGGCGGTGCCGAAGGAAGGTTGGTTTTCGATGTCGAGGGTGAGGGTGTCGCCGTCGGGGTCGAGACCGGTGGTGGGAGCGATGGTGATTGTGTTCGTGAGGCTGGTCGTGAGGCCTAAAAGTGCGGGGGCGCTCGGTGGAGTGTTGATGCCGGTTCTGAAGGTGGCGTCTGCGCCGAAAGTGGTGCCAGCGGAGTTCGTGGCGACAATGCGATAGTGGTAGTTGGTCGATGGGGTAAGGCCGGCGATGACGGCTTCGATGACGGCTGGGGCGCTGCCATTTCCTGCGCTCGGGAGGGTGGCTTGGCTGGCGTAGGAAAGGGTGGTGCCGTACTGGAGAGCGACGCTGGTTTCTCGTCCGTAGGGGTTCACGATTGAGCGGAGAGTTGCGACGCTTGCGCCGACTGCGGACGCTGCGCCGGTCGTGGCGAGAGGTGGGCCGTAGGTGAAGGTGGGGCTGGTGCGCGTGCCTGCCCGG
Organism: Prosthecobacter debontii; assembly: GCA_945905735.1. Lineage (GTDB taxonomy): Bacteria > Verrucomicrobiota > Verrucomicrobiia > Chthoniobacterales > Chthoniobacteraceae > SXWH01. Next base: position 58,035 of record CAMDQC010000001.1, on the reverse strand, counting down.
AGACGGACGAAGTAGGTGGTGCCCGGTGTCAACGGACTGAGATCCGCTAAGACATTTTGCGCGGCTATGCCGGAGAGCGACTGGTGGCTAGTTTCGACGGGCGAACTGAAGTCCGCGTTGGTGGAGAACTCAAAGAAGGTGTCCACGGTTTCGCCATTGGGATTTACGATGCCGCGTGCGATGGCGGAGTTGGGGGCTGTTTCGGTGACGGAGGTAATGATGGCTTCGGGGCTGTTGAGCATCCGATAGATTGCACCACCGCCGAGGCTGCTTTTTTGTGTCACGCCATAGATCGCGCCATCGGGCGCGAGAAACGGTGCGGCTTCAGGGCGGGATGCGCGGAGCACCCCGGAGAAGTTGTCGCTGAAAGAATATATTTTCGTGGGCGCGCCGGGGGATGTCCCGATGGTAAAGAGACTGCCGCCACCGCCGTAGGTGACGCCAGCGAGAAGGTCGGAGGCGATGCGCGTAATGTTGCGGGGGCCCCGTCCGTCGCCGAGCACGGTGGTATCTCCTGTGAAGGAGTGGAGGGTCGTGAGGGTGCCAGTAGCGGTGATCTTATAGACGGTGCCGAATTCAGTGCCGACAGGGGGCTCAACAAGGGTGGGATCGCTGGTGCCGTAGAATGCGGCGTTTGCGGTGTCGCTCACGAGATTGCTGCCGGGGAGAGGATTCGCGAGGGTGAAGTCGTAAAGTTTTGTAAGTTCACCGCTGGGGCTGATCTTAAAAAAGGTGCCGACGCTATTCGTGCCGCCTCTTGTGGTAGTGCCGTAATAAAACCCGTCGCCGCCGTCAACGAGGCCGCCAAATGGGGCCTCGCCGTCCGAGAGTTCGACGAGCGTTGTGAGTGCTGCCGGGGTAGTTGAGCCGAGCGAGTTGACGGTAATTTTGAAAATCGTGCCTTTCTCGCTTTCTCCCCCTTTTTCGGTGACGCCGAAAAAGTCGTTTCCGTTTCGAATCAGCGTGCCGCGAGGGTTTGAGCCTATTTCCGCAGCTGCGCTGCCAAAGCTAATGAGCGATTGGACTGTGCCATCCGCCGTGATGCGGAAGAACGTGCCACGGCCATTGGTGCCACCTTTATACGTGGTTCCGTACAATGTGCCGTCCGGTACCACGATGAGCTGACCGAGTGGGTTCGCGCCGTCGGTGCCCACGAAGTTCGCCACGGTCTCAAACGTCCCATCGGGCCTCACGCGGAATACCGATCCAAAACCGGTCGCACCGCCATCGAACGTCGTGCCGTAGAGGGTACCATCCAGCCCCGCAGCCAGCGAAGCACGCGGGTTGGAACCTTCCGTGGAGAGGAAGCTCGCCGCGCCTCGTAAAGCAATGCTTGTGGTGATGCGGAAGATGCCGCCCGTGCCGCCCGTACCCCCTTGCTCCGCCGTGCCGTAAGCCAAACCATCGTTCCCGAAGATCAAGCCGCTCAGCGGAGTCTTTCCGTCCGCGTCGTTGCAGTTCGCCACGTTACCCGGACTGATCAAAGCGCCGTTTCCGTTGCGAATTACTTTAAAGACTGTGCCGACACCATTGGCACCACCTGTTGAGCATGTGCCGTAGAGGAAATCATCCGGCACCGGCGGTTCCACGACGCTCGCCTGGGGACGCGATCCTTTTGCACTCTCCATGCTCGCGACGATGGCGAAACCAGCCCCAGCCGAGCTGATACGGAAGACCGTGCCCGCATCTTCCGTCCCGCCCGCATACGTCGTCCCGTAGAAAAAGCCATCCGCCTTTGATTTCCAAAGTCCCGCCCGTGGGTTCGCCCCATCCGTGGCACCGCCAGCGAATATCCGCATCAATTGAATTACACCTTGATTCGCGCCACTCGTCGCGACCTTAAACACGCAGCCCTTGTCTGCCACGCTTCCTCCGAGTTCCGTCGTGCCAAGAAGCGAGCCGTTACCCACATCCACTAGAGTGCCCCACGGCATCTTGCCGTTTGCCGTGCCGGTAAATGGCGCAAACGCACCAAGATCCCAGTTTGTGGAGCCCGCCACGGGCGTCACTTTGAACACGGTGCCACAACTCGAAGCGCCGCCCTCACTCGCAACTCCATAATATCGGCTCCCGACTTTTACCAACCCTCCGAGAGGAAACTTGCCGGAGTTCGCCCCATCGAACTGCGCTAATTTCGTGAGCGTTCCGTCGCTAATTTTTACACGGAAAATCGTACCCAGCCCCTCTTTTTCATCCGCGGTCGTGTTCGGGTCATCCGTAGGCAAAATCGCGCCGCCTTGTTTCGCCGTTCCATAAAGGAAACCATCCGCACCGTCCAAAAGCTCGCCTTCCGGAAATCGCCCGACCGTAGAGCCGAAGCTCGCCACCGTAGCGATCGAACCCGTCGCCGCATCAAAGCGGTAAACGCAACCGAACCCGTTCGTTCCACCATTTTTCGTGGTACCGTAATACTTCCCATCCGCTGCGAGGACCAGCTTCCCGCCCGGGTTTTCTCCGCGGCGCGCGAGGTTTTTGACAAGCTCGACCCGATCCGCCGAATAAGCAGTCCAAGCCAAAGAAGAGATCACGAGACTAAACAGCAGTTGTTTCATAAATGCGAAATATGGTTATTGTTGCGATGGGAATTATGGGAGTTATATAAATTTACGCCCAAGCGCAAACAAGAATCGTAGTCGAAATGAACAATTCCGCAACCGCAATATCCGAGCCGACTTATTTCAAAAACGAACCGACGCAGAATATCCCAGAGAAATTTCAGCTCTGCTAAAGCAGGCTAAACCACCCGCACCGCCCAAGAGAACGGGAATTTCACGGAAAACCCCGTTGACACCCACTCCCGACGCTGAGATACACCAAACTCCACCACGAACTCTATTTTATGGCCGATTCACCAAATACGCAAGACGACGATTCCACAAAAAAGGAAACCATCCGGATTACCCTGCCACCAAAGGCGGACCAACCATCCGTAAAGCGGGAAACCGTGCGCATTAATGTGCCCGGAACTTCTGCGCCGCAACCAGTCGGCCAAGTCCCGAAAAAAGAAACCTCCAAAATTCCGATGTCCTCAATCTCGCCACCGCCAGCGCCCGCAGCTCCACCGATTTCGGCGCCCGTTGCTCCGAGCGGAGTGACCACGAAGCCGCTCAGCGGGCCTCCGGCCCCGCCGAAACTCGGCTCCGCGCCCGTCACAAAACCTCTCAGCAGCGTAACCCCGCCCAAGCCACCGCCGCTGACCGGCAAACCAACGATTCCTTTGAAGCCCGCTCCGCCCGCTGGCTCCGGCGCGATGCCACCACCACCGCCATCGGGCATACGCCCACCAGTTCCACCGGCTCCCGGCCAATCCGGCATTACCGCGCCACCTGTGCGGCCTGCTTCGCCCAAGAAAGAGACGGCACGCATCACCCTGCCGAGCGATATGCCGAAGGGCGCGCCTGCGCTTCCAAAAGCAACCGTCAAGATGCAGCAGACGCAGCCGCTCTCCAAATCTCCTGCACCGGCCATTAGCCAAGCCATGAGCACCATGAGCGTGGACAGCTCGCCAGCAAAATCCGACACGGCTTCCACGGTGCTCAGCATCATGGGATTCCTCGCGACAGTTGCGGCCCTGTACTTCTCGTACGTGGTCTATACTGAAGCATTACCGAGAACTTTTTAGGAATAAAACCCCCTCCCGGAACGCTCCATGTATATGGCAAGTCCAAACGTTGTAACGCTCACCGATTCTAACTTCCAAGCCGAAGTGCTTAATTCGCCAGTCCCCGTACTGGTGGATTTTTGGGCACCCTGGTGTGGCCCGTGCATCCAGCTTTCGCCCGTCATAGACGAGATTGCTAATGAGCGCGCCGGCAAAGCCAAAGTCGGCAAAGTGAACGTCGATGAGGCACAGGCACTAGCGGCCCAATTTCGTATCACCGGAATCCCGGCGCTCCTCTTTTTCAAGGGAGGTCAGCCCGTTGGCCAACTCGTCGGCCGCCAGCCAAAATCCGAGATTCTCAGCAAACTCGACGCACTCGCTTAAAAAGCATCGCATCCAAATTTCAAACACCGCCGCTTTCCGGGAACGGGAAGCGGCGGTTTTTTGTTCTGTGGGGAGAATGTGCATTGATTTCCCCACCACAAAACACAGACTCCGCCTCGTGAACCCACGCCTGTTGATTCTTTCAGCGTTCGCCCTCTTTGTCATTCCCGCCGCGTCCGCGCAAAACGCCGCTTCGCTCGTCGGGAAACACTCTGCCAACCTGGTTTTCGTCTCCGACGCAGCCAGCGGCGGCGCAGGCAGCGGCTTCGTGTGTGAGTTTCGCGGCAAGCCCGCACTATTCACCAACATCCACGTCGCCGCGGGAATGCAAACGCCCCGCTTTACGCGGCTCGATAAAACTGCCGTCCAGACCGTCGGAGCGCCGTCCCTCGCTGTCGGGCATGATATCCTGCACTACGCGCTCCCTCCCGATGCGCCCGTGCCCACGCTCGTCGCGGCCACCAAGATCGAAAACGTGGCGGCAATCGGCGACGAAGTTTTTGTTCTCGGCAACAGCGAAGGCGCGCGTGTCATCGCCCCGCTGTCCGGGACCATCGCGGGTCTCGGTCCCGACCTCATCGAAGTCACTGCGGAGTTCGTTCCCGGCAACAGTGGCAGCCCGATCATTCACGCCAAAACCGGCCTCGTTCTCGGCATTGCCACGTACCTCTCCGTTCGCGACCAGCAGTGGCTTTCCGGCGATTCCAAAGCGCCAAAAGTGCGCCGCTTCGGATACCGCCTCGATAGCGTAAAAAATTGGCAGCCTGTGGACTGGCCTACCTTCGCAAAAGACCGTGCCGAAGTCGAAAAAGTGCAGAAGCTCACCGCCGATCTCACCTTTCTTCTTAGAGACCTCCGAGACGGATCCATCGCCTTTGCTCAACATACGAACCCCGCCATCGCACCTCACGTAAAAGCCTTTGGCGAAAAAGTCGCGTCCTCTGCCCGAATCAGCGCCAGCGACCATGCCGCAGCCGTCACCACATTCCTGCGATTTATGCGCAGCGCCAGCCAACAAGACATCGCCGATGCTGGCAGGCGCATCCGCTACGACTATTACCAGCGCGCACTCGCCGACGAAAAAAACGTCCGTACCCAGATTACCGAGATATTCGACACGCTCGTGAAGAAGCTCCACTAAGCCCCGCGCATTCACAAATGTCCCGGCACCCGCTCGCCGCCACACTCGTCCGCCTTACGATCACCTCGCTCCTTCTCGCGTGGGTCCTCTCGCGCCCCGATGTGCGCGATGGCCTACTCACGGCAGAGTTTCACCGCCCTTGGTGGCTCCTCGGTGCATTCCTGTGCGGTGGCGGCGCGGCGTTCCTCAGCGCGTGGCGCTGGCACGCGTGCCTCCGCGTCTGCGATTGCGCGCTGCCATTTTCCACCGTCCTCCGCATCTCCCTCGCGGGGAACGCCGCCGGGCTCCTCTCCGTCGGCGCGCTGGGAGAAGATGCCGTCCGCGTCGCACTCGGCACGCGGCAACTCCCCGAGCGCAAAGGCGCGTTTCTTGCCTCTATCGCACTGGACCACATGAGCGCCGCGCCCGTCATGATCCTCCTCGTCTCACTCATCGTTGGCACCATCGGTCTCTCCGCCAAAATGACCCAAGCCACCGCCACCACGATTGGCGTTTCCTTCGCAATCTTCATGAGCATCGGCCTTTCGATTCGCTACTTCCGGCGCGATCTTCATGACGTCCTCCTCGGCTACGTGAGAAAGTGCATTTTTGCCCCCGGCACAGCCACTGCGATGCTCATTTCCTTGCCGCTTCTCGTGCTCCACCACGGCATCTTTTGGTGTGCGGCATCCGCCCTCCCCATCAATGCAAATCCCTTTGGCGTCTTCGGCGCATTCGTCGTCGCAGACAGCGTTGCCGCTCTTCCTATCAGCGTCGCCGGGCTCGGCGTCCGCGAGAAATCCATCGAGTTCCTTCTGCACAAATGGTACGGCGTTGCCCCATCTCTCGCAGTGAAGGCCTCCCTCACTGGCTTGGCTATCCTCGCGCTCTGGGCCATCATCGGCGTCGCCAGCCTCCCGTTTCGCAGCGAAAAAAAGACACCAGCCCCATGAGTAACACGACACTCGACATTTGGCAGCTTGCCGCCCGCTTTCCGGGCAATCACGCCCGCTATTACGCATGGTGCAAATTTGCTACCGATCCGCTCTACGCCGCCGTCTTCACAGCACTCACGGATACCACCGCCCCGCTCCTCGACATCGGCTGTGGCATGGGGCTCTGCTCATTTTATCTCCGAGAAAGCGGCTGCAAATTCCCAATGCGCGGCCTCGATTTCGATGCAAAAAAAATCGCCATCGCCCGAAAAGCCGCCGCCGTCCACGCACCGGATCTCGTCTTTGAAACAAGCGACGCCCGCACCGACCTTCCCGCGCATTCCGGCAGCGTCACCATCCTCGACATTCTCCAATACCTCGACCCCGCCGCCCAGACGACTCTCCTCCGCGAAGCCGCCGCTCGCATCGCCCCCGGCGGCAAACTCGTCATCCGCACCGGCATCGAAGACCCCGGCTGGCGCTTCACGCTCACAAAGCTTACGGACTGGTTCGGCGTCCTCTGCTTCTGGATGAAAAGCAAACCCATCTCCTACCCTCGCCCCGAAGAGCTCACCGCGACGCTCGAAGCCTCCGGCCTGCGCGGCACCATCCGCCCCATGTGGGGCCGCACGCCGTTCAACAACTGGCTCGCCGTTTTCGAGCGCGCGTAATCACTCCCTCCGCCCGATCCCGAACTCGTTCCCCACACGCACCACTTTCCCTTCGCGAAACTGCACCTCGATGAGCTTGGAGCTCCCGAACGGCTTCCCGGTTTCATCCCTCAACGTCGCGATCTGCTTCTTCGTCTTCGCATCGAAAACGTCCGGCGTGTGGCACCAAGCGAATGCGCCATCGAGGCTGAAGTTCACCCAGCCATGCCCGCCCATACTCAGCTCCACCGAGCCCTTTGGAACTGGCGGCATCTTTGTCGCGTCGAAAACGAACAGCTTCTTCCCCACCTGATCGCTGATCCACAGCTCGCTCTCGTCTGGCGTCAGGGCGACCCCATGCGTGCGGTGCGCGATGGGCGCATCGCCAGCCATCACGCGATGAATCGGCTTGCCCGCCACGAGGTCCACCACGTCAAAGCCCACATGCTTCCCAAGACACACAAACGCCAGCGACAGTTTGCTGTTCACCGTAAATGGAAACACGCCCGACTCGCCCACGTCCGGTATCGACATCAGCACGCGTTCACTCTTCGGCTCGAAGACTGTCAGCGTCGTCGTTGAGCCCACAAACAGCCGCGAACCATCCGGCGACATGATGCTATTATGCGCGCCCGGCCCCACGCTGATCTTGCGCAACTCCGCCCCCGTCACCCCATCGATCACTACAAAGCCGCCTCCATCACTTGGCCCCCACCAACCCGTCGGCGCAAACACTTTACTCCCATCCGACATCGCCGAAGAACGATCACAGCCGCCCGTGAACACCTTTTCCCAAACCACCTTGTCTGTCTCCAAATCCATCCGCCCCATCCGCCGATCCGTCGTCCCATAAAACAGCGCCTTCGCCTCCGTCGTCCCCGTCATCCCGCGCGTCCCGCCCTTCAGCATCGGCCCTTCGATACGCCGGACAAACTTGAACCCGTCATCGATATCGAAAACCAATATTCCCATCCCCGAAGCGCTCTCCACCTGCGCTCCGTCAGGCGTCGCTGCATAGAGAAAACGTTGCACCTTTTCCTCGGCGTGAGCCACGCAGGTGAAAACGAAAGCGAAGAGAAAGGCGAGCCGTTGCATCCCCACATCCAAGCAGCCTCACGCGGCATTGCATCACAAAATCCTACTGCATTGGCAGACTCAGCTCCACCGGCGCCGTGCCGCGCAACACGATCACCTTCACTTTTTCTCCTGCGCGATGGCGCTCCAGCAGCCAGCCGAGAAGCTCGCCTTCCGTCCTGACTGTGCCACGCTCGCGACGTGTTCCGTCGTTGCCGCGGCGGATGCTTCACGTTACAACGCGCCATGCGCACTGACTTTGTCCGAACCATTTGCGTCTTCCTTCTCGTGAACTCCGCGCCGGATCGTGCGGCTGCCGCGGATATCGGAAAGCCCTACCGGCTCGAAAGCGTGGACCTCAAACAGCGCATCCTATGGAGCGCGGAATGCCTAGAACCCGCGGGCGGCGGGCTGGCGTTTGGCGGACAGGATCAGCAATCGGAGGACGGCGTCGCGCACACGCGAATCATGGAAGGCGGCGCATGGAAATCCATCCACGAGGAGCTACGTGCGAAGAACCCGATGCAGCCATTTCGCGATCGCACATGGGCACTCCGCACCGAGGCGAAGAACCTTCGCGCGCGAATCCGGCATCAATACTTCGAGGGCCGCACCACCGGGGAGGATGCGTCTTTTCTAAAGAGCGAAATCGCGCCCCAACAGGCAGCGCTCTCCAAGAATCTCGGCATGCTCGTGACTGCGCTCGGTCGCGATGTGGGAAAACAAACCGTGGATCATATTCAGCGAGCCGCGCGCACGATCGGCGAGCCGCTCACGGAAATCACGCCCGGCGCGCTGCGGGCAATGGCTGATGCGCAGATACAGCTCGAACTCGCCGCCGAGTCACTCGATGCCGAGCCCGCGCCGCGCTCCATTCTTTGCGACCCGCACCCGCGCGCCGATGGCATCATTTACGAGCCGAAGACCAAGCTCTATGTGCTCTTCGGTGGCGACCACATGGACTACCTTACGAACGACACGTGGGTCTTCGAACCCGTGCAACGTCGATGGACCCAACTCCGTCCCGCCGGTGCGCCGCCGCCGCGCGCGAACCACCGACTCACCGCGACGGGCGATGGAAAAATCACCATGACCGGCGGATACACCTACGCCGCAAACACGGACTACGTCGGCGGCCAATACGCCGACTTTCGCGACGGCCCGTGGACGCTCGACCTTGAAAAACAAACGTGGAGCGGCGGCGACACCGTTTCCGCCGACAGCCGCACGTATCGCGCCGGTCCGCTGCATCCCGACTTCTACCTGCAAGGCCCGCGGCCCGACGCAGCGGCATTTCAGGCGAAACTTCAATCCCTTCCCGCCAACGAATGGATCGCCACCGATCCACTCTTCCGCCCGAAGCTCAATCGCGATTGGGGCACCGCCGTCCTCGATCCCGACCGCGACATCCTCCTGCGCTGGAGCGGCGGCCACAGCGCCCACGGCGGCACCGACGTTCCGCATTTCCACTTTGCCACAAACCGATGGGAACTTCCGTTCCCCGTGGAGTTCCCGCTCGGCCAGCTCTACAGCAACACGAGTTATCCCGACGGCTTCAACTACAACCTCCGCCCTTGGATGACCGGCCACACTTACCAAAACTACGCATACGACCCGCCCAGCCGACTCATGGTGAAAGCCGGACGCCCGCATCACTTCTACCTCTACGACCCCGCCATCGGCGACTGGATCGGGCGCGGAGACAAGCCCGCGGCCATGAGCTACGGCGATTGCTTCTACACGCTCACGCTCACGCCGACACCGCTCGGCGCGTTGTGCTGGGGGCAAAATGGAAAGCTCCACCGCTTCGATCATGCCGCCGGAAAATGGAACGAACTCACGGTCACCGGCGACCGTCTGCCCGGCGCGGAAGTGGACAACTCGACCCTGGCCTACGATTCAAAACGCGACCGCGTCCTGCTCTTCCGCAAGCCCTACGGCAAAGCTCCCTACGACGGCAAAGTGTGGTCCGTCGATTTGAAGACACTCACCGTGACCGCCCTCTCGCCGCCCGGCATGACCTCTGCGCACCGCTTCGCATACATCGCCGCTGCGTCTTTGATCCAGCCAGCGATCTCATCGTCATGGCGTCCTTCCTAGAAGACTCTGACGAGCAGACGCCGACGCCCGCATTTGACTGCGCCGCAAACCGCTGGGTCACCCTCGACATCAAATACAAAACCACCAAACACACCGATCGCATCACGCGCGATTTCCCGCACGGCCGCTCGTGTGGAATCGTCTTCGACCCAAAGCGGCAGCTCCTTTGGGGCACCGACACGAACAGCCAAATCTACGTCCTCCGCCTCGACGCCCGCGCGGCCAACATCAAGCCGCTCGAGTGAATGCGCGCATCAACTGATCGTTGCGGCCTTTACTGCATCGGTAGAATCAGCTCCACCGGTGCCGTGCCGCGCAACACGATCACCTTCACTTTTCCCCCGGCGCGATGGCGCTCCAGCAGCCAGCCGAGAAGCTCGCCTTCCGTCCTGCGCATCTCGTCGCCGTCGATGGAGACGATGACGTCGTCTTTCTGAAATCCGGCGTTTTTTGCTGCTGCGTGTTTCCCGAAATTACCGACGCCTTTTACGAGCAAGGCGATCTTCTTCACGTCGAGATCTCGCGGGATACGCGCGGCGTCGGGAAGGTCCTCAAGCGTCATCCCGCCGAACGCCATCGCGCGCAAAGGCCATGTGCCGACGCGGCGCGAGATGTCGCTCTTTTGCCGCCAGCCTGCGGGCAGGGCGAGAGTCACGGAAACGACTTTGCCCTCCCGCCGGATGCTCGCTGCGAGCGGCCCGGATTCCGGTGCGCGGTGCAGCGCCCAACTCGCATCGGCGGTGGACACGAGCGCCTGACCGCCCAGCGCAAGAAGGTCATCGCCAGTACGCAGCCCGGCTTTTGCCGCGGGAGAATCGGCGACGACGCCCGTGACTTTCGCAGCATGGTCTGGCGAAAGCGTGAAGCCGACGGTCTCGGGCGCGGGCATCGGGTAGATCAGCTCCGGCGGAATCGCCTTCCCAGCATCGCGATAGTAGGTGCGGAATGCGTCGCCGACTTGATGGCAATGCACGCAGCTCTGCACGACCTTCCCCTCCCAATCCAGCCCGCTGCGATACTTCCCCGACAGCGCGGGAAATTCCACCGGCGTCTTGAAGGGCGTGGGCCCGCCTTGCTTCCCGGCGAGCGCGGCCTTGTTGCCGGGGAACCCGCGATGCAGCGCGACCGCGGCCTCCAGCGTGCTGCGTAGGCCAGTGGTCGTCGTATCCTGCTTATCCTTCTGGTGCTTCCACGAGCCAAAGCGCCCGAGCACCGTGCCATCGCTGTGAAACATCATCGCCGAAAACGAAAGGTCGTAGTCGAACTGGAACTTTTGCAAATCGAGCGCGTTCGCATTGATCAACCGGACACACACAAACCGGTCGAGCACCGGTGCCAGCGAAGTGTCAGTGAGCACGCTCGCATCAATCCCGGCACAAGCCAGACACGGCACGCAGCGCAGCACGACGAGCAGCGGCTTACCAGCCTTTGCCGCCTCCGCGAAACCGCGATCCACGTCGTTGTAAATCCACCGCGCATCATTCTCCATCGTCGCCTTGTCCTTGCGCACCGCTCCTTCGCGGTCCTTCACCGTCTCGGCACAAAGTGACGCGCAACCAAGCGCGAGGATCACGGGCAGGATGTTCATGGGCGTTTTCATAGGAGGGTTTATGGTCCTACTTACGTGCGAGAGCAAGGCGCACCTGTGCAGCGGTGAGGGCGGAGTAGCACTCCGCACGGCTGCTTCCCCCCGCCCGAGCACGCTGCTGTTATGATGCGTCAGGCGGGCACTGCGGCGACGATTTCTGGCTCGAGCGCGTTGCGGATGATGGTGGTGAGCTTGTTGGAGAGATACGGCTTTGGGAGGTAGTTCACGCCTTCGAGAAGCTTCACATTACTGCCGAAAAGTTCGCTGCTGTAGCCACTGGTGTAGATGACTTTTAGGTCGGGTTTGTTGCCGAGGCAGTGGCGGGCGACGTCGAGGCCGTTGGCGGTGCCGGGCATGACCATGTCGGTGAGGAGGAGGTCCACATTGTCGCGCAGACCGGGCCACATGGCGATGGCGCTATCGCCGTTTTCAGCTTCGATGACGTTGTAATTAAAGCTCTGCAAAACTTCGACGACGAGCGAGCGGACGGCGGCGTCGTCTTCCACGACAAAGATCGTGTGGTTGCCGTCGTCGGAGGCTGGGGCGAAGGATGGCGCTTCTTCGATGACCAGCGGCTTATCCGTCACGGGGATATAGACGCGGAACACCGTGCCTTCGCCGATGGCGGTATCCACGTCGATCCATCCCTCGTGTTGCTTCACGATGCCATAAACGGTGGCCAAGCCCATACCGGTGCCTTTGTTGAGACTCTTGGTGGTGAAGAATGGCTCGAAGATACGGCTGCACGTCTCTTCGCTCATACCGGTGCCGGTATCGGCGACCGTCATGCAGACGTATTCGCCGGGGCGGGCGTCGGGGTTTTTAAATGGACCGTCGTCGGTGAAGGTAACGGCAGTCGTGGAGATGGTGATCGTTCCGCCCTCCGCCATCGCGTCGCGTGCGTTGAGGGTAAGATTCATGAGCACTTGCTCCATGCTGGTGCCGTCGGCGTAGATCCGAGGGAGCATCGGCTTCAAATTGAAATTGAGCTGTAGTTTTTCGCCGAGAAGTCGGCGGAGCATCCGCCCGATGTTGTGGATGTCATCGTTGAGATCGAGCACCTTGGGCCGCACCATTCCACGCCGGGAGAAAGTGAGGAGCTTCTTCGTGAGGTCAGCAGCGCGTTCTCCGGCACCGTTGATCTGGTGGAGCGAGGCGTTCACCGAGGCTTCGAGCGCGGGGTCGTCGAGGTGCATACTGGCGTGGCCTTGGATGATGGTGAGAAGGTTATTAAAATCGTGCGCGATGCCTGCTGCGAGTTGGCCGACGGCTTCCATCTTCTGCGCTTGGCGGAGCTGGTTTTCGAGCTGATGCCGCTCGGTCAAATCTTGCGCCATGATCAGGACGTGCTTCTCTCCAGCGAGGTCGAAGGGCTCAATGGAGAGCAGTGCGCTCCGCAGTTCACCGCTGCGAGTGCTGATCTGCGCTTCTGTGTCGCGGACGATCTTGCCATCGCGTGCGGCGGCGAGGAAGCGGCTCTCGTAGTCCAGGCAGAGGCGGAGATCGAGCGGGGTGCGCCCTACGACTTCCTCGCGGGTGAAGCCGGTCATTTTGAGAAATGCAGCGTTCACATCCACGAAACGCTGGGCGTGCAAAGTCTGGATGGCCTGCGGGATGGGGGAGGTCTGGAAGGCTTGGGAGAAGCGCGCCTCGCTTTGGCGGAGTTCGCCGTTCGTGTGCTCCAGCTCTCTCGTCCGGGCCTTCACCATGTCGGCGAGTTCCTCCACTTTGAGCTGGGCCTGGCGGGTGACGAGCCACTTCTTCGTAAGAGCGTGGGCGAGTTGGAGGACTTCGATATTGTCGAAGGGTTTTTTGAGGATGACGACGTTATCGCTGACGCCAATTTTGGCGGTCATTTTATCCCACGAATAGTCGGAGTACGCGGTGCAAACGACGATTTGAAGGCCGGGGTCCACTTTCCACAGATGGGAGATCGTCTCGATGCCGTCCCAGCCGGGGGGCATACGGACATCCACAAACGCCATCGCGTATGGCTCGCCTTCAGCAATCGCCTGCTTCACGCGCTCCAAGGCTTCCTGGCCTTGAAAAGCGGACTCGACGATGAATTCGTGGGCCGCAGTTTTGTCGTGCGCGGACTCATCGAAAAGGATCGCCTCAGCGGCATCAAGGGCGTCATTGCGCGCCTGACTACCGAGTAGGATTTTGCGAAAGTCGTCGTGGATACTTGGATTATCATCCACGAGTAGGATTCTGTGATTGGGCTGCATAGTTACGCTGTCGTGACCTCCTGATTAACAGGTGGAAGTCGAAGAACAAAGCTGGCCCCGTGCCCAGGACCATCGCTACTTGCAGAAAGACTTCCGCCCATCTGTTGAGCTGCCAGCGCAGAGCTGTGCAGGCCGAAGCCATGTCCGTCTTTCCGTGTAGTAAATCCGTGAGAGAAAATCTTCGTGAGGTTCGCGGCGGGAATGCCGCAACCGGTGTCGAGGACGGTGATCGCGACGCCTTCCAATTCGTCGCAAGCGACGTGCACCGTAATGCGACGGATGTCGGAGGCGAGGTTCTCCATGGCGTGCTTTGCGTTGCGCAGGAGGTTGACTAGAATCTGCAGGACTTTGTGGCGATCCACATCCACGGGCCGTGAGCTTTCCACCACGCGGACGAGCTCGATTTGATGACGGCGAAGGCTGACCATCACCATGCGGATGGCGTCGTCCACGAGCAACTCGGGCTTGATGCGTTCGACGAGCCCAAAGACGCGCGCGTGGCTCTGCTGCATGGAGACGATTTCTTTGATGTGCTCAATGTTTCGCGCGAGCGACTCCAGCTCGGTCAACGCTTCATTGCGTTCGGAAATTAAGTGCTTACCGAGGTTCACAAGATAGGAAGGGATGAGCTTTCCCTTCGGATCGTTCGCGATGAAGTCGGCGAGGCTGCCGTTCCGTTCGATCATCATCGACGCCGTTTTCTGGAGCTTCTCTAGGCGGTCGCCGTTGAGTTTTTCGGAGATCAGCGCGGCCGAGACATTCACGCTGTTGAGGACGTTGCCCACATTGTGCAATACGCCCGTGGCGACTTCTGCCATGCCTGCTTGATGCGAGGCTTGCACAAGCTGCGCTTGCGCTTCTTGGAGCTCGCGTTCGGCACGGTTGCGCTCATCGATTTCGTGGCGCAAGGCCGCGTCGCGAAACTCGACCTGATCGAGCATGAAGTTGAACGTCTTTGTAAACTCGCCGACTTCATCATCGGCGAGTTGCTCGGCGCGGAGGTGGTAGTCGTCTTTCGCCGCAATAGCGCGGGCGGTTTCCGCGAGCTTCTGGATCGGGGTGCTAATCAGTCGGCCCATGCGGATGGAGATGACCCATGCAACAAGGACCGATATTCCGAGCACCATGCAGAAAATGCCGATGTAGAGACTCACCAAGCGTCCCGATTGCTCCCGATAGTCCGCCTTGATGTAGAGCGTCCCGATGTGCTCTTGATCGCGGATGACTGGATGCTCGAAGTAAAGGTCGCCGCCTTCCCACCACTGCTGGGGGGCGGCTCGCTGAATCCGTGCAGTCAGCCGCTCATCCATGCGCCCAAACGTCGCAAGCTCCGCTCCAGTCTTCAAAAACAACGCGGCCCCGGTGATCCCCACCTTAGCCGATAAGGTGCCGATAATCTCCGCTCCCACGGTCCGGCTTTCAAAATCGACCGCGCCAATGCTCTGCGCGGCGATCATTTCCGCCGTGGATTTCATGTCTTGGATGAAAGTCTTCCGGAAAAAATAGAACTGCACCGCAAATAGTGTGGCGCAGGCGACCAATAGCGAGACGATGCAGGTCGTTAGGATGATGAAGCGGAGCTTGCTCCGAATCGGCGCATGGCGAAAAAAGCTACTCATCCGCCGACCCCTCCTTCTCCGAAGTTCACGAGCCGAGGGCTGATCTTGAGGTCGGAGCGTCGTGCATTTTTTTCGTTAATCTCCATGTTCACTTCGTTTCCGAACGTGCGCAGGTTGATGATGCCGCCTTCCTTCAAAAATGAGTCGCATTCTCCCGCCGTGAGAACTGGCTCTCCCCGCACCTTTCGGAGGATAGCGGAAAGTCGGCCCTCTTCCGAGCGGGATACAAACAACATATGGCAACCAGCCGCCTCCTGAATGGTCGAGCACGTCTTCACGACTACCTCACGTCCATTTATCGGCTTTCTGCCGACAACTTCCCGGATTTGGTCCGATGCAAAGTCCGTCCCGAAGACCCCGATGACGAGGGGAATCCCTGTCCCCATCTTATCTTTTGGCCATTCGACATAGCGGGCGAGTTTGCCGATATGGACGGCCTTTTTCTGATATTCGTTCCCGCTATCCTGCCCGAAGACCAACCCCGCTAGACAAAAATACATCATCGTCCATACGAGGAAAGCGCGCCGATTGCGCCCCGCGGTAACGCGGCTCCCGGAAGTAGACGGATGGATGAGCATGGACTGTAGTGATTCAGCAAGGGCTATGCCTTTAGAGGCAATGACGAAAGACGAACACCGCGATTCGAACGCAGATCACAACGTTCGGGCTGAGTAGCACTGACGCAGAAAGCTGGACGGCAAACCATTTGCCCCGGAATCCAGTCGATACACTCCGAGCCTTCTGCCGGACCGACTAACTCGGTATTCCCAAACACTGCGCGCCTACCGTTTGGGTATTCCAGACTCATGGACTTGGATCGCGGTGACGAAATCGATTGCCCGCTGAAGCACAATATCGCGCGGAGTGAGTTTCGGGGTCTGCCCTGCGTCTTTGAGTTTTTGGCGCTCCTGCGCGGCGTCCATCTCAGGGTTCGTCCCGGCAACTAGTGCGGCCTCGTTCAGGCGCGGGCGCTCTTTATCAGTAGCGAACGCGATGATTTCCTTTTCCGACTGGGCAGCAAACAGAATCTCGTCCGTGTTCGCTTGCGGGACATCCACGAGCAGATCGGGGTGCAGCCCGCCGGGAAATACGGGCGTCGCATCCGGCAGCGTCACTTCGCCGACCGCGACTTTGAGCACACGCCCTTTTTCCAAAGTCACTTCCTCAAATTGCGCAGCCTCGCCCCTCGTCTGCTGGCCGATCACATACGCTCCGGTGTGGGTGCGCAGAACTGCGGCGATGACTTCTGCAGAGCCTGCAGTGTCGCTATCCACGAGCGCGATAAGTGTGCCGCGCCAGCTCGGGTTCATGCGGGAGGTGAGGATTTCTTCGTCGTTAGCGCGTGTGCGTTTGATGGTGAACAGGATGCGTCCTTTCGGACAAAACCGGCGACACACCTCCGCAGCTTGCTCAAACTCGGCGTGGGGCGGCGTGGCGCGCAAATCGAGGATCATTGCAGGCGGCGGCGTCTTGTAGCCAGCGAGCGTGGCATCGAGTGCTGCGATGGATTCCGCGCTCAAGGTGCCCAGCCCGATGTAGCCGATATTTTGCGGCAAAATCTCCGCGCGATACGGCTGCTGCTCCGTCGCTCCCGATGATGGGCCAGCGAGCACTCGGACGCCGTTACCGAGCCGCTCCAGTAGCCCTTGGAGGCGCGCTCGATCCAGAGCGGGCTCTTCGAGTTCGCCCGGCCGCACGTAGGTCGCGCGGAGGGTTTCAATGATACTTTTTAGCTCCCCGTCGCCGAGAGCGTCTGCCGCCTCTCGAGCGGGGAGCACGGCTGGTCCGGTGGGCTTTGGCGGG
Source organism: Prosthecobacter debontii (assembly GCA_945905735.1). Taxonomy (GTDB): domain Bacteria; phylum Verrucomicrobiota; class Verrucomicrobiia; order Chthoniobacterales; family Chthoniobacteraceae; genus SXWH01. The sequence continues at coordinate 40,933 of CAMDQC010000001.1, read as the reverse complement.
GGCATGAGGACAGGCGGTGTGACCTTGAGCACGGGCTCTGGCTTGCTCTCGACCAACTTCGGCTCGGGGAGATTCTGCTGGGCGACGAGCGATGCAGTAAGCGCGAGAAAAGCTGCGGTTTTGATCATGACTGCGCCACCGTATCGGCTGCGCTTGCGATTGCCAAGCGAGCGCGGGCAAAAACTTACTTCAACTTTACAATTCTCCCTATCCGTCCCGATGAAACCTTTACAACCGGGTGCGATGCTCCGGCTCAAGAACCAAGAGCCTATGAAAAATATCCTGTTCATCATCATCGCGAGCACGACCGCTTCCACTGCATTTTCGGCCCCCGGCGAGCCTTCGGAATCCTTGCTCCAACCTGCGAAACTCCAACCTGCTTCGGGCCTCGACACGGCCAATGGTCTGGGAGGGCGTGGCTCCATCCGCGTTTCACCAGACACTGCGGAAGCGTGGAAGTTGCGCTTCCCAAAACAGCCCAACGGTCGCCCACGTTAAACTCCGCCATTTATGATTTCCGTTCTCACATTTGATTCCGTTTCTCAGGCGACCTTCGGGTACACCGATACCAGCGCGATCCAAGGCTGGTTGGAGCACGGCGACGAGGCTGCCGCCAGTTGGCTCTTCGAAAAATACCTGCCGCTCGTCCGCCACGTCTGCGCCCGCCGACTGCCGCACCTGTGGCTGATCGAGGACTCCGCACAAGATTCGATGTCCCGAGCGTTTCAGTCTCTCCAGCGGTTCGATGCGAGCCGGTGTTTCTCCTCGTGGCTCACGTCTATCGCCGCGAATGTGTGCGTGGATAAATTGCGTGGCCTTTACCGCAACGGCGCGGTTTTAGTCGAAGATGGGGACGCTTACGTGCAGGCGCTGCTCGAAGCTCCAGCAGAGGGAGTCAATGAGCGGATCTACGCCGCGCGCGAGCTCGTCGAGTCGCTCCAGACGGGCTTTCGGCAAGTGGTGGAGCTTCATTATTTCGACGGCCTCACAGCCCGCGAAGTCGCTGCGCGCACGGGGCTCACGCAGGCCAATGTCGCCATCCGCCTGATGCGTGCCCGGCAATGTCTCGCGGCCCGCGCGTCTGTGCTCGGGCTTTTCTAAATCGAACATCCCTCTGCAAAAAGAATCCGCAGGGAAGAACACCGTTAATTAAGCCCAACCAACCGGTGCCCCGCCCTGCGGGAGGGGTGCGAATGCACGCCCAAAAGTATTCACGGAGTAGGCGGGCATCAGCAGCCCAACCAAAACCCACCCGCTCCGCGAAATTGTGTTCAACTCACGTTCACGCGCTCCTCGGTGAGTTTGATGACGCGCCCTTCTGGGTCGCGGAAATTGTTATATTGCCCTACGGAAGTGACGATGATTCCACGGCGGCGAAGCTCGCCGAGCACGGAGTCCTGATGCTTCAGCGCGAGGTGCATGTGAAAGTAGCTCACGAGTTCGCCGTGCTCACAGGCTCGCAAACACAGAGGCACTCCACCGAGCTCCAGTTCGCAGATGCGGTCCGGCTTTTCGTTGGTGATGCGGGCGTTTAGAATATCGACGTAGAAGTCGCGGACTTCACGATACTGCTGAGTGAAAATGGCGACTGCGAAACACTTCGGATTAGCGACCACAGCACTTGCAAGAGCCGTGTCGTGGTCGTTCTCCAATTCGTTTATTCGCGTTAGGTTTATCATGGAAAACCATAAAAGCCGTAACCGCGCCACGGCGATCAGGGTTTTATAATTTCTATAATTTCTTCCCCGCTTTTCGAACTACAGGCCGGTGATATCCACGAGCTTCAGCCCTGGTTGAAGGTGGGTCACTTGCCCAAACTCCGACGACCAAACGATGCGCCCTTTTTTTAGCAGCGTCTCGTAGAAAACCCGCTCTGGTGTTCGATTCGAGCCGTTTTTGTCTGTCTTGTTCTCGTCGAGATAACGCAAGTAAGTGCGACCGCAGATCGCAACATGCGTCACGCCCTGTGCCCGCAAATCCGCGATGCTCCCTAGGTCGGCAGACTCTTTTTTCCCTCCGACGATTCGTTGCGGGAGCAGAGGTGAGTTCGACCGCTCTATCCTCGCAGGATCGGGGAGATACACGGCCTGATCCTGCGCCAGCACAGCGTCCGCAGGGACATTCGCACGGACCCACTCAATGAGCCGCGCGCGATCATCTGCGGTCAGTCCCGCATCAATAGCCTGTAGCGACCGTACTTGAAAAAATACAGCCACTCCCACGAGCGCCGCACCCGCCGCGAGCCCACCGCGCCAGAGCCACACCCGGTCGCGAACGCCCGCCAGCAAACGCGCAAGCCCGGCAACCGCGAGGAATCCAAACGCCAACGAGATCGGCAAATGATACCGCGAAGCCGTCTTCGGGACGAAGCTGTAGAGCACAAATTGCGAAACCGCAGTGGCGGCGAGAAGCCACTCTGCCGCTGTGATCTTTCTCGGCGTCCAAATCGCCGCACCCAGCCACAGGAGCGAAATCACCGGCAGCGTCCACCCGCCATACATTCTCTGCACGATCAGGTAGAACCCGTGAGGTACGTTCCGAGACACGCCATCCGTCAGCCCTGCGAGCTTGGTGCTCTCCTCGTGCAAGCTCGCAAAAAGAAGGCTCGGGGAGCGCAAGAACGGCAGATTAAAAAGCAGCCACACCCCAGCAAACGTCGCTAGAAACGGCAGCAGTTGCGCCTTCCTCTCGCCGGGGGTGGTCCTTTTCCACACGAGCCACAGGGCGACCGGCAGGAACAGGAAAGCGATATATTTCCCCGCAGCCGCCATCGCCGCCGCAGCCGCGAGAAGGTGTAGGCATCGCCGCGTAGGAGTCTCGCTAAAGGCGTTCAGCGCAAGGCAGAAACATGCGATTCCAGCCATCATCCACGGGTCTTCCTTAAAATAGTGAGCCAGCTCGAAAAGGAGCGGATTCGTGACCGCGAGCAGCCCGAACGCCCAGCCTGCCGCCGCACCGAACGTGCGAAAAGCCAACACGGCCAGCGCCGCAGCCGCCAGCGCAGACGCGGCTGCTGTAGCCCACCGGCCGACCATCACGACTTTTTGCGGGTCCTTTTGCGCGTCTCCCCGCAGGACGACGTAGCGCGCGATGTTCACCGTCGAGAGCATCATCATCGGGTGGTGAAAGTTCCGCTTGTGCCGGATGATTTGCGCCACCTTCCCTGGCTCATCTGGGTGGTAGTAAAAAGAGAACTCATTATGCCGTCCAAACACCGCAAGCCCGGCCGCCAAGACGGTGAGAAAAAGGAGAATGGCGTGGCGGCGGTTTGACATAAGAAGGAGGTTGGTAACAGGGAACCATCGCAAAAAACAACGTTCTCTTTCCTCGCCAATTCCCCCGTTCCGATTCGTTCCCCCGTGTAGAGTCATCCTCGATTCCGATGTGGTGATGGACCATCTCGCCGACCGCCAGCCCTTCGCAGTCGCGCCGTGACTCCCAGTTCCCAGTTTCTAAAGTTATTGCAGCGTAGCGCGCATGAAAACCACTTCTGTGAGGTCTATGTCTTTAGATAGTCGACGATCTGGCTCCGTGGTGCCCAGCAAGATTACTCCGCCGCTTTTCACGACGGCATTTGTGGTGACTTTTTTCGTGTAGAATTCCGGCTGTTCGATTTCACCGTTATTCTCGGTTTTGAATACTTTTGTACCGCTGAGCGCCGTATTTTGCACAGCAATCGAGAGGGTGATTAGGGAATTTTGCGTATCGATAGTTGGCTCGATTTGCAGAGTGGTTCCCGTGTTTTTAACCTCAAATGTTGTCGGTGTGCTGGGTGTTCGAGGGAAGGAAGTTGTCTCCTGCGTAACCGTCGTCGTCTTGGTAGTTTTTGTTACCGTACTGCCAACAGTTTGCGGAATCTGCGGTGCCTCAAATTCAGTCGGATAGCGGTATTCAAAGATGGATTCGATGACTGCCTGATTACCGCTGACAGTAGAAACAGTGGGGCTTGCAACGAGTTTCGCCTGTTTGCTCGCGACCAGTGCCTGCACATTCTTAAGAATCGCGTCCCCACTCGTACCGATAGGTTGGTTCAACAAAGTCTGCGCAGCCAGTTCACGCGACATGCTGAAAATCTGCACCTCAATCAAGACGCCTTCAGGCTTTGGCAGCGCGGCCTGTGGGGCGGGTTTATTTTTTCACCCACTCACACAAAAAATTGCGAGAAGCGCGGAGAAAATGGGACGGCGTAATTTCATATTGATGGTTGGATTGAGGATGTAGCGGGTTGGAAAACTTAGGAATTTGGTCTTGCGACATGAGGGCCAATAAACAGAGCGTTTGCGATAAAAATACGGCGTCGAATAAAACGAAGCGAGGGAATGGTTGTCTGCGTGCGAAAAATTGACGCGCCCCATCTCTGAATCTTCCGCCCCCTCGACTTTGGTAAGGCGTCGTCCGCTGAGCTTCTCGGGGCAGCAGCGGTTTTTTGGGAAAAACAACGTTCTCTTTCCTCGCCACCCGTCACCCGCCCGCCTACACCGCCGCGCGACAAGAATGACTTGGGACTACCTCATCGTCGGAGCCGGATTCGCCGGCAGCGTGCTCGCCGAGCGCCTCGCCAGCCAGCGCGGCGCGCGCTGCCTCGTCCTCGACCGCCGCGACCACATCGGCGGCAACGCCTACGATAGACTCGATGCCGCCGGAGTCCTCATCCACCCCTACGGCCCCCACTACTTCCGCACCAACAGCGACCGCGTCATCGCCTACCTCTCGCAATTCACCGAATGGCACCGCGTGGACTACCGCGTCCTCTCTTGGACGAACGGGCAGCACTGGCAATTCCCCATCAACCTGAACACCTTCGAGCAATTCATCGGCCACCCCAGCACGCCCGAAGAAATGGCCGCAACCCTAGCAAACTGGCGCGTCCCCATCGAATCCCCGCGCAACAGCGAAGAGGTGATCATCAGCCAAGTAGGCCGTCCGCTTTACGAACTCTTTTTCAAAAACTACACCCGCAAACAATGGCGACGCGACCCCAGCGAACTCGACCCCAGCGTGTGCGGCAGAATCCCCATCCGCACCAACCGCGACGACCGCTTTTGCGACGAGAAATTCCAAGCCCTCCCCCGCGACGGCTACGCCGCCATGTTCCAGAAAATGCTCGCGCACCCGAACATCGAAGTCCGCCTAAAAACCGACTACCGCGAAGCCCGGCAGCAGCTCACATTTAAGCACCTCATCTACACCGGCCCCATCGACGAATACTTCGACCGCTGCTACGGCGCGCTCCCCTACCGCTCACTGCGCTTCGAGCCCGAGACGCTCCCCGTCGAGTACCACCAGCCCGCCATGCAGGTGAACTACCCCAACGACCACGCCTACACCCGAGTCGTAGAACTCAAACACGCCACCGGCCAAAAACTCCCCCACACCACCATCATCCGCGAATACCCGCAAGATTACGCCCCCGGCCTAGAGCCCTACTACCCCATCCCCGCCCCCGATGCCCGCGCCCAATACACCCGTTACGCCGAACGCGCCGCCTTGGAGAAGGGCGTCACTTTTGTAGGGCGCTTGGCGACCTATCGGTATTACAACATGGACCAAGTCGTCGCATCCGCGCTGACCGAGGCGGATAAAATGCCGAGTTTGAGCGGGGATCGGGTGTGATTAACCCGAACACCGCCTTTTGGTCCGGTAGAGGCAAAAAGCCCGCGAAGCAAAAGACGAAGAAAACCCCGTGGCCGCAATCGCTCGCCGAGCGAGCGAAGCGCCAACAGCGCTAGGTCAGAAACGCTAAGTTACAAACGACTTTGCCCTTGTCCTTTTGAACGCTACACATTTCGAAATTCATGACGCTTCACCATACACCCACTTTGCTCGCTGCGGTCCTCGCGGCTTCGGCGCTTCCGGCTTCTGCGGAGCCGCGGTCGTTTAATAAGGACATCCGTCCGATTCTCTCGGACAAATGTTTCGCGTGTCACGGGATCGATGCGGCGCATCGCAAGGGGGAATTGCGGCTGGATACGCAGGAGGGCGCGTTTGGAAAAGCGGAGAGCGGCGCTGTGGCGATCAAGCCCGGCGACCCGAAGGGCAGTGAGTTGTGGGTGCGCATCAATGCGACGGATGAGGACGAAATCATGCCGCCGCCCAAGTCGCACAAGACGATCTCCCCGGCGGAGAAGGAGCGCATTCGCGAGTGGATCGAGCAGGGCGCGAAGTATCAGAAACACTGGGCCTTTGAGGCACCGGTGAAAGCAACGCCGCCCGCGACGACGGGGCGGAATGCGGTGGATGCGTTCATTTTCGATCGGCTGAAACGCGAGGGGCTCGCGCCTTTGCCGGAGGCGGATAAATCGACGCTGATTCGCCGTGCGAGCTTTGCGCTCACGGGCCTGCCGCCATCGCTCGCGGATGTGGATGCGTTTCTCGCGGATGCGTCGCCGGATGCTTATGAAAAGGTCGTGGACCGGCTGCTGGCATCGCCGCAGTACGGCGAGGAAATGGCGAGGCATTGGCTCGATGTCGCGCGCTATGGCGACACTCACGGGATGCATCTCGATAACGAGCGCTCGATGTGGCTTTACCGCGATTGGGTGGTCGGCGCGTTCAACCGGAACCTGCCGTTCAGCCAGTTCACCATCGAGCAACTCGCGGGCGACATGCTGCCAAACGCGACGAATGATCAGCTCATCGCGACGGGCTTTAACCGCAACAACGTCACCACCGGCGAAGGCGGCGCGCTGGATGCGGAGTTCGTTTTTCGCTACGCCGTGGATCGCACTTCGACGACGGTGGAGACTTGGATGGGAATGACCGCGGGCTGCGCCGTCTGCCACGACCACAAGTTCGACCCGCTTTCGCAAAAGGAGTTTTACCAGCTCTACGCATTCTTCCACAGCTCCGCGGACCCGGCGATGGATGGCAACGCGCTGCTCGTGTCGCCGACTTTGAAGATCATCGCGCCCGAGCAAAAGAAGGCGCTCGCCGAGAAAGAAGCCCTGCGCACGGCTGCGGCAAAGCGGCTGGCCGACACGCTCAAGTCGCTCGAATACGTGGACCCCGCGACGCTCGGTGATGTCGTCGATCCGGATAGTTCTTTGTCGCAGTGGATCTCCAAGCATGAAGGCAAGGACACGAAAGACCTCCCCGCCGAGGTGAACAAAATCCTGAAGAAGCCCGCCACCGCGAAGCGCTCCGCCGAGCAGACGGAAACCCTGCGCGAACATTTCCTCGCGAATGTGAACCCGAAGACCAAAGCGGTCATCGGTCCGCTAAAAGCCGACGTCGCGAAGCTCGAAAAGGAAGTCACGGAGTTCGATAAGGCGCTTCCCGCAAGCTACATCATGCGCGACCTCGAAAAGCCGCGCGATAGTTTCGTGATGATGCGCGGCGCCTACGACAAGCCCGGCGAGAAAGTCTCGCGCGATGTGCCCGCTGCTTTTCCGCCGTTGCCCAACAAGGATAAGCCCACGCGCCTCGACCTCGCGAAATGGCTCGTCGCCGACAACCACCCGCTCACCGCCCGCGTGACGGTGAATCGTTTTTGGCAACAGTTCTTCGGCGTGGGACTGGTGAAAACCTCGGGCGATTTCGGCTCGCAGGGACAACCGCCGAGCCATCCAGAACTTCTAGACTGGCTCGCCGTGGACTTCCGCGAAAACGGCTGGGATATGAAAAAGCTCGTCCGCCTTTTCGTGACCAGCGCCACGTTCCGCCAATCCTCCGACGCGCCCGCCGCGATCTGGACGCGCGACCCGGAGAACCGCTTGCATGCACGCGGCCCGCGGCTACGGCTCGATGCGGAAGTCGTGCGCGACAATGCGCTCGCCGTCTCCGGTCTGCTCGACCTCACGATGGGCGGACGCGGCGTGCGCCCTTACCAGCCGCCGAATATCTGGGAGCCCGTCGCCTACATCCGCAGCAACACCGCGAACTACAAAGCCGACACCGGCAGCGCGCTCTATCGCCGCAGCCTTTACACGTTCCTAAAGCGCACCGCGCCGCCGCCGTTCATGGCAAATTTCGACGCACCGTCGCGCGAACAATCCTGCACGATGCGCGAGCGCAGCAACACGCCGCTCCAGGCGCTCCAGCTCATGAACGATGTGCAGCAGATCGAAGCCGCCCGCGTATTTGCCGGGAAGATCATCACGCAAGGCGGCGCGACACCCGCCGAGCGAATCACCTTCGCCTACCGCACCGCGCTCGGACGAAAACCCGCGCCCGAGGAAATCGAAATCGTGAGCGCCGCATACAAGCAGCATCTCACCGCTTACGAGCAGACTCCGGCGGAAGCCGCGAAGTTTATCCGGCAGGGCGAATCTGCCCCGCAGGCCGGAATCCCCGAGCCTGAGTTTGCCGCGTGGACGCTCATCGCGAACCTCGTGCTGAACCTCGACGAAACCATCAACCGCAACTGACTACAGCGACCCGAGCACGCGCATTCGGAAGAAACGCTGCGGCTCTGCGAGCGTGAAGCTTCAAACGACGTTTGTACCCGATTGGATGGACGCAGACGGACTGACGGGCGACCACACGTTCGCGCAAGCGCCACGCAGACACTTCTCCCCGACCCATTCCGCGACAACGTCGGCTCGCTCAGTTATGGACGACCCGGCTCCGAGCACCGGCAGACTTTCTCCAACAATCGTTGACCGCGCTCCCGGTTGCGACGGACCGTAGCCCAGCCATGCACGCGCAGCATTTCGGGTTACATCGCATCGCTCTCCGCCTCCTGACAACTGCACTCCGAGTAACGACAGCCGCCCTCCGACCAACGGCGCGATGTCCTCCGAGTATCAGCGCATCGCCCTCCGGGTAATGGCGCACATCTCTCCAGGTAGCGCCAGCCCCCTCCAACCATCGGCGCATCGCCCTCCGGCTAATGACGCACCGTCCTCCGGGTAGCGGTAACCGGTCTCCCACCTATGGCGCACCTCCCTCCGGGTAAAGCCAACCGCAATCCGCGTTCTGAGCAGGTGGATGAGGCCGCAGCGAAATGAACATCACGCTGGATACAAACGCGTATAGCGATTTCATGCGCGGGGTGCCGGGGCGGGTGAGGATTATTCAGACAACCGCTTACTTGGGCTCAAAGAATGAGGTGAATCCCCGGCTGCGGAGGTCGCCTCGACTGCTCGCAAGTGCGCGAAAAGCGATGTTAGCGTCCACGATGACGCGCCGCTGGCTCATTGCTTGGCGGCTGAGTCGGGGATGAAGCGGCGGCTATTTTTCGCCCACCAATCGGCTTTCATTTCTTCCGCCATTGCGTCTGCGGTGGCGTCGGTGAGTTTGCTGTCGGCCACTGCGCTTTCGAGGCGGATGCAGCGTAGTATCTGGTCGATGCGCTCGCTGCTCACTTCGGCTCGGGGGATGTGGACATGGATGGTGTCGGCAGTGGACTCGATGGTGATCATGCGATGAGAATATGTGGTGCGTGGGGAAGTTCAAACGGGAATTTTCTATCGGGCATTCCGCGTGTCTCTCGATAAGAACGGTCTGTTACGGAACCTGCGAGGGTGGCGGGAATGTTCTGGATTTCGTCGCCCGGAAAGAGGGTGTCGGACTTCGCGATGCGGCATTGCTGCTTTGCGAGTGGTTTGATTTGCAGATGGGGAGTTCGCCCTATGTGCAGTCGGGCAAATTATCGCCGCCCCGCTCATTCTCCGGCTCTGGGTTTTCAAACCGTGGTTCCGAAAAAACTTCGGCGGGTTGTCATTAACTTTGTCCAAAAGTGCGGGCTTTGGTGAACTCGCTATGACTTACGGATGCCTGCCGACACTTACGAACGATTTACGCGACTTTTTCTGCATTACGAACCGGAGATTCTCCGGGCGGTGATGATGTTTGTGCCTGGGCGGGCGGATGCCCGGGATATTGTGCAGGAGACGGCGGTGGCGTTGTGGCAGCAGTTCGAGCAATATGACCCGGCGCGGCCATTTGCGAATTGGGCAATCGGGTATGCGCGGATTCAGGTGCGGCGCTGGTTCCGGGATTCGCAGCGGGAGAATCGGCTGAGCGAAAGGGCGGTGGAGGCGCTGCTCATCGCCGATGAGGAATGCGCGGACGACAAGGAGAAGCGCGATGCGGCGCTGCGCGAGTGTCTGTCGGCGATGCCTGCAAACTCCCGCGAAATCATCGAGGGCTACTACTTTTCCGAGCGCAGCGTGGAGGCGCTGGCGACGAATCACGGGCGCTCGGTGGACGCTATTTACAAGACTCTCCAGCGGCTCCGCGCGGGGCTGCTGGACTGCATTCATCAAAAACTCGCGCACACACGACTATGAACAACGACGAACTCATTCACCGCCATGTGGACGGTCTTTTATCCGCCGAGGAGTCGGCGCAGCTTTCCCATCTGCTCGAAACGGACGCGGCGGCACGCGGGCGATATTTGGAAATCGCAGGGCTGCACGCGGCGCTCGCGGCGGATGAGACGCTGCGTTTGTCTGTGCCGGTGGTGCGTCCAGCGCAGGAATCCCGGTCGGTGCGGATACGCTCGATTAGGCAGTTGGCCGCGGGCGTGATGCTCGGCGGGCTGGCGGTCGGCACGGCGTGGGCGATAGTGCAGCCTCGGGCTTTGCGTGTGGCACCGCTCGCGGTGAAGGCGGCGCTCGCGGATGCGGGCTTTGAGGCGGGTGCGCCGATTCCGAGCAGCAGCGTGCCGAGTGAGCCGGGGCAGTGGACGGGCGACCCGTGCGCGATTGTGGAGGCGACTGGCCGCGTGCAGCCGCGGGAAGGCGGGCGCATGTTGAAAGTGCTCTCGGCGTCGAACACGGGCGATTTTGTCGGCAGCAAAAACATGGCTGCGGACTTGTGGCAGGTCATTGCGCTGCCGGGCAGCGGCCCGCGCTCGGTGAGGGTTCGCGCGTGGTTCAATGCCGACACGGCGAAGCAGGCACGTTTTGCCCTCGCCGCTGTGGCTGGCAATGACGCCGCCGCGAGCGCGAAGGAACTTTGGGACCAGCGATACAATGAAAGTGCGCCGCTGCCGTTTGCGCGGACGACGATGCCTGTGGACCACGACCCGGCGACTTGGGAAGCGGGCGAACTGACGCTGCAAGTGCCGCCGCACGCTCGCGTGCTGGTGATTGGCATCGCGGCGTTTCGCCTTTCGGACGAGCCCGCGAATGGATGGTTCCCCGCGCAGTTCGTGGATGATGTGAGCGTGAGCGTGAGCGAGGAGGTGCTGCCGTGATTCGTCAAATTCTTGCGCTGATTTTCGCGACGAGCGCCGTCGCTGCTCCCATCACTTGGGGGCCGGTAAAGGACATCGCGGCGGACTCGGATGTGAGCACGAATGGCGTGCTGGTGAAGGCGGTTTCCAAGGCGGTGGGCAATCCGGTGATCAATGGCGTGACGTTCACTCCGGCTTACAGCGGGGACTCGCTGGCTGGGCAAAATGCGAGCGGGCCTGCGGCGGGAGCTTTGCCGGTGGGGGGCGGGATTTCGGCGAGCTATGCGGCGATGTTGAGCGGGAATGATTACAGCACGAACTCGGGCGCGACGCTGACTTTGACGCTCAATGGGCTGACGGTGGGGCAGGATTATGAGGTGCAGGTTTGGGCGAATGATTCGGACGCGAGCAGCCTTGGGAAGCAGACGGTGAAATCGTCCGGGGCGTTGGATTCGTGGGTGGTGCTGAACATGAACACGTCGGGCGCGGACGGCGGAAAGGGGCAGTTTGCCACGGGCACGTTCACGGCAGATGCGACTTCGCAGCAGGTGAAAATCACCGGCAGCGGCAGTCCGGTGATTCAGGCGTATCAAGTGCGGCGCATCACTTCGCCGCTGGCGGCGGTGGCTTGGGAGCGGTGGCAGGAGACGACGGGCGATAGCGATGTGAGCACGGTCGGCACGCCAGTGCGGGCGTATGTTTTTGGCACGGCGACGCCCGCTGCGCCCATCAATGGCGTGACGCTCACGCGCTTTGCGTCGCAAGCCACGGACACCCTCGCGGGGATGACGAGCACGTCGTCGGCGTTTGGCTCGGCGTCCGCGCCGTATGCGAATCTTTCCGCCGACTACAAGACGCTGCTCGGCCACGCGAGCTACAGCGCGACGAAGCACGGCTCTCTCACGTTGAACGGCCTCACGCCCGGCCAGTGGTATGTCGCGCAGGTGTGGGTGAATGACTCGCGAGCAAGCTCCGGCGGGCGTTGGACGCGCATCAATGGCTCCACTTTCCTCAGCTACAATCCCGGCGGGCCGACCGACAATCTCGCCTACGAGGGCGGTCTCGGGCACCACATGCTCGGCACGTTTCGCGCAAGCGCGGCATCGCAGCGGTTCGACTTCGGCGCGAGTGCGTCGGCGCAAATCAACGGTCTGCAACTCCGCGCCATCCCCGCGCCGGACGCGCTCGTTCACGAGGCGAAGCGGCGTAATCAGCACGCGCTCGTCGGCTACATTGACGGCAGGATTACGTCATCGAGCCGGTTCGACGGCGTGCATCTCGCGTTCGGCTCCGGCGATTTTTCGCGCGGTCGCTCGGAGATGAGTTCGTCCGCCGCGTGGCTGGCGAACAACGGCTACACCTTCGACATTTGGCCCGCGCTGGACGCGACGATTCGCTGGAAAATATACGTGGATGCCGTGTCGCGGAACATCGTGAAGGGGCGGCTCAGGGGGATAAATTACACCTCACCGGGCACCTCGAACTTGGTGAAGCTCTCGCAGACGATTCGCTTTCTCGGGTCGGAGGAATTTGGCGAGGAGGCGTTCGACCATCCCGCCGACGACTGGCGTCCCAGCGACCCGAACGGGCGCAAGTGGCTCATTGATAAACTGCGCGAAGAGTCCATGACCGGCATCGGAGAGTTCGCCTCGAACGACTACGGCAACCTCAATTCGTTGCCGTCGCTGAGCCTCGGCCACCTCGCCCAAGATCCCGAGATGCGGGCGGCGGGGCTGACTTCGTTCACGGCGTTCATGGCGCAGCTCGCCGCCGTGTGGCAGCCGCTCGAATACTACGCCGGCGTGTGGAGCAGCCGCAGTTACGAGGACCAGAGCGGCTACTATGGCACCTTTGGACGGGAGCTTTATCAGGCGCTCGGCGGCGGCGGGCGCACGGGCGATGGCAAGGCAATGGCGGTGATGGCGGCGAGCGGCTTCACGCTGCCCGCGCCCATCCTGCACGCGGGAAATGACCGCACCACGAGCTACAACGTGCGGCACCGTGGGGACGGCTATCAGCAGGCATTTGTGAACGCGAACAACTACATCCTCTTCGGCTCGACCGACGGGCGAGCCGCGGGCAGCGGCTGGTGCTGGGGTTACGGCGTGCGCTGGCGCGGAATGACCAACTTCTTCTCCCTGATGGGCGTCGCAACCGATGATCCTGCCGACATGGCGGCGGCATCGAATCACGGCAAGATGCAGCTCGATTTTGACATCCTGCAGCACCGCGACTCGATGCTCTACGCCTTCGACAAGCGCCATCCGCTCGCGCGCGATCCGCGCTACGCGCAGGCACAGGTGCCCGGCGGCTATCAGGCGATGATCAATGATGCGGCGACTTCCGGCCGGGTCTTTCTGCACTACGGCACGGTGATGATCGCCGTCGCATCGGACGTGCTTTTCACATGGGACCCGAACGCTGGCATCTGGTCGCCGCGCAACCCGCCGCAGCCGGGCGACTCGGAGTTTCGCATCGCAGTCGGCGGTGTCGGCTATCCGCAAAACGACCCGAATTTCGCGGCGAACATCAGCGCGACGAACAACCGGTTTGCCGTCGCCATCGAGACGGCGCTGCCTTCGGAATTCGCGGGAGCAAACGCCGCCGCGCAACTCGCGGCATTCAAGACCGCACTGCTCGCCGCGACGAGCATCTCGCACACGGACGTGACGGTCGGTTCTTATAAAATCACCCGCGGAAGATACGTGAACCGCCACGGCGACATCATCGAAAAGGAGAGCTACAACGACGACCGCACCCTGCGCGGCGGCTGGATTAATGGCGTGGCCGTGGACTACGCCAACTGGCCGAAGCAGCAGAATCCGTGGATGAGCACGACCGCCAGTGGCGACGTGCTGACGGTGACGAGCGGCTACCAGCGTGCGGTGCTCAGCTACAATCAGCGACCGACGCCGATGACCATCGCGACGAGCACGGTGCCGCCCGCCGCAGCCACGCCGGAGGTGACGACGCTCACGCCCGCAGCCATCACGGAAACGAGCGCGACGCTTGTGGGCGAGCTGACTTCCACGGGCACGAGCAGCACGAGCGTGACGGCGTATTGGGGCGCGACCGATGGCGGCACCACGGCGGCTTCGTGGGCAAACAGCATCCCGCTCGGCGTGCAGTCGCTCGGGCAAGTCATCGCGCCCATCAGCGGCCTCGCGGCGAACACGGCGTATCGCGTGCGCTTCGCCGCGACGAATGCCTCGGGCACCGTGTGGTCGCCCGCGACGGTCACTTTCACCACCGCGCAAACTCCGCCGCCCGCGCGGCCCGATGGACTCGCGACGACGCCGACGGTGGGCAGCGTGCCGCTGACTTGGAACGCCGCGAGCGGCGCGACGAGCTACACCGTGCGGCGCGGCACCGTGAGCGGCACTTACGCCACGCTCGCCAGCGGCATCGTCGCGACGAACTTCACCGACAACACGGCGGCGACGGGCACGACGTATTATTATGTCGTCGCCGCAGTCGGCCCCGGCGGCACGAGCGCGAACAGCGGCGAAATCGCGGGCACGCCAGCCGTCACGCCCGCAGTGCCGAGCGGCCTCTCGGTCACGCAGGGCTACATTTATCCCGAGCTGCGCTGGGACGCCGTGCCCTTCGCCACGAGCTACACGGTGAAGCGCGCGACCACGAGCGGCGGGCCATTTACCACCGTGGCCAGCGGCCTCACCGCGCCGAGCTACGACGACACGACGGCGGCGAATGGCAGCACGTATTTTTGGGTCGTGAGCGCCTCGAACGTCGCGGGCGAAAGCGCGAACTCCAGTCAGGTCACGCTCACGGTGAGCGTCGCGAGTTTCATCAACATCACGGCGGGAAATTGGAACGCGGTGACGTGGATTCCGAACCCGCCCGGACTGCCGACCGCGAGCAGCACGGCAGTCGTGGATTTCCAAAACAGCGGTGCCGTCGCGAGCAGCAACAACATGGGCACGTTCGCGCTGAATGAGCTGCGGTTCCTGAATCAAAGCGTCACGCTCAGCGGCAACGCGCTCAACTTCTCCGGCACCGCTCCGTCTATCACGAGCGGCGTGCCAAACGTTGCGCACAGCATCGCAAACGCGCTGACGCTCAGCGCGGACACGACCTTCGACATCGCGGCGAACACGCTCACCGTCAGCGGAGTCATCAGCGGCGGGAACGACCTTTTCAAAACCGGCGACGGCACGCTCAGCATCACCGGCACGAACACCTACACGGGCCACACGTATCTCAGCGGCGGCACGCTGCGCTACGGTGCGGCGAACTCCGGCGTGAAGACGCTCTTCTTCGGCAGCGCCGCCGCCGACACGAATGCGAGCACGCTCGATGTGCAGGCGAACGTGACCGCGCTCGCACTCACGACGCAGACCGATGTCACGGCGGGCGAAAACTTCGGCATCATCGGCGCGGGCCGGACGCTCACCATCAGCGGCGCGCTCACGTTGGGCGGGCTGAACAGCGGCACGGCGGAGAACAGCCATCTCACGTTCAGCGGCGCGGGTGCGTTGGTTTGCAACTTTGGCACGAACGCCAGCGTGCGGCGCGGCAGCATTCTCGACCTCAGCGCGCTCGGCTCCGCGAGCTTCACCGGCACGAATCTGAATGTCGGCGACATTGACAACTACACCGTCAGCAACGCCTCCACGCTCATCATCCCCGCCGATGGCGCGACCACGTTGAACGTCACAAACCTCAACCTCGACAGCGCCACCGCAGGCGGCGGCACATCACGCGGCGAGAGCGCCACATTCCTCGCGCCGGACGGCAACGGCACCCTCGTCATCCGTGGCATCTCCGGCGGTGCCACGCCATCGAACCTCTATCTCGACAAACATGCCGGAAGCGGAAGCGTGGGCAGCACCACCATCTTCGACACGCGCGGCCACCACGCCGACATCATCCTGACCAACCTGGAAATCTCCCGCCGTTCCGGGACCCATGGAGGCGGCACTGGCACTGGCTACTTCTACTTCGATGCCGGTGTGCTCACCGTGACCAATCCGGTCCTCGTGGCGTTCGCAGAAGGCGCAGCCCACAACACCGGCGCGATCCAACTTGATGGCGGCACCATTACCTTTACTGGCGGCCTCACCATCGGCAGCAATTCCTCCGCCACCACCCAGCGTCGAGCCACAGGCTCCTTGAACATCGATGGCAACGCCGACGTCACCTCCGGCCGGATCACTCTCGCCAACCTCACTGGCACGGCAGCGGATCGCCAGGCAAATGCCACGCTAACCCTATCCGGCGGCTCGCTCACGATGACCGACGATATCGTGAAGGGAGACGTCACCGGGGTCGGCACCGTTTCCGCATCCGTCATCGTCAACGGCGGTGCTCTCGACATGCAGGGTCATGAGATCGGCAGCGCGTCGAATCCGATTCCCGTCGTGACCTTGGATGCCGGCACGCTGCGCAACATTGCAGCCATCAATGGCGGCGCGAATCTCGTGAAGGAGTCCTTTGAAACGCTCACGCTCGAAGGCACCAACACCTACACCTCCAACACCATCGTCAACGCTGGCGACCTTGTTCTGGCAAACGGCGCGCAGATGCGATTCGCCGTGGCGGGCGCGACGGCAAACAAACTCACCGGCAGCGGCAGCGCCACGCTCGCTGGCAGCTTTTACCTCGACCTCACCAACGCGAGTCCGGTGGACGGAAAAACGTGGACGCTCACGGACATCGCGACGCCGACTTACGACACGACATTTGGCGTGAAAAGCTCGCTGGGGGACTTCATTCGCACCAACGGCATTTGTCAGTTAGTCGATGGCGGAAATACCTGGACCTACACGGAGGCTACCGGCGTCCTTGCATTCAGTGTCACACCCAGCGCGTGGAATGGCTCGACGGCCAACGGCACTTGGGCCGCTGTCGGCAACTGGTCCACGTCGCCAGTGCCGACCACCGGTGGCACGGCGGTCTTTCGCGGCGCCGGAGGCATCGTGGACACGATTGACCTCGGTGCCGGCGTGACGATTGCCACGCTGCTTTTCGACACGCCATTCGCCGCCGCCTACACGATCGGCGCAGGTGCGGTGGGAAGTCAGACGCTGACGCTAAATGACGGCGGCTCGGTCCAGGCAAGTAACACGATAGGACAAAACCAACTCATCAATGCCGTGCTCGTTCTCGGCACCGATGGCAGCACGCAGAGCTACAGCCTCACGAATAACGATGCAGACAACAGCCTGATTTTCGCCGGTGGCATTCGCGGCGGGAGCGGCGGCACTGCGGGGACGAAAACGCTGAACGTCGCGACGCCCGGACCCATCACGATCAGTGGCCCGATTTCCAACGGAGGTGCCAGCAGTGTCGTGCTGACGAAGACCGGGACCGGAACGCTCACACTCACCGGAGCCAACACGGAAACCGGTGCGACGAACGTGCAAGGCACGCTGGCAATCAGCGGCAGCGGGTTCATCGCACCGACGACTGGAGCGGCGCTGACACTCGGCGGATCGGCGGTAGGGATATTGAACTACGACAGCAATGCGTTGAGCCGGTTTGGATCGGTCGTCATCGGCAATGGCAATGACGGCGCGGGCAACAGCATTTTCAACCAAAGCAACGGCACCATCAACGCCACGGCGCTGACCTTGAACAACGGCTTCACCAGTGGCGGCGCGGGCGACGTGAATCTCACTGGCGGGCTGCTCGCCGTCAGCGGCGCGGCGACGATTTCCAGCCAAGTGGCGGGCGACAACATCTGGAGCACGGTGACGGTCAGCGGCAGCGGGACTTTCACGGTCGGGGGCGGATTGAAACTCACCGGCGCGCCAAGCGCGGGCCGCAACGCTGCGGGGCGAGTGACGCAGAACGGAGGGACTGTCACCGTGGCCGGCGGACTGAACATGGCGCGCACGACCGCCAGCAACACGGCACCGCGCCGCGGCGAATACAATCTAAACGGCGGCGTGCTTAACGTGAACCAAATCACGCAGGACGCCGCGGCGGACACGTTTGGCACGTTCACCTTCAACGGCGGCACGCTCAAGCCAACGGCGGCGAGCGCGACCTTCATGCAGGGCCTCACGACAGCGCAGGTGAAGACCGACCGGGCGCTCATTGATACGAACGGCTTCGACATCACCATCGCGCAACCGCTGCTCAGCGGCGGCGCTGGCGACGGCGGTCTCACGAAGTCCGGCGCAGGCACGCTGACCCTCTCCGGCTCGAGCACCTACACCGGCGCGACGACCATCGTGGCCGGGAAGCTCGCCCTGAGCGGCAACCTCACGAGCGGCATCACCGCGAACGGTGGAACGCTGGCCGCCATCGGCACGCCAGTCACGACGGGCAACCTTGCCATCGCCAGCGGCGGACGTTTTGAAGTGCGGACGAACGATACTTTGACGGTCGGCGGCAGCGTCACGCTCGCTGGCAATCTCGACATCCTCGCAGCGCCCGGCCTTGCCGCAGGAACCACATTCACCATCCTCAACAAAACCAGCGCCGGAGCGGTGAGTGGAACATTCACCAGCAAACCGCAAGGCAGCGTCTTCGCCGCGAGCGGCTCCTACTTCGCCATCAGCTACACCGGCGGCGACGGCAACGATGTAACGCTCACAACGCAAACCGCACTCGACGCATGGCGCTTCACCCACTTCGGCACCACACAAAACACCGGCACCGCCGCCGACCTCGCTGACGGCAACGGTGACGGCGAAGTGAATCTCATGGAATTCGCCACCGCGCAAAACCCGCACGCGGCCACGCTCACGCAGCCCGCTTTGATAAAGAACGGCGCAACGCTGGAGTTCACCTACACGCGCTCACTCGCCGCCCTCGCCGACGCTACTACGTTCACTGTCGAGTGGAGCGACTCGCTCGCCGCTGGCTCGTGGAGCAGCGCGGGCGTGACCGAGCAAATCCTCAGCGACAACGGCACGGTGCAGACCGTGAATGCGAGCGTCGCGGCGGGCGGCGGCCCTCGCTTCCTCCATCTAAAAATTTCCAAACCATAATTCGCCACCTTCTCCGTTCACTTCTTCTTTCTGCAACCGCCGTTGCCGCACCCATCACTCAGATGCTGCGGGCAATGCCGCCATCGCGCGCGCTTTGCCCCCGAAACTCACCCCGTAGAACCCCCAATTGCCTTCCCCTCATTAACCTCCGCTTTGCCATCGCTGTCCTGCTCCTTCTGCTCGCTGCCTTCGCTGCGCCGACGTGGGAGCCGGTGCAGGGGGAAAAGGTGGCGCTCGTCGGCGGTTCGTTTGGCGATGTGCTGGGGTAGGAGGGCACGCTGGAGGCGTTGCTACATTCGCGGTTCGCGAAGAGTAAACTGGTGGTTCGGAATTTCTGCCGCCCGGCGGATGCGTTTGATTTGGCTCAAAGACACATGCCCCGGAAAGGTAGCGCCGATCCCAGCAGGCGGTGAGGTGACGCTCCGCAGGACTTTGGGCAATTTGCGGGCATGAGCACTGTCGCAGAAATCGAAGCAGCACTTCCAGACTTGTCCCGAGAGGAATTGTGCAGGATCGAGGCGGCGCTTCGGCTTCTGCAAAACCGGAGCGCTGCTGCAGTCGGGCAAACCGAAGCGCGAACGCGGTGCGCAGAAACCGGCTTCGCCGCCCGTGGGTGAACGCTCGGGACGCGCGTGAAAGCCGGATTGCGGATGATGTTCGGGTTTGCGCACGGTGTATCATTGCGCTCTAACCGCAACTGACATGAATCCGATTATCGAAAACCAACTCCTCCAAACACGGCGTCAATTTTTCGGAGATGCCGGACTCCGTCTCGGCGGCATCGCACTTGCGCAAATGCTCGGCAGCGCCGCCAGCGCAGCACCGACCGCCGGCGGTCGCGTGCATCCGCCGCAGCCCGGCTTCCCGCATTTTAAGCCGAGGGCAAAGTCGCTCATCTACGTCCACATGAACGGCGGCCCGTCGCAGCTCGACATGTGGGACTACAAGCCCGACCTGCAAAAGCACTACGACAAAGATTTGCCCGAGTCGATCCGCGGCGGCCAGCGCATCACGGGAATGACGAGCGGCCAAAAGCGACTCCCCGTTGCGCCATCGCTCTTCAAGTTTGCGCAGCACGGAAAGTGCGGACGCTGGGCGAGCGAGCTCATCCCTCACACCGCTAAAATCGTGGACGAAATCGCGCTCATCAAAAGCGTCCACACCTCCGCCATCAACCACGACCCGGCGTGTACATTCCTCTTCACCGGCTCCGAGATACCCGGGCGCGCAAGCCTCGGCTCGTGGCTCGGCTACGGCCTCGGCAGCGAGAGCAACGATCTACCCGCGTTCGTCTGCCTCACGCCGCAATACCCGAAGGACAGCGACGGACAGGCGCTCTTCTCCCGCATGTGGGGCAGCGGATTTCTCCCCACTCGCCACAGCGGAGTCACGCTGCGCGGCTCCGGCGATCCCGTGCTCTTTTTGAAAAACCCCGACGGACTCGCGAGCAGCGAACGCCGCTCGATGCTCGACGCGCTCGGCAAGCTGAACCAGCGCGGTTTTGACAAAATCGGCGACCCGGAAATCCAGACCCGCATCGCCCAATACGAGATGGCATTCCGCATGCAAACGAGCGTCCCCGAACTTGTGGACCTCAGCAAGGAACCGCAATCCGTCCTCGACCTCTACGGCCCGGAAGTTTCGAAATCCGGCAGCTTCACACACAGCGCACTCATGGCGCGGCGGCTCGTCGAACGCGGCGTGCGCACCGTGCAAATCATGCACCGCGGCTGGGACCAGCACAGCAATCTGCCCACGCACATCCGCAAGCAAAGCGCAGACACCGACCGCGGAGTCGGCGCGCTCATCGCCGACCTCAAACAACGCGGCTTGCTCAACGACACACTCGTCGTCTGGGGCGGAGAATTCGGACGCACGGCCTATTCGCAAGGCACGCTCACCGCGACAAACTACGGACGCGACCACCACCCGCGCAATTTCTGCATGTGGATGGCCGGCGGCGGAATCAAGCCCGGCATCAGCTTCGGCGAGACCGACGATTTTTCCTACAACATCGTCGAAACACCCGTTCACCTAAACGAGCTCAACGCCACGATCCTGCACTGCCTAGGAATCGACCACACGCGCTTCAGCTTCCCCGTGCAAGGCCTCGACCTCCGCCTCACCGGCGTAGAGCCCGCACGCGTGGTGAAGGAGCTGCTCGTTTGAGTTGATTCCCCGCGCTGCTCTATGCGTCGAGGGACGCGGGATTGGTGAGGCGATTTATCGAAGCGACCGAATTCTTATTTCATGAATACGTGCTATCCGGGGCGATACCGTTTCGGGATAGAATCTGGTCGCGCTGAGATGACAGATTTTCTGCCGGACAGAAGGAGCGGCTGTCATTTTCCTGATGGCACGGCAGCGGCTAGACGGCGCGGGCAACTGGTGACATCATCCATCTATGCGCATCTTCGTAACACTGATTACTTTCGCCACAGCCTTGCTGGCTCAGACTCCGGGCTTCCAAGCGCCCAAGGAAGTCGCGCCGGGTATTTTCGAACTTGGGGCGATCCGACTCGATAAGAATGCGTTGACGGTCACGTTCCCGACGAAGGTGAACATGGTGGATGGGCTCATTGAGTACACTATCGTGACGACGAAAGGACCGACGCATGAGAGTGTGCTGGCCACGGAGGTCTCCCCGCAAAATGTCCACATGGCGATGCTGCTGCTCGGGGCGAAAGGCATGGCTATCGGCAAGGACGCGCCGCCGCCGGAGCGGATCGATGCGGAGTATTTGGCGAAGGCCCCGAAGCTGGAGGGTGACCGCATTTTCCTCACCTGCAAATGGAAGGACGCGGAAGGGAAGGAGCAGACTGCGCCGCTGGAGCGCTGGCTCGTCCGGCGTTCGGAAGTCGCGAAGAAAAAGCCGACGGAAATCACTGCGGAAGATGGACCGTGGCTCTACACGGGCTCTTTTTTGCACGAGGGACGCTTCAATGCGGAGGTGCAGGGCGTCTTCGGAGCGGTGGTCACTTTTCCCGGCGCGCTGATCAATAACCCTCGCAAGGGCTCGAACGACGACCACATGTGGTTCGCCAAAACAGCCGTGATCCCGCCCGTCGGGACGCCCGTGGAACTTACTATCAAACTCGAACCAGCCAAAGCCAACAAATGAAACGCCGCACTTTTATCCTCACCGCCACAGCCGTCGCCGCCGTCATCGCGACGAGCGCTTTCCAAAGGAAAGCGATCGCCGTCGAGCCGCTGCCGAAAGACGAAAAGAATGTCTCTTTCCGCAATGAAATCCGCGACGTGATTACGCGGGGGCTCGACTACCTCGCCAAGCAGCAAAATGCGGACGGGAGCTTCGGCGCGGACCTCACGCACCCGGCGCTCAGCGCGCTGCCGCTCATCGCGTTGCAGCGGGAGCCGACGGGGCGTTTCAGCACCTCGCCGCAGCCTGAGATGATGAAAAAGGGCTACACGTATTTGCGGGGCTTCGTGCAGCCGGATGGAGGCATTTACAACCCGCAGAACGGGCTCGCGAATTACAACACGTCCGTGGCGCTGCTCGCCATTTTCGGGGCGGACGAACCGAAGGATGAAAAGATCATCCGCAACGCTCGGGCTTACGTCGTCGGCCAGCAGGCCAGCGGCCTCGCGCAGGCCGGCACGGATGGCGGCATCGGCTACGGCACTGTGGGAGCCAGCCCGAAACGCGGGCATCCCGACCTCGATAACACGCTCATCGCGCTCGAAGCCCTGAAAATTACCAAAGGCACCATCGCCGATAAACCCGACGCCAAAGACCTGAACTGGCAGGCCGCGATTGATTTCGTCACCCGCTGCCAAAACCTGCCCGGCGCAAACAAGATGGACTGGCCCAGCGGCGACCCGGCCAACAAGGGCGGCTTCGTCTATTACCCAGGCTTCAGCAACGCAGGAAAGACCGAGCTGGAAGGTGGAAAAGTCGCGCTCCGCAGCTACGGCTCGATGAGCTACGCCGGGCTGATGAGCTTTATCTACGCAGACCTCGCGAAGGACGACCCACGCATCGCCGCCGCGATGGAGTGGCTGCAAAAAAACTACACGCTCGACGAAAATCCCGGCCTCGAAATGCAGGGCTACTATTACTACCTGCACCTCATGGCCAAAGGGCTCGCCGCCTCGGGAACCACCACGCTCGACGTGAAAGGCAAGCAAGTGGACTGGCGGCGCGAGCTGGCTCTGCGCCTGATGAAGCTGCAAAAACCCGACGGCTCATGGGCGAACCCTGAGCCCCGCTGGAAAGAAGCGAACCCCGTGCTCGTCTCGGCATACTGCACGATGGCGCTGAGCATTATTTACCAGCAACTCTGAGCTACGGCGTGATTGGCGCGCTTTCGTAACCTACAGCCCGCTTGCAATGGCGCGTTTTCCGCATACTTTCCGACACTTTTCTATGCGGCACTGGCTCGTTATCATTCTCATCATTTCGTTTTTCGGATCGCGAGCGGCGGCCCAGAAGCCGTTTCTAAGTGGCACACCGCTTCGGATTACGACGTCTGAGATTTATGATGAGCGGTTGTATGTTCCCTTTCCTGGCGACGATCCCATTCCGGGCGCAAACTATCAGTTCACCATCAATATCACGGCGACGGTGGACCCTGCCGATGCGGCGCTGTTTGATGAAAGCACCAACGTAAAGTTCACTGTCGCAGATTTCTCATTTGATGAACTCCTCGGAAATGACGAAAATTTCGACTCTACCGTGGTCGGTAAAAATCGAAGTGCGGAGTTCCGCTTTGAGGCTTTCGATGTCAATAGCGACACGTTTCGAAATGGGGTTGTTACTGTGAATTGGGACGAGCCGATCGGGACCGATCCGACTCAACTGCGCATTATCGCAACTTTCAATACGTTGAGCTCAGGTGTTCAGCATTTCTTCGACGCGAAAATCGAGCCGGAATATGCGCTATTTGCTTTCCGTTCCCATGTAGTTGTCGCGCCGGAGCCCGACATCGACGATAAGGGTTTTGCTGAAGTCACCTTCGGTCCATATTCGGCATCGGCCCTCTCCTATTATGTCGTCGGCAGTTCGACCGCGACAGGGGATGATTTTCTTGTTCGTCTTACACTCTCTGGGTCTACCGATGACTTGAAGCCCACCGGTGCCATCACCTTCCCAGTTTCGAGGTCGATTCTTTTCGTCCCAACCGCCGTTTTGACGGGCACGACGAAAGATATCTATCGGATCGGTACCACGGTGTATAACAGCTTTTCGCCGCCCGATCTCGAGTTCTTTCTGCATAGCAACAATCAGCTACCCACAGCTCCGGATTGGGTGACGGCCACGGTGGGTGATACCTTGGATACGAACGGAAACCGTTCTTGGGCCAGCCCTAGTGCCGTAACGCTGAATCCCGGCGCAAACTATTTGTTTCTCCGAATCACGGACACCGATGGCAATTCATTCGTAGCAAGCCCTCGTTTCTTCCAGTACTCCACACAGGGGAAGGTGTCGCTCACCGGGACCTCGTCGGGGTTTCCAGTCGAAGCGAATGGAAAAGTCGTCGGAACGGTGAGCGGCGAAGGAGTGGTGTTCCCAAATCCGATAAAGATCTCCGTTAAATATAACGCCTCAGCGAGTCCGCTGGAAGACGGGCGACAGAACGTCGAAGCCGGGCGAATCGGCATCGCGGTGGCGAAACCGGGAACGGGCGCGATTTTTGACGGATGGACGGCCACTTTCGACGGAGCGCCATTCGCACTCGACCCGCAGGAAGCGGTGAAAGAGCGTATGGAGTTCTTTACTCGCCCGAAGCTTGTCGTCGTCGGGCGCTTTATCCCGAACCCCTTTTTAACCTCGGGCTCAGGCACTTACTTCGGTGCGGTGGACGGCACTACCGCCCTCGAGCGCGGCACTTTTTTGGGGAAAGTATCGAAGAATGGTGCGTTTACCGGGAAAGTGCTGGTCGGCCCACTCTCTCTGTCGGTGAAAGGCAAATTCCTCGGGAGTGGCTTGTGGACTGGGATAGTCACAAAAAAAGGAGTGCCCTACACCATTACCCTAAACGTCACCGTATCGGGCGCGCCGCAGCAAATTACCGGCACCGTCACCGGTGATAACCTTAATTCCACCATCACCGCCGACTTCTCGCCATGGGTAAACAAGACCCACGAAGCGACCGCCTACGTCGGAACCTACAACGTCTTGCTTCCAGCCACCGGAACCGTGCCGGAAGGAGTCGGATACGGGCAGGTAACAATCGACAAACTCGGTAAAGTGAAATTCGTGGGACAAACCGGCAATGGAACGGCGATTTCATTCAGTTCCACTCTGTTTGAGCGGTCTGCGACAGAAGTGGTATTTCCGTTCTTCGTCTCCGTAGAGAAGGGCCTCGGCAACATCGCGGGCATCGTCCAATACGACGCGACCCAGCCAGACAGCGACCTGACGGGCACACTCGCTTGGTCGAAGCCGACCACTTTGAAAATCGAACCCGCCGCCATTGACGGCCAGATTGCGCTCCACGGGTCGAAATACAACAAACCCGCAGCGGGAACACGCGTCATCCTCACGGCGACCGGCGCGGGGATGCTCAACATCCATAGCCCGTCGTTCACGACCCCGCCGACCGGCGCGACGACCTTCCTCTCCACTGCCGTCACCCTCCAGACAAGCAACGCACTGGCCCCTGTCACGAACTCGAACTCCGTCCAAAACGTGACCTTCAAGTTCTCGCCTGCCACCGGGCTCTTCACTGGCAAATTCTTCGATCCCGGACTGCGCAAAACCTTCAACTTCTCCGGTGCAGCGACGCAGCAGGCGAATGGCGGAGTCGGCACCGCCGCAGGCCTCTTCATTCGGGGGAATCGGACAGGCTACATCACACTCACCCCGTAGCCCCTACTTCAGCCCCGTTGCCAGCAGCGTTTGGAAGTGCGGGGCCTCCTTCTCCCGGGCACACACCGTCACTTCGATCTCGCGGAATCCCGCCGCCGACATCCACGCATGAAGGTCAGTCTCGCTAAAGCCCAGCCAGCGGTCCGCGTAGAGCTCCCGCGCCTCATCAAACTGATGCTGGAGGAGGTCTAGAATCACCACGCGCCCACCCTTTCGCAGCAGCGAAAACGCAGCCGCAATCGCCCGCGCCGGATGCTCCGAGTGATGGAGTGCTTGACTCAGAAGCGCCAAGTCCGCCGTCTCCGGCTTCACTGGCGGCTCCTCGATATTTCCCAGCCGATACTCCAGATTCGTGAACCCGTGCTCCCGCGCTAGATCCCCTCCAAACTCTACCATCTTCTCGCTCGAATCGACCGCGATCACCTTCTTCGCCCGCTTCGCCAAAAGCTGAGCCAACGTTCCCTCGCCCGCGCCGAGATCCACCGCCACCGTGCTCGGCGGCACCATGAGAAAAAGAAACTCCGCCACCGCCTTCCACGATCTCCCCGGCACATACGTACGGCCAAATTTCCCCGCCAGCTTATCGAAATAATCGCGCGCCCGGTCGTTCCGTTTTTTGACCGCCACCTCCAGCGCCGCCCGGTCATGCGCGCTCTCCGGTATCTCGCGCTCCACGGCTTCCAAAATCGACGCCAGCCCAGCCAGCGCCGCCGCATCCGCGACATAGTAGCTATTTTTCCCCGCCCGCCGATCCATCACCAGCGCCCCCTGCCGGAGCTGCGCGAGGTGATTAGAAATCCGCGACTGCCCCATCCCCAAAATCGCCTGAAGCTCCACGACAGAGAGCTCCTCCCGCCGCAAGAGCAGCAGCATCCGCAGCCGAGTCGGGTCAGCAATAAGAGCCAGCGTTTCCACAAGTGAAGCCATACGCCCCATCATTCCGAGTCCCTAGCCGGAACGCCACAACCTTTCCCTGAAAATCGCCCGTTTTTCCCCTTGCCCGCGCAGTTTACCCCGCTACTTTCACCGCCCCTTTCTACCGTTATAGGAGTACGCGTGTGCGTAGGCCCGGCGGGGAGGGAATAAATCGGAAACCGTGGTTTGTAACTCAGTAAATAATCAAAATGATTGAAATGAAAGAACTGCTCGCGAAGTCCATGCGTGACTTCAAAGAGGGCAGCATCGTGAAAGGAACCATCCTAGAAATCCGCCCGCGCGAAGTGCTGGTGGACATTGGATACAAAAGCGAAGGCGCAATCCCAGGCAGCGAATTCGATGACCTCGAAAACCTCCAAGTCGGAGACGAAGTCGAAGTCCTCCTCTGCCGCCTAGAAAATGACGAAGGCATGGTCGTGCTCTCCAAAGAGCGCGCCGCAGCCAAGCAAAACTGGGAGAAAATCGTCGGCGTCTTCAACGCAGGCGGGCTCATCAAAGGCAAAGTCAAGGGCTCCGTCAAAGGCGGTCTCCTCGTCAACATCGGCGTCGAGGCATTCTGCCCCGGCTCCCAAATCGATATCGTCCCACCCAAGGATCTTACCGGATTCGTCGGCAACACCTACGAATTCAAAATCGTCAAACTCATGGAAGACCGCCGCAACGTGGTCCTCTCCCGCCGCGAAATCATCGAGGCCGAGCGTAGCGAAAAACGCGGCGCATTCATGGCCACGAAGAAGAAGGGCGACACCGTCAAAGGCATCGTCAAGAACCTCACCGACTTCGGCGCGTTCGTCGATCTCGACGGCATGGACGGACTCCTCCACATCACCGACATGACGTGGGGCCGCCTCAACCACCCTTCCGAACTGCTCAAAGTCGGACAGGAAATCGACGTCGTCATCCTCGACATCAACATGGACAAAGAGCGCATCTCCCTCGGTCTCAAGCAGACCCAGCGCAACCCATGGGACAAAATCGAAGAGCGCTTCGCAGTCGGCTCGAAAGTCAAAGGCAAGGTCACAAACCTCATGCCCTACGGCGCATTCGTCGAACTCGAAGAAGGTGTCGAAGGCCTCATCCACGTCTCCGAACTCTCATGGACCAAGCGCATCGCTCGCCCGAGCGACGTGCTCACCATGGGCCAGGAACTCGAAGCAATCGTTCTCGGCGTCAACAAAGACGAACAGAAGATCAGCCTCGGCGTCCGCCAGCTCGAGACCAATCCTTGGGACGCGATGGAGCACAAGTATCCAATCGGCAAAACCGTCAAAGGCATCGTCCGCAACCTCACCGCATACGGTGCGTTCGTGGAACTCGAAGAAGGCATCGACGGCATGGTTCACGTCTCCGACATGAGCTGGACCCGCAAGATCAACCACCCATCCGAGCAGGTGAAAAAGGGCGACGAAGTCGAAGCAGTCGTTATCGACATCGACAAAAACGCCCAGCGCATCAGCCTCGGCATGAAGCAAATCGACGAAGACCCTTGGAAGGGAATCGAGACGCGCTACAAGATCGGCGACAAAGTCAAAGGCACCGTCACCAAACTCGCCACCTTCGGCGCGTTTGTGCAGCTCGACGGCGACATCGACGGCCTCGTCCACATCTCCCAGCTCCGCGAAGAGCGGGTGGAGAAAGTCAAAGACGTGCTCAAAGCCGGCGACGAAATCGAAGCCCGCGTCATCAAAGTGGACAAAGGCGAGCGCCGCATCGGCCTCTCCATCAAAGCAGCGAACTACAGCGAAGAAGACATGCGCAAAGAAGCCGCAGCCTTCGACACCGCAATCAAGCCCGGCGAAGACCTCGTCGGCCTCGACCAAGCGTTCGCAAGTGCATTCGAGGACTACCGTCCCGGCCAATAGCACCCGCGCTTTAGCAAACTAATCACAAGCCGCTGGCATCTCGGAAACGAGGTGCCAGCGGTTTTGTTTTGTCCCCCAACGTGGGGCGGGATTAAAAGTGGCTTGGGCGTCTCGCCCATGAGTATCGCTCCTTCATGGGCGAGACGCCCAAGCCACTCGCACTCTTCCACTTTTAATCACCCCCCCGTGGACCAAGTGAGATGCTTCGTGACGGATTCCACATTCCGCCCCATAGTGCGGAGCTTATGCCATTTCGTGAACTAGGACTCGGGGACAGTATTGAAAAAGCCATTCAGGAGGCGGGTTACACCGAGCCGACTCCGATTCAGGCTGCCGCCATCCCGCAAATTCTTGCGGGGCACGATCTGATCGGGATCGCGCAGACGGGGACCGGGAAGACGGCGGCTTTCACGCTGCCCATTCTCGCGAAGCTGGCGCAGGCTTTCGGCGGGGAAAATCGCCCCGGCACTCGGGTGCTCGTGCTCGCCCCGACTCGGGAGCTGGTCGTGCAGATTCACGAGAACGTGCTCGCCTACTCGAAGCATGTGCCCATCTCCATCGCGAACGTGTACGGCGGCGTGAGCGAGCGCCCGCAAATCGCGGCGATGAAGGCGGGGGCGAATGTGATTATCGCCACGCCGGGACGCCTCATGGACCTCATGGGCGGACGCCACGGGACTTTTAAAGGGCTGGAGTTTCTCGTGCTCGATGAAGCGGACCGGATGCTGGATATGGGCTTCATCCCCTCCATCCGAAAGATTCTCCAATCTCTCCCGCAGAAGCGCCAGACGCTGATGTTCTCCGCCACGCTGTCGCGGGACATCGAGCAGTTGACGCACGAGTTTCAACGCTCGCCGAAGACGGTGCAGATCGGTCGCCGCTCGAACCCAGCGGAGACGGTGACGCAGTTCGTGTATGAAGTCGGCGCGCACCTGAAGCCCGCGCTTCTTTCCCATCTGCTGAACGACGCAGCGATGAATATGGTGCTCGTTTTCACCCGCACAAAACACGGCGCAGACCGCGTGGCGCGCAAGCTGGAGCAGAGCCGCATCCCCACGGCCACGCTGCACTCGAACCGCTCGCAGGCGCAGCGGCTCCGCGCGCTCAATGATTTCAAGTCCGGCAAAGTGCGCGTGCTCGTGGCCACGGACATCGCCGCGCGCGGCATTGACGTGGACGGCATTTCGCATGTGGTGAACTACGACTTCCCCATGCACTCGGAGGATTACGTCCACCGCATCGGGCGCACGGGCCGGGCGCAGGCGATTGGCGATGCGCTGAGCTTCGTCACCCACGGCGACGCGGCGGCACTGCGGACGCTGGAGCGTTTCATCGGGCGCGGCATCGTGCGCAAACGCGCTGAGGGCTTTGATTACCAAGCTGCCGCCGCCCCGCGCGAAGAGCGCAACTTTGATGAGCGTCCGCGCCAGCAGCAGCAGCCCCGGCGGCAGCAGCAGCAGCAGCCGCGGCAACAACAAGGGCCACGCCCACAGCAAGGACCACCGCGGCGGCGAGAAGATCGCCCTGCGATGCCGCCAAGCTCAGCAGGCCGTGGGCAGCAGCAGGAGCGCAAGCCAGAGCCGCAAGCCGGGGCCTGGAAGGGTCGGCGGCAGCGCTAGTTACTTCGGCTCGTGCGGAGCGAGCACCGAGTCCACATACCGCGTATTCGTGCGGCGGAGACGCTGTGCCATTTCCTGCGCGATCCCGAGCAGGAACTTAAACGCCGCTGCGGGGAAAAACGCCGCCAGCGCGCGGAGGACGCCCTCATTGATCTTTAGCAGGATGCAGTCGGTGACGGCTTGCACATCGGCACTGCGCGGCTGGTGATCAAATAGTGAGACTTCGCCGAAGATGTCGCCTGCGGTGAGGCGGTCGAGTTCCACGAGGTCGCCATCGCGGTGGGTGACGACACGGCAGTTGCCTTCCGCGACGTAATACATGGCGTTGCCCGACTCGCCTTGGCAGACGATCTTTTCGCCAGCGAGATAGCTGGCCGGGTCGGCGAGATTGAGGAATTCCTCCAGCTCCGAGTCCGTGAAGTCATGGAACAGCGAGATGGTTTTTAGTTTGTCGTGAATGGGGTGAGGTTTGCTCATATCGCTCTTCGTTAGCACGATATGGGCGGGAGGGAAGGCGGGATTTTCGGAGGTCGTAAAAGACCACCCCAGCCCGTGGCAGCGAAATCTATGGCATTACTGCTCGAACTCGGATGAAACGTGAAGTGATTCCCTGAGGGGTCGAATCGCGGAAGGTGACTTGCTCAATGCCGTTGCCAAGATTGGTGGTCCCGCCGAACTGCTGCGTGGTCGGCGTCCATGTTCCGCCGAGGGTGTCTGTTGTTTCCACCGTGTAGGAAATATCGAGCGCTTTGTGGCGGCGCTTGAATGTGACGGCGAGGTAGTTGTTGCCTGCGTCATTCACGATGACCGCGGTTGAAAGCGCGCTGTTGTCGTGGACCCGCGGCTGGCGGCCGAATGCGTATTCGGCGAGGTTCGTCAGTCCGTCGCCTTCGGCATCGACCGCAGGGCCGACGAGCGCCGTGTTCACAGTGTATGCTGGGTTTGCAGACGTAGGGAGATAGATTTCGCCCGCGTTGAAATGATCCCAGAGCCAGCCATCGAAGTGATTTGCGAAATCGCCATTGTCTGCGCCGCCTGGCGTGCCGCCGCCAGTGCCGCTGAGAGCCCAGTGCGTGGGCAGGTCGTAGGTCGCGTAGTCTGGCGATGGACTGCGCACGACGAGGCTACGCCCGCCGGTATCAGCGGGAGGAAACCAGCGTTCGTTGTAGGTGAAATCGAGGACCATTTCGCCGACTGCGTCCTCGATACGGAGATGGTCGCCGGAGTTATCCAGCGTGTCGCCAAATGTTCCAGCGATGGCAAATCCGGCGCCGTAACGCGCGGCAAATGCGGCTGGATTTGCGACAAGCAGAACGCGCTGTCCCGGCGTAAGCACCATAGTCGGGAAAACAAAATCCACGCCGTCGGTGAACTTCGCGCCGGTGATGTCGAGGTTCGTGACGCCGGTGTTTTGGAGCTCGATGTATTCGTAGTCGCTCGCGACCGTCCCCGGCGCAGCGAGCAGTTCGGCGGGCGTCGGCGCCGTCGGCGCAAACATGAGTTCCGTGATGCGCAGCGATTGTTGGGCGGCAGTCGGCGCGGCTGGCGTGCTGAAGGTGCTCACGAGCCGCGAAGTTACGAGCGCGCCTTCGCGGAGTTGCACGGTTTCGCCACGCGCGGAGAGCTGGCCGTCGTATGCGCCGACAACAAACTCCGCCGTCGTGGGCGCGCCGGGACGATTTCGAAAGCCGGGCTGACTGCGCACGACGTTCATCTTGTTGAGCGGCGCGCTCGCGGCTTTTGGCACGACTGTGCCGCCGGGGAACGTGAATAATGGCGACGTCGCACCGGGGTTCCAAAGCGTCCAGCCGCTCATGTCCACATCCTCGGAATTTGCGTTCGTGATTTCGATGGTTTCGTGATCTTGCGGCGAGTAGCCGGCGGTCGCGACAGGCGGATTGGCGACCGCGTTTGTGAGCGTCACGACGGGCAACGCACTGGCGACGGTCGGAATCATATTGTAGCCGCTCGATGGACCGTAAGTCGTGAAGAGCGCAGTACGATGCTGGCCGAGCCACGTGTCGAAACTTGCGCGGTTGCGATAGTTTCCGTCTGTGGCGAATCCGGTGGGCGGCGTCAGTAACATCGTGCGAACTTCCTCCAGCTTTTGCTCCATCACCGTCGTTCCGGGAATGGTCGCGCCGACCTGACCCATCATGGTGTCCATCAGCGTGCGCAGACGCCGGCCGACCATTGCGCGCACTTCCGGGATGTCGTAGCCGAGCTGCCAGAGAACTGTCCACTGCTTGGTCGCCGTCGGGTCGTGGTAAAACGTGCTCGTGCTCTGCCACGGATTGTTGCGGTTCGTGGAGACGGTCGTGTTGTAGCCGACGCCCAGCGTCATGTCTTTGTCCCACGGGAAAAGGAACCACTCCTGTGAATCGATCGTGTCGCGAAATGCGTAGAAGTTTTTGCGGTTCACGTCCTCTTCGGAAATCAAAGCGCGCACCGCCATGAAGTTCACGAAGTTCGGGAGGTTCATATTTTTGAAGAGGAAGTTCTTTTTGTCCGTCGCTGTGCCCGTACCGATTCCCGCGGTGAAGGCCGAGAAATCTGCAAAGCCCTCGTACGTCCGAGTTTTCTTCTCCACGCCGTAAATCGGATTCTCGTTCTTGAAGCCCGGGCTGCCCGAGTAGTCGCCGCCCACCACGTTTCCAGGAGTGTTCTCCTCACCGAGCCGCTGCACGAATTTGTAGAGCGCACCGTCGTTGTCGAAGCCCTTGCGCTTTAGGAAATCCTCGTCGAGCTGCTCAATGAGCGTCGCCATGCGGTGTGAAGTTCCGTTTCGCACCATCGCCACGGGAAACGCCTCCAGCGCAGTGTGGCCCGCTGCGCGATACATCGAATACGCAAGGCTCACCCGGAAATGATTTGGATCCACACCGTTGCTGTTCATGTTCAGCTCGCCCACGGTGCCGAGCGTCGGGTTCACGTAGATGCCTTCCTTCGCGTTGAAATTAAACTTCTGCGAGCCCGCCGACGTGTAGCCGCCGCGCTGCCGCACGTAGATGTTGTCGTAGAAAAGCCCGCCGTAAAACACGCTCGCACGGCTGCCGGTTCGCGTGTCGCTATTCGCCACATCGGCGGTGAACCACTGCATGATCGGCATCGATGCCGTGAGCGTCGCATCCGCGATGACTGTGCCGAAATATTCCGGCGATTGCGATAAGCCGTCGTCGTTCGTCAGGTCCACCGGATACGGCGCGCGCCACGTTCGTGCCGAGGTGTCTGTCGCCGTGACGTAATAGCGGAGCATCTGCCGCGCAGTCGCGCCGTGCGTTCCGGGAATCGTGCCCGTGAAAATGCGCGAGCCATCCGTCGCCAGAGGCACCGGTCCCGAGTCCACCATCGAGATCGCGCCCGATTCCGCACCGTACTGCACGCGATATTTCAGCGACACCGAGCCGATGGTCGCGAGCCGAGGTTTCACATAAGCCGTCACCGTCAACGCTCCGCCGGCCGCCGGCTGCGTCGGCGTGTGTGCGACGTTCGAAATGTCCGGCCCGGGATTTACATTGCCGCCGGAGTTTGCCGCCGCCGGAGTTGCCACTGCGAAATATCCCGGCGGTTGCGCAGCGGAAGTCAGCGTCGCATCGAGAACCGGGGTCAGTAGGAAATCCGTCGCGGAATTCACATACGTCATCCCGTGAACGGCGAGCGTGT
The DNA here is from genome assembly GCA_945905735.1 of Prosthecobacter debontii. Lineage (GTDB taxonomy): Bacteria > Verrucomicrobiota > Verrucomicrobiia > Chthoniobacterales > Chthoniobacteraceae > SXWH01. Next base: position 6,938 of record CAMDQC010000001.1, on the reverse strand, counting down.
TTACTCCATTCGCCATCGCGGGCAGAGCGGCCGCCGTCACGTCCAGGTCTTCAAAAACCACCGCATTATTCTCCGCACGATCGAGCGTTGCCACCGAGTTGAACGAGCGCGTCCCTGCGAAGTTTTTCCGCGCGATTTCCGTCCCGTTCAGATAGGCCACATACCCGTCGTCGTATTTCACCCGCAGTCGCAGCGCCACGTAGCGCGACTTGTCGGTCACCGTAAAAGTGTGCCGAGTATAAATCCCCGGATTCACCCCGAACATCGGCGTTTGCACGTTGCTCTGGAAATGGCCCGGATACAACGGAGTCGGGAACGTATCCAATCCGCCCGTCCGGTGCTGATTAACCAGCGACGATCCGATATCGGAGGTCCAAAATCCCGCATCATCGATCTTCCCCACGAAACGGAATGTCGTCCCCAGATCATCGCCGCAGCCGAGGTGAAAGCCGTTCGCCGTATTGTTGTTCGCCACGTAATTCGCTAGGTTTGCGGGCGAGGCCGCGACCTGCGCACCATTGATATACAGCCGCTTCGTCCCCGTCGAATCGCGTGTGATTGCGACATGCGTCCACGCGTTAAACGTCACCGCCGTATTCGCAGTCGTGACCTCCCAGTCCCCCAGCGTCCCCGTCCAAAACTCCCACGTATTCGATGGCGTGATATACAAGATATATCCCCGCTGCTGACCCGCTGGCCCCACCCGCGACGACACCACCGCGCGATGCCCACTCCCACCGGTCGGATATACCCAGGCTGCAAAAGTAAACGTCGCTGCCGGATTCAGCGCCGACGAAAACGGCACCGTCAACCCGCCGGCGCCGCTGAACTGCACCGCCGTCGCCGTCCCTGCATTCGCGCCACTCACGCCAAACGTCTGCCCCGTCCCGTTCAGTCCCGCAGACCGTCCTCCTCCGGTAAAATCCGCCGCGCTCGTCGCCCCCGCAGCCTCGTCGAGCAGCCACGAAGCCGTTGGCGATCCCACTTCGAAACCCACGCCGCTTCCCGTCGCGCTCGTCCACGACGTGTCGGTGAACGTCGCCTGCGTCCAGTTAGGCGACGCCGCATCATCCGCAGTCGTCGTCGGCACCTTATAGCGAATCTGCGACGTGCTCCCCGTGAACGCCTCCACCGTCGCGGGCGGGCCGTAGCTGATGTCATCCACCTGCTGCGGAAAACCCGGCGCAAACTCCGTCGTCTTCGTTACCCCATCCGGCTTAACCAACGCCAAATACTCACCGGCTTTCGCGAGCGAGAAATTCGTGTGCCGATACCCCAGCGGATCCACATGCGTCGCCGCTCCCGTAGAGCCCGCGCGGTTCGAAGCAAATACCACCACCCTGCCCCCCGGCGTGATCGTGTAAGACGGAAAAACGAACTTTGCGAGGTTGGTCGCGTTATCAGTCAAACGCCAGCCCGCGAGGTCCACTGGGGTCGGGTCCGGGTTCCAGATTTCGATCCAGTCCTCGTAATTATCGTGACCATCCTTAATCGTCGTAAGATTCGACGCCATGAACTCCGAAATGACCGGATCGGCCATCGCGACAGCCGTGAACATGGCAAACGAGAGACAAATAATGCGCATAAGAAAAACCTCAATGCCGGTGGTGATGCGGCCCCAACGAACTCCCACAAACCCCGCCTTCCCGCAACTAAAAGTTTCGGTTTACCGCAATATGCTCCTGCATATAGGATGTGCGCCGCCGCAGGAGCGAGACGCGAAAAGCTCCGCCTAGCGCAGCACTCTTTACCTGCCGAGCTGGAATGGTGTCCGGTATGTCGGATTTAGGGGTTGCGGTTTTTGCAAACCGGAGTAATCGACGGAGCCGTCAGTGTTTCTTCTGGGATCAGGAAATCAACAAATCACGCAATCAAATTATGAAACCGCTCGCTCGTTCAATCGCAGCACTCATCGCAATCGCACCGTCGCTCATCCTTCTCCCGCAGTCGGCGTCGGCTGGGACCATTTGGGACGGCGGTGGGGCCGATGACAATTGGGGTACCGGAGCCAACTGGAACGACGACCTCACGCCGACTGTCGGACCGCTGGTTGATTTGACGTTCGCCGGCACAACACGGCTTTCTCCTTTCAACAACTACACTGCATTCGACGATTTTCACTCGCTCATCTTTGACGCAACGGCCGGAAGTTTTAGCCTCACAGGCAGCGCGCTCGACATCTTCGGAAAAATCGAAAACTACAGCACAAATGTGCAGACTGTCGGATTTGATCTGGCCGTGAATGCCGGTCAGACAGGGACGGGCGAGTTCAATCCCGTCAACGGCGATCTGAGCATCACGAGCGCGAACGTTTTCACGAACGGAAACACGCTGCACGTTTATGGAACGAACGGGAAGACGGTGACGTTTGGCGCGACGACGGTGATTTCGCAGACGGGGCACTTCAATGTGGAGCAGGCGAGCAATGTCGTCTTCCTCGGCAACAATACTTATACGGGCACGACCAACGTGCTTGCTGGCTCGCTTACTGTCGGCGGCGGCGGCACAACGGGCGCGCTCGGCACGGGGACCGTGACCGGCGCGACCGGCGCGACTTTGACGTACAACCGCTCGGATGCCGTGACGCTTGGCCAGACGCTGAACATCGGCGGTGCGCTGGTGAAAAACGGCGCAGGCGCGCTGACGATCTCCGGCGCGCAGACGGGCATAACCGGCACTGTGGCAATTAATGCGGGGCGCATCACGATGGGCGCGAATAACTCGCTCGGCACGGCGGCGGTCACGCTCAATGGCGGCACGATAGAGCGCAACGCGGCGGCCGTCACTGTGGCAAATGCCATCGCCATCGGCGCGAGTGGAGGCACGATCCTCGGACGGCAAGTGGTTGATGATTACACGACTTTCTCCGGCCAGCTTACCGGCAGCGGTGCATTGACCGTGCAGGGCCTTCTTCAGATCAGCAACAACACCAATTCGCACAGCGGCAGCATCGCGATATCGAACGCGTCCCTGACTTTCCTGCGTCTCCCAGTGAGCGAAGTGCTCGGCAACACCAGCGCGGTGACGATGGGTGGCACGAATGCCCATTTCCGCCTCGACGGTGGTGTCACCGAGACCATCGGCAGCCTTGCGGGTAGCGGGACTGTTTTCGTGTCGAATGTGGGTAACGGACTCGTGGGCACGCTGAAAATCGGCGGCGACAACACGAGCACCGCTTACACTGGCCAGCTCAACAACAACGATGGCCAGCTCCAGATCGTAAAGCAGGGCTCCGGCACCTTCACCCTCTCGCCTTCCTCATCAACATTCCAAGGACTCACGATCAGCAATGGCACCGTCCTCGCAGGCAGCGCGAATTACGGCACCGCGACGATTACCCTCGGTGACGCAGGGACAGGCGCAAACAATGTTGCCTTTCTCACCACCTCCGTCGGTTCCTCAAGAAACATCACCGTCAGCGCCAGCGGTAGCGGTACAGCGACCATCGGAAGTACCACCGGCGCGGGAGCGGGCAATGTCAGCTTTGGCGGTCTCATCACGCTGAACCGTGCGACGACCATGACCGCCGCGAGCACCGACCGCACGAGTTGGGAAGGGAAGATCACGGGCAACGTCGGTACGCTCACCTTTGCTGGCGGGCAGCGCACGGTACTCGAAAATTTGACAAATGATTTTGTGGGCGATGTGGCGGTGACGGGGACGAACACCGTGCTGCAAACGGGCGTCGGCACGGGCACGGAGCACATTCCGAATGGCAGCAGCATCGACATCGGCACGGGTGCCATCGTGAAACTTGCGGGTGTTGCAGCAGCCGCCGAGACAATCAATGCGCTGACCGGTGCGGGCACGATCCGGCGTCACGAGGGATTAACCGGACTTGCGACGCTGACCATCGGTTCCGCTGGCGGGAGTGGAACGTTCACCGGCACACTCGAGAACGGCACCTCTGGTTTGCTCGCGCTGGTGAAATCCGGCAGCGGCACGCAAATTCTCAATAAGGTCGGAGGAACCGGAAACGGAGCAGCTATCTCCAGCGTCGCGGTGAACAACGGCACGCTCTCGCTGGTTCACACGGTCGATAGTTTCGACCGCGGATATTTTCTTACAGCGCCGATTACGATCAACGCTGGCGGCACGTTGGATGCGACGCGGCTCTGGACGATCAAGTCCACCACGCCGATGACGGTCAACGGCGGCACGCTGAACTTTTCGTCTCCGTTTTCAGCCAACGATTCCGACACGAACTACATGAACAACCTCACGCTGCAAAACGGCGGCACGATTAGCGGACCGGGCGGGTTTCGCGCCGGCAATGTTGCAGGGCCGACGTTGACGATGAATTCAAGCGGCAACTTGACGAATACGATTTCGACAAACCTCTTTTTCATCAAAAACGGCGGGGTAACGACCTACTCGATGAACGTGGCCGACGGCACCGCCCCGGTCGATTTGGACATCACCGGCAACATCAACGAAAACCCGAGCTTCCTCGGCATGGTGCTGAACAAAGCAGGCGCGGGAAATTTGCGGCTCGCGGGAACAAATACGTTTGGCGGAGCAACGACCATCACCGCCGGAACGCTGACTCTAGGCGCGGGTGGCGCGACGGGCTCCCTCACGGGCCCAATCACAAATAGCGCCACCCTCGCTATCGACCGCAGCGGAACCGCCGCCATCGCCAACGTGATTTCGGGTGCCGGTATTTTGAACCACGTCGGCACAGGCACGACCACGCTCACCGGCGCGAATACCTATACTGGCGCGACAAACGTGAACTCGGGCACGCTCATCACCACGCCCGCGCAGACCGGCGCGACGACGGTGACTGTGGCCGACGGTGCGACGTTCGGCGTGAAGCTGAATACGCTCGGCACCACGCTTAATGTTGGCACCGTGACGACAGGAACCACCACCGGTGCGACGCTGCGTTTTGACAACGGTGCGCTCGCAAATCCCACTGCGCCAATGCTGAACGTGACGACTTTCACGCCGACTGCGGCGACCACGCTGCGAGTGATCGGGAGCAATCTCACGGCGGGCACTTTCACCTTGCTCGACTACACCGGCAGCATCGGCGGGACGGGCTACGCTGGCCTTTCGCTCGCGCTTCCATTCCGTGTCGGCGGCTCGCTTGTGGACAATTCCGGCAACACTTCGGTGGACGTGACCATCTCTGGCGCGGAGACGGCAAAATGGCAGGGCAACACGAATGGTGATTGGGACATCGACCCGGACGGCGGCAACACTGCGGGCACGTTCAACTGGAAGACATCCCTACTTTCCACGAGCACGCGATACGCACAAGGCGCGACGAATACTGACAGCGCGACGTTTGATGACACGGCGACGGGCACGACGACCGTCAATCTCACCACAACGCTTACGCCCTTGGGCACGACGGTGAACAACACGACGCTGAACTACACATTTGGCGGAGCAGGAAAACTCAGCGGAACCACGGGCCTCACAAAGCAAGGCAACGGAAAGCTCACTCTCGTGAGCCCTGTGGCTTACGACTACACGGGTGGCACGACGATTTCCGGCGGCACGCTGCAACTCGGCGATGGCGCGACAGCGGGCGCTGGCGCAATCAGCGGGGCGATCACGAATAACGCGACGCTCGCGCTCAATCGTCCAGACGACGTGACATTCACCAACGTCGTGACCGGCACTGGCGCGATGTTAAAACTCGGTGCGGGAGCCACAACAATCACCGGAGCCAATGGCTACGGCGGCGGCACGACTGTGAGTGAAGGACGCCTCCGTGGAACGACGAGCACGGCATTTGGCACGGGGACCATCGTCATCGGCGACACCGCGGCAAACGCGTCGCTTTACCTCGGGCAGCGCGCGGATATTACCAATGCGGTCACCGTGAGTGCGCTCGGCAGCGGCACGGTAGTTATCGGTGCAGACAACACCGGCAGCGGCGCAGATGCCTCGACATTTGCCGGCACGTTGACGCTTAACCGCCCGACGACACTGAGCGGCGAAGTCGCTGGCGACCGCCTCGGTATTGACGGACGGATCACCGGCAACGTCGGCACCCTCACCGTGACCGGCGGCGCTCGCACGACGTTCCAAGCCACCACGAATGATTTTACCGGCGACATCGTAGTGACCGGCGCAGGAACGATTCTGCAAGCCAGCGTCGCGACGGCGGCGGAGACGATTCCAAACGGCAGCAGCGTGACGGTTAATTCCGGTGCGATTCTTCAACTCGCCTCGCTGTCAGGTGCGGAAACCATCAATGCGCTCAACGGCTCGGGAACCGTACGCACTTTCCCGACTGCGGCATTTGGCTCAAACCTCACAGTCGGTAGTGCGGGCGGAAGCGGCAGTTTCTCCGGCACGCTCGTGAACGGTTTTGCGGCGCTCTCGCTCACGAAAACCGGAGCCGGCACACAAACCCTCGGCGGCGTGAACACCTACACCGGCCCGACCATCGTATCCGGCGGAACGCTCGCAATCACCGGGTCCATTTCCGGCAGCGCGACCATCGACGTGCAATCTACTGCAAACCTCGACGTCGCGGGAGCAAGCGGCGGATTCATCGTCGCCACCGGCCAGACGCTGAAAGGCAACGGCAATGTGCTCGGCGCGACGACGGTGAACGGCACACTCTCGCCCGGCGCATCTCCCGGGACGCTCACGTTTAACAACGCGCTCACCTTCGGAACCGCATCCGCACTCACGCTGGAGATCGGCGGCACGAACCCCGGCGAATTTGACAAAGTCGCCGGCGTCACCAACCTCACGCTCGACGGAACATTCACAGTGAGCCTCTTCGGCGGATTCAACCCTGTGCCCGGAAACTCGTTTGACGTTCTCGATTGGAGCGGCGCGATCAACGCAACGGGATTCAACGTAGGCACCGACCTCATCCTGCCCGGCCTGACGCTCGACTATACGTGGGACACTACGGCTTTCACCACGACCGGCATACTCGCGGTTGTTCCCGAACCTAGCGCGATGGT